>JAFYFR010000134.1 GCA_017543645.1 Bacteroidales bacterium
ATCGTGGATTACGTTTTCCTCGGTGTTAGTGATTAAGTGCGAGCGGCTGTCTATCAGGTTGTTTACCGATTTTTGAACTTTGTCTAACTGTGTGCGGGTGTTTTTCATGCCGTTTTCGAGTTGGCGTTTTACCTCTTCGAGATTGGCTTTTTCGCTGTTGATTTGGTTGAGCATGGTTTGCATCTCCACCATGGAGCCGATGGTTTGCGCCAGACGTAGGTTCATGTCTTGAAGCCTTTTTTCGAGGTTGGCGTTTTCTACGGTTTGCATGTAGTAGTTTTGTTGCGAAGTTTGCAGTTTGCGTTCGTATTCTGCCCGTTCGCGTTTGTATTTTATGTGGTTGTAAATCCATAGAGTTCCGAAAATCAGCATAAGAGCTGCAACGGCAACAACAGTTACCACAAGCCACGATTTTGCGCGTTTCGACAGTTTGCGCAACAAATATTCTGTACGGTCGGCTATTGCGTTAAATCTCATGATGTCTGTTTTGATTAAAATTCTGTCCGTAAAGTTCGGAAAAAAACTGGAATTTCAAAACTTTATTCAACCCATTCCTTCAATTTTATATCAGCCAACGGATAATTATAGGCCGACAGATGGCTGAAATGCCACCATTCGGTGCGGATACCACGAAATCCGTATTTCTCCATTATGGTTTTGAGCAGCATACGGTTGTCGATTACCTCGGGAGGGAGGTTAGTGTTGGTCATGTACGCCTCAAAGCCGCAGTGGTCGAAGTCGGTGCCCATGTCTAAGTCGTTGCCGTTAAGGTCGGTGAGGGTGAGGTCTACAGCACCGCCACGGTTGTGTATAGAGCCTTTTGCCGGGTCGGTGAGAAAATTGGGGTTGGGAATAATTTTCCACATAAGGAACTGGCACGAGTGGGGACGGTAGCCGTCGAAAATCTTGATTTTGTAACCTTTTGATTTAAAATCTTTTGCGGCTTTGAGCAAGTCGCGGGCAGGAGCGTAGCGCATATAGCAGAACGGCTCATCGTAAAGCACGGTATGAGTAAAATTGTTTTCGGTTGCGTAGCGGATATCGAAGCTGAACAGGTCGGGAAACAGCTTAAGGTTGATAAAATCACCGTCGCATCCGTCGAAAGGCAGCGCGATTTTCTGTTGGGGTATCACCAAGTTGTTGGATAGGATCAGCAGCATCATCTCCGAGGGGGGCGTAAATCCTATTGCTTTGGTGATACGGATAACGGTGTTGTTGCGGTTTTTTTGGATATAGCCCTCGAAATAGTGCTTGTTTTCGGTATAAAACGCCGCCTGGCCGTTGCTTCGTATTACCCACGTGGCGTGATATCCTTTGTTGCTGATGCTCAAAACCTTGTCGGTGAGCGGTCCGTAGAGGTGGCTCTTGTAGTTGGCGGCAAAATCCTGCGGCAGTTTGGCGCTTTCTGGTGCGTTGTTGTCGGCATCGACCTGAACGGAATCGTTGAGCAATTCGCCGTTGTTAAAAAAGTCGATGCGCTCGATGGCGTGTATATGCCGCGTGTCGGCGGTGCTGATGGCTACCGATACGAGTGTGTCTTTTACAAACTCGGCGCGGCTGCCTTTTATGTTGCTCACTATTGTGATTGACACCGAGTCGGTTTCGGTGGGCTTGATTTTTATTTCGGACTTGTCGCCGGTGCATTTGTAGTAGATTCCCGCAATTTTTACAAAGATGGTAAAATCGGTGCTGTAGCCACGTCGCCTGACAGGGGTAAATTTGATGTGCGAGATAGTAGATTTTCCGATTTTCAGGTCGTAGGTTCGCATCTCTTCTGGCGCAAAAGCTGTGTAGTCCATATCGTCGAACATGTTGGCAATTTTGTGTGCAGGGTCGTTGGCAGAAGTGGTGATGTGCATATACGACCGCGGCTTTTGAGTGTCTTGTCGCGCCGAGGGCGAACATGCTGCTGCTAACAATATAACTGCTATTAAATATATGTGTCGCATTACAAAAAAATATTAGAAATCGAGGCCGAGCGAGAAATAGAACACTCTCGGAAGAATTATCCGTCCTTCCACGCCCCACGCCCAGTCGAAACGGAGAAAGTATCCCAAAAGTGTGGTTCTGAATCCGAAACCGTATCCAGCCACTATCGAGGGACGGTCTACGTCGATGGTCATGGTGAGCGATCCGTTCTGCAGCTCGTATTTGTCGTAGGCGTTTTTAGATTTGAAAGGCACAAAACCTGTCCAAGCCGAGCCGGCGTCGAAGAATCCAATCAGCTGGAAGTCGTTGATAAGTTTTGAGTGGATGGGACGGTTGGCTAAGTAGCGGAACAGAGGCCAGCGCACCTCGTTGTTGAGCACGGCGAATGAGTTTCCGTTGCGGCAGTTCTGAATGAAGCCGCGCATATTGGTAGCCACGGCTTGGTAGATATAGTTTTCTTTGTGGTCTATTTGGATGGAGCGGTCGAACATTCCGTCGGTTTTGAACTTAGTCCAGTTGTCCACCGCGCCGAGATAGTAGATGATTTTTCCGCTGCCGAAAGATGTGGCGGCAGCGAGTCGCGAGGCAAAAATCAGGTTTCGGTGAATCTTCTGGTAATACCTCAAGTCCATTCCCCAGGACGAAATAATATCGTACCGGCCTTCCACCTGCTGGTAAAGCTCGCTCCACGCCTTGGCTCTTACGCCTGCGGGAGTGTTGGTGCCGAGGCTGCGCGTGTTGTCGAACACAAATTCAATCTTGCCTTTTGCAAATACTTGGTACTGAGGGTCTTGTCCGAGATACGGATAGTCGGTTACAAGGTATTGGGCTTTGTCGTAGCGCAGCCCCACCGATGTTTTTATAGCCGAAGTCTGGTTAAATGGGTAGCTGGTGTTGAAGATTCCCTCGTTGGTGATTACCTTTGTGGCGTAATAGTCGTAGATATTTCGGAAAGTGCTGCGGTGGAATACATACTCCTTGTCCCAGCGGTGTTTGAGGTCTTCAAACGAAAGGTAGAAATCGTAGCTGTCAAAATTTCCTCCAACATTTATTCCGGCGGTGAGGCGGTAGTCTTCAAAAAGGTCTTTGATTCCTATTTTGAAATATGCGCTTGCACCCGGGTTGAAATAGTAAGGTCCGCCTGTAAACGCTTGATAGCTTTGGTTTTTGCCGCTGAAGTCGATTTGGCTTACAAGGTAGTCGATATAGAAAGTGGTAAAATATAGCCGCTGTTGAGGACGTATAGCCTCCTCGTGTTTGTGACGCTCCTTGAGATCCTGATGGTAGAATGTAAGCTGCTGAGCGAGAGAGCGTTCTTCTTCAAAAATATAGTTGGTGATGTCGTATTTGAGGCTGTCGGGGTGAATCCACTCCTTGGGCGGATTGGCGGCAATGCTGTCGGCAATTTCGCGTTCCCTTATGGCTTTTTGTCGGCGGACGGTCTCGATGCTGTCTTGACGGTGCTGACGGCGGTTTTCCCTGTTGCGGAAATATGTGGTTGGCAGTGTCTGTGGAATGTCTACAGAGGAAGTGTTGAGCGGATTTGAAAACATATAGAAACGGTCTTTGAATCTGAACGTCTTGTCTTTCTTTTGGTTCTGATTGTTGACATTCAGGCTGATAGTGTTGCGCCCATAGTTCGAAACCGGCTTGTTATTGTTAGTGTATCTGTAATGTACAATGGTGTCGATAGCTATAATGGTGCTGTCGTATACTGAGGCGTACTGGTTGATAATGCCGTTTTTGTCGCTCAGGTAGGTGTAGTTGCCCCGTGAGGTTTCGTAAGGAGCGGTTTCGTTTTCGTAAGGCGTGTTTGAAATGCGCGTAAGCACAGGGTTGTGTGCGGCGTAGTTGTATTCAAAAATATCGTAGGTGCTGCCAATTGGTTGGTGCATGTCGGGTTTTTCTTGCATCAGGGTGTCGCAGAGGCGGTTTGATGAGAAAACTATCTTCTTAGATCCGGCAGCGAACTTTGGGTCGAGGTCGTCGGCAAGGTCTTGTGTGATACGTTCAAATGAGTTTGAAGCCACGTTGAACACTACAATATCGCGCATACCTTCCATTTGTACGCTCATCACGATGTTGAGTCCGTCGTCAGAATAGTTCATGTCGAACACTTTGTCGAATTTCGTGAATATTCTTTTTACAAAAGTTTTAGTTTCGGTATTGTATTGATATAGATAAGGATAGCCGACTTCTTCGATAACGAAGCTCAGAATTTTTGACATCGGATGCCAAGCTGCCACGGGGTAGGAGTAGTCGGTAATCTGTTCTAACTTGTGTTCGCGGCGGATAACTTTTACAAACTCCTCGGTCTGGTTGTCGCGCAAGTAAATTTTGTACTTGCCCATCGAGTTGGTGCTGTAATATGTGTATCTGCCGTCGGGCGAAGTGGCTGGATTGCCGTATACGGTGTTTTTCTTTGGTTTTTGGATAATGGTGTCCTGGTCAGGCATATCAGCATCGGGATAGTTGACGGCGAATTTTTCGGTGTAAAAATCCTTCCAGTCGGGTGCGATTTTCTTCAACGATTTGCCGAGTGCCTGTGTAATTGCGTTGTTGAGGTTTTTGTTGATGCCGGTGAGATAAATTATATTAGGAATGGCATCGCGGCCGTAAGCCATTGTGATATAATACCATAGTGAGTATCCTGCATATTTGGCGTCGTCGCCCGAGAGATGGTTGATTTTTTTGTATTTCTTGCTTTGGAACCCGTCTTTGATAATGTCCTCGATTTCGGAGTTCCATTTTTCAGATACGTATGCCGAGAGTCCGAGGCTGTACCATTCGGGCAGCGAGATAACTGCGGAGTTAGCCACCTTGCTTTTCAGTCCAGTGCCATAGAGGCTTGATGTCATAAGCACCGAAGCCACCGCCTCGCGTATCTGCCGTTCAAACTTTATGTGGTCGCCGTCGAAATAGAGGAACACTTTGTTGTCGATAATTTTGGTAACGCCGCCGAGGTTTGGGCTGTTGTCCTGCGTGAGAAGTCCGATATTGCTCTGGCGGAACTCTGTCAACCTGTTGTATACAAGGAATATGATGCGTTTCTGCATCTTGCGGCCAAAAAACTTCTCCATTTCGGGAATAATCACCGATGCCTTATCGCTGACAAATTGCGCGAGGTCTTTGCCGTCGGTGTAATAGTAGGTGTCGAATTGGGGATAACGGTAGTACAACCAGCGAAACCGGGTGTATTGCACGCGGTTTTGTCCGAAATTCATCTGGTGTCCGTTGTAAAACTGCGCGTCGGCAGATATGGCCGCACAAGTAAGCAATAATGCCGTTATATATTTTATAAGTTTCATTCTGTCAACTTGTTTTGTTCGGGTATTACGAGTTCTATTTCTTTAAAGTCGTATTTCTGCGATTCTCCCGTGGAGACGTTCTCTACCGTAATGTGTCCAAAATCGTCCACGTCTTTTACCACGCCTTTGAAAATGATGCCTTTTGCGTTGTAAATCAATGTTTTGCCTAATCCTAAAAGATGCCCTGTGTACTCTTTTTTTAGCATTTGCCTATTTGCTTTTGAAATCTGCTCTAAATGCTTCTTTAGTATGGTTGTGATGCTCTCAAACTCGGTATCGAGATTGTATGTCAGATGCGAAATGTTTGCCATAGACACTGGGTTGGGAAGATTTTCGGGAAAAATGCGCTGGTTGACGTTGATTCCTATGCCTATAATGCTGGTTCTTATGTATTTGCCCATCACCGAATTTTCGATAAGCATACCGCAGATTTTTTTCATACCGGAATAAATGTCGTTGGGCCATTTTACCGACACTTCTGGAATGTTGTTGGCGTTGAGGTATTCTGCCACAGCCGCCGAAGCCGCCTGCGAAAGCAGAAACTGGTCGGTAACTTCCAAATCTTTCGGGTGGAAAACGTAGCTGAACATGAGGTTAACCGCGTTTTCGCTCTGCCATGTGTTGCCACGCTGTCCGCGACCGTCGGTCTGGAAGTCGGCTCTTATCACAAAGTCGTCGGTGGTGGATTTGTCGAGAGAAATCCGGCGTTGCGCCTCGTCGTTGGTGGAATCTATTATTGGTAAGTGTATGATATTCATTTTTAAGTATTTAACGTTATTTTTACTATGTTTATCTTAGGCTTTTTTACTTGGAGGACTTTGATTTTGAAATCGCAGTCGGTAAATTCGTCGCCGTTTTTTGGGAAATCTTTGTTGAGCGTGAGTATGTATCCTGCAAGAGTTTCGTAATCATCGGTTTTGGGCAGGTGGAGCTTGTATTTTTCGTTGATGTAGTCGATTTCCAAACGTCCCGAGAATATAAACTCGTTGTTTCCGATCCGGCGTTCCACAAGTTCCTGAATGTCATGTTCATCCTCTATTTCGCCGGTGATTTCTTCGATGATGTCCTCCACGGTAATCATTCCCGCCGTTCCCCCGTACTCGTCGGTAACCACGGCCACGCTCTTGCGGCGTTTTACAAACTGCTTGAGCAGCTTGTCGGCGGTCATGGTCTCGGGGGCTTCTATTGCCGGAATAATTACAGATTTTATGTTCTTGGGATTTTTGAAAAGATCCAGCGCGTTTACGTAACCTGTTATCTTGTCGAGACTTCCGTTGCAAATCACTATTTTGGAATATCCGCTCTCTACAAATTTTTCAGTGAGGGTTTTGATAGAGTCGGTTACGTTGGCGGCTACTATCTCGTTGCGAGGAACTATACATTCGCGTATGCGTATCTCCTTGAAATCCAACGCTTTTTTTAAGAACTGAAGCTTTCCGTCGGCATATTCTTCGGTGTCGTTTTTGGATGCCGTTGTGGGAATCAGCTCGGCTATGTTGTCAGATTCGGTTTCCGATTTGCCTTTGATTTTGCCGCTTGCCGATATAACCGGAAGCATCACCAAGTATACTACCGGATAGAGAAAGTTGGATATGAAGTCGGCTATGGGGTTGAATTTGCGCAGCATAGCGTTGGCGTTGTTGGAGCAGTAAGCAGTGGGGATAGCCTTGCAGAGTATTGTGGCGGTGATTATCGACGATGCTATGAAAATGCACCTGCCCGACAATCCCAGCCCTAACCGTCCGCACAGCACAAACAGCGCACTTGCCAAAACGCATTGCGAAAGAATCTCGCCTGTGCGCATACACGTGATACACAGCTCGATATTGTCGGCGGGACGGAATACTATCCCCTGGCGGATAGTTCCGTTTTTGATGTCGATGTCGAGCACAAGCCTGTCGCAGCCGGTGAGAGCGGTTTTGATTCCGGCAAAAAATGCCGCCGATAGTGCCGATACTGATAGTGCTATTATTAATAGTGTAAGCAATGCGGTTGGTTTATAGTTTTGTTTTGGCAAAAGTAGATAATATTTTTGTAAAAACGGAAAAGATTTTTATATTTGCAGTGGATTTAAAAATATAACAAGTTATGGCAAAAGTCTGCAACCCTATTTACGATACGGTTTTCAAATATCTTGTGGAGGACGAGCGTGTAGCGAAGATCCTCCTGGGCGGCATATTGAACAAAAAAATCGTGTCAGTGGAGATAAAGGGACACGAGTGTGCGTACCAGAGCGAAGACAACAGCAACCTGAAACTTCTTCGTTTTGATTTCGCAGGCACAATTGAAAATCCTGACGGCACAAAGGAGACAGTGACCATAGAGCTTCAGAAAGCATCCGAACCTGAGGAGGTGATGCGTTTTAGAAAGTATTTCGGCATCCAGATGGCGAGCGAGTCAAACGCCGACCCTATTACAAAATACCGCCACGACAAGGACAAGACGCCATATATAATCAAGAAGCCTCGGCATATCTATGGAATTTTTATCCTCGGACACTCCCTTGGCAATGGATTCGAATATCCTTTGATAAAAGGCAGCACCGTTTTTTACGACGAGGACGACAACGTGCTGGACTTTAAGACACAGTGCGAGTTTCTGAATGGTATGACATATCATTTGTACATAATCCAAATTCCTTTTTTGCCCGAGAAACCCAAAAAGCCTTTGGAAAAACTGTTGCGTGCGTTTGATCAGCGGTACAAGCTGTCATACGACTCGAAATATCTCGAACTCACAGAGGACAAAGACGAAGACTCTGCCTACAACGTTATTTACCGTCGTCTGCTTTACGCCGCCGCCGATGAGCAGTTGCGTGGCAACCTCGACCTCGAAGATTATGCCGAACGCCTTCATGCAATTCGTGAGGCTGAAAAAGAAGACCTTCAGGATGAGTTGAAGGAGACGAAAGTGGAATTGAATGAAAAAAATCAGTTGTTGGCGGCAAAAGACCAGCAGTTAACAGAGAAAGACCAGCAGTTGACAGAGAAAGACCAGCAGTTGACCGAAACCAAGAATCAACTGGCGGAGATTATGTCAACATCGATAAAGGCTCTTTCTTCTGCCGGCATTTCCCCTACCCAAATAGCCGCGCAACTCAACATCACTATTGAGGAAGTTAACAAGGTGTTGTAACCATGTGTAGATATATTAATATTTTACATAAAGTAATTTATACTTTACGGGGGGGGTAAATCGCCCTATCCGCCATAAAAATATACCCATTATTCCGCCGTGAGAAAGTGCCGGACATTCATCCCGCACTTTCTTGCGGCGTTTTTTATTATCTTTTTTTAATTACTACACCAATAATACAATTAATTATGACCATAAAATCATTTTTTTTTAAAGCCATTGTTGCTGTGGCTTTAGTATTTTTATCAATCTCGCCGGTGTTGGCAACAGAAGCTAATGTTACAGTAAATGTTACTGGTAACGGCACTGTATCGTATGGCAACCAATCTGCATCTGACGGTCAGTCGTTTACTTTTTCTGCTGAATTGAGTGTCCTCAATTTAGACCCATATGAATACCACCCAAACACTGTTACTTTATCGCTGACGCATGAATCTAATTATATTGCCGAAATAAATAGATCAGGCTACCTGTCTCAAAAAGATGGTTCTGAATACTCATTTTACATGCCATTTGAAGCTGGTGAAATAACAATAAACGTAGCATTTGTGGAACTCTTTCAAGGAGGTACTCAGAGTTCGCCAGTTATATTGTCTGATAATAGTATAACACACCTTGCAGGAGGATGGTACAAGGTTACTGACGATATCACATTTAACCAATGTATTTGTATCTGGAGTGATACCTATCTTGCCGTGGATGGTGGTGCTACAATGTCCATCATCCCCGGCTCCGGCTCCGGCTTTCCAGGTGGAGTAATCTATACCGAAAAAGACAAGGCCAAACTCACTATCAACGGTGCAGGTACACTAAGAATAACTGCCAATGATAACCAAAATCCTTTTATTGCAATAACCGTTGGTTATGAACAGTTATCTGGTAACGTTGAATTGTCAGGAATGTACGGCATGCAAAGTGGAAATAACAATAATATTGACATCCATGGCGGTCACTTAACTATCAAAAGCTGGTGTGGAATTTCTTGCAAAAGCAAAATCTCCATTAGCGGTGGAATAGTTGACATTAATGCAACAGGAAATTTGGGAGGATTCTATGGCGATAATTTATTCATAACTGGTGGTGTTGTAAATGTGCATATGACAGAAACAAATGATAATCAAGGTATTGAGATGTATGATATAATTAGTATAACTGGTGGTCAGGTTACGGTAGACGGTGGAGACATAGAAGGAGGTGACATCATCTTGGGATGTACCAAACCCAGCGACTTTATCCAAGCACCCAGTTATACCATGATTAACAATGGTCGAGATTATTCAACCTCCATTGCCGACGGACAGATACTCACCGATGGCGAAAATTTATACAGCGGCACTCTCTCTAATGAGCAGATAGCTGCCATTGCCAATAAAAAACTCTACTTGTTATTCGCTGGTGGTGTACTCACTCTCACCCAAGACCAGAACGGCACATCAGCCAAGCTCCAAGGCGATTTCTTATCCTCCGATGCCAGCCAGCTTGTTATTTCCAGCAAAATGAAAGTCGACCACGTTACCTTGGAGCGCACTTTTACTCAAAATACCCCCGCCTCTGTGATGTTCCCGTTCTCATTTGATGCAAGCAATGTGGACGGCAACTTCTACACACTGGATGAGGTGGTATTTGAAAATGGCGTGTGGACTGCCAAAATGGCGGGTCCAATCACACAGATTGCTGCTAACACTCCTTATATTTTCAAACTGAAAGATGGCATTGACCAAATCGACAATCTTACATTCAATAACGTAGACTTGCAGCCCACCACAACGATCAATACCAACGGTAGCGAAAGCGATTGGACACTTCACGGAGTATATTCCAAAACCTATTTTGACGATATTCAGGGTGTCTGCTACGGTTTTGCAGGTGCGGCAGTACCTGAGGACGGTATCAGCGTAGGCCAGTTTATCCGTGCTGGCGAAGGCTCGTGGGTGAATCCGATGCGGTGCTACCTTACTTACAATAAGAACAACGGCGTATTTGCCAAATCCGCCCCCGACCTCCCCGACTACATCCGCGTGGTTTTCCCCGACGAGGTGGAAGAATCCGAAAGCGGCGAAATCGTTACTCCAGTTTCTTCATTATCCGAAACCACAGGTGTAAAAGTCTGGTCATCTAACCGCACCATCTTTATTGATGCTCAGCCTGATACGGATTACACCATCGTAGATTTGTCAGGTCGTGTGTTAAAAACCGGCATCACACATTCCACCCGCGAGGAAATCACATTATCCGCCTCCGGCATTGTAATAGTTAAAATCGGAAAACAAACATTTAAAATTATTCTTTAAAAATGGAAAACCAGACAGTAAAACAACCCTACGAGAAACCTGATTTTCAGGTAATTGATATCAATATCGAAGCCCCGCTCCTTACTTCGAGCGGCGGTAAGAGTGTTCCCGTTGGCAAGAACATACCGTTTAATTGATAATCCAATCAGAATACAAAAATTCACCGCCGGTGGCTCTCAGTCATCGGCGGTTTGTTTTATTGCTATCCGCCAAATTTCTACCAAAATTGGCGGTTATAACAGCCAATTTCCTACTAAAATTGGCTGTTAGGATTTTTTATGCCTTCTTAAATTTTGCAAATGCGTATTCGATAGCTACGCCGAGGTTGCGCTTGTATACGGGCTTGGTCATAAAGCCGTAGACATTTTCGAGCGTAGCCGATTCGATGGTCTCGGGCGAGGAGTCGCCGGTTATAAATATAATAGGTGTGGTGCGTTTTTGGGAAATGCGGCGGGCGGTTTCTACGCCGTCGATATTTCCGTCGAGATGTATGTCCATGAGTATCACGTCGATGTCGCTGTATGTTTCGCAAGCGGATATAGCGTCCTCGCCGGTTCTTACGGTAGCCACTATCTCATAGTTCAGTTCTTGGATAAACATCTGGAATATAGTGCATAACATCTTGTCGTCTTCTACAATGAGAATTTTTTTCGCATTCATTTAGGATAGTATTAAGTTTTAATTTGCAAATTTAGTAACTTCGCCCCAAAATTAAAACATTTTCCGATACCAAAGTATGAATATCGTATGAATCTTGTTGTAGATTTTGGAAATACTCGTTGCAAATGCTTTTTGTTTGACGGAAACAGCATTGTTGAGCGGCATTTTTTTGACTCCGGCGATGTTAAAACCGCTCAATTTTTGTTAAATATTGTTAACGCAGAAAAAGCAGATTGCGCTATCCTCTCATCGGTGGGACAGCCCGATAATGCCGTTGCAGAGGCTCTACAACCACTTTACGCCAAGTTTGTGACGCTTAGCAGCCAGACACCGCTTCCAATCGAAAATTGTTACAATAAAAATCAGCTCGGCAACGACCGTTTGGCAGCTGCAGTAGGGGCTACTGTGCTATTTCCGGAGAGAGATGTTATGGTTGTAGATGCCGGAACTGCAATTACTTACGAGTTTGTAGAAGGTGGAAACCGCTATCTCGGGGGAAGCATTTCGCCCGGGTTGAGTATGAGGTTTGCATCGTTGCACGAGCATACGGCGCGTCTGCCTTTGGTAAGTCCCGAAAGTGATTCGGATAATATCGCTACAGATACGCAACACGCTATAAATAATGGAGTTGTAAATGGAATTGTAGCCGAAATCTTGTGGAATATCAAGTTTGCACAAACATTTTTAAACAATCCTTCAATAATTTTAACAGGAGGAGATACGATTTTCTTGGCAGAGAAATTAAAAAACACGATATTTGCAGAGCCAAATTTAGTGGCAATTGGATTAAACAGAATTTTACAATACAATGTATTCGATAAAAACATTTAAACTACTTGTTGCAGTAATACTTTTGACGGTATCGTTACCGTCTTATTCTCAGAAAGTTACATTCTCGCCGTATTCGCGGTACGGTATAGGCGACATATATCCCCAGTCGCTTGGACACAATGCCGACATGGGCGGGGCGGGCATAGCGCATACCTCGTTGATGTATCTCAACCTTCTCAATCCTTCTGCTAACACCTGCCTTCCCATGCAGCGTTTTCTCTTCGACGTGGGAATGGACACCAAATACACCACTCTCTCATCGTCAGAAGCCTCTCAGCGCAATAACAATACCACATTTAAGTATCTTGCTGCGGGCTTTGCCGCCAAGCCGTGGTGGAGCTTCGTGTTCGCATTGCGTCCGTACAGCGCGGTAGGCTACTCGGTGGACGATACCGTAAAGATAACAAACGCCTCCGACAACATGCCTTACTTCTATCGCAACAACTATACAGGCTCGGGCGGACTGAACAAGGTTTCGCTTGGAACGTCGTTCTTGTTTTTCAACACTATTTCGGTGAGCGCGACAGGAGGATTCCTTTTTGGTAGCCTCGACCGTTACAACGAGATTTCAATGCTCAGTGCCGATTCGTACAAATGCAGCGTGTACTACGACAACCGCTACCTTATCAACGGATTCCAATACGAGTTTGGTGCTACATTCTCCAAGGCAGTCAAATCATCAAAAGACTCCACACGCAACGTCTGCAAGTTTAACGTGGGCGCAATATTCGGCACCGACGCCAAGCTCAACACCCGTAACGAGCTGCTTTTGACACGGTACGATAATTTTTCTTCACAATACGATACAATATGCAACGATACATTAACAAAGGGGCACATAACCGTTCCTCAAAAAATAGGTTTCGGCGTGGCAGTTGAGTTCAACGATTGTTTTACCGTAATGGCCGACTACACGCAGCAGGACTGGAAGAACTTTGACATAGAAGGCGAAAATCACACGCCGCTGAAAAAGAGCACCTCGATTGGTGTCGGAATAGAGTATGTTAAAGACCGCTATTCTTCAAGATTTTTCAAGACGATACAATACCGCGCGGGATTTCACACCGAGGACACATATCTTCAGCTCAACGGCGTGGACATCAAAAACCAAGGCATAACTTTTGGTTTAGGTTTACCATTGCGGACCTTGCTACTCAATATCGGATGCGATTTGGGCAAAAAGGGTACCACCGACAGCAATTTGTATCAGGAAAAATACTTTCTCCTGCATTTCAACGTTACTATTCATGACGTTTGGTTTGTGAAAAGGAAGTTTCAATAGAGATAATTAGTTTTTAATTTTTTTAAATTTTAGTATTATGATAAAGATGAAATCGGAAAAAATAGCATTAGCATTTTCGGCTTTGCTCCTTTCAGGAAGCATGGCTTTTGGACAAACTCCGGACGATGTGGTTAAAGAAAAATTTCCCGAATCAGCCGGCGAACTTGCAATTGTACCCGGACAGACTACTTACAACAGAGCGCTCAAGCAACGTTACCGCGATCTTTATGCTCAGATGGCCGACGGACTTGACGAAATCGAAAAATTCAAACTCGGAGGTGCTGACTCTGAGATTTTGACCATTTTCGACATCAAGACTCTTAAGGATATGCAGAAGGCGGGTTCGATTGAGGAATTAGAAGGCAGACTCCGCAACGAGCGTCACAAGATTGCGGAACTTATGAGGGATCAGGAAAAATATGGTGCCGACAGCGCGTTCTGCGTTCGCCAGCTATCTATGTTCTCTGAGTTTATGAAGCAGAACAACCTCAAAGACGCATACAACTCTTGGACTGTGCTTTTCAAAGACTATCCTATGTGCAGCCAGAACCTTTATTCGCACGGTGTAAACATTATCAAGTACCAGATGTCGCAGGCTAAGACCCGCTCCGAGCAGGAGCCCTGGATCGACACTCTTATGATGGTGTACGACAACCGTATCAAGTTTTTCGCTAAGACCAGCAAGCTATACGGCGAGCCTTACATCCTCGGACGCAAGGGCGTTGACATGGCCAAATTCCGTCCTACTATCGTAGAACCATATTTCAACACTCTTAATAGATCGATTGACCTCGGTCAGGAAAAATCCGAAGTCGCTGTTATCCAAGTGGCTATGAAGGCTACCATCGATATGTACAACGCTGAAAAAATCGACGCTTCGGTAGTGGTTGACAAATACCTCCTCTTTACCGACATTCTTCAGAAACAGCGCACTGCGCTGACTGCCAAAATCGAAGATCCCAACCAGGCTAACGATTTGGAAAAGAACAAGAAAGAGCTTGACAACTGCAACACTGTGATAACAGGTGTCGACCAGCTATTCTCCAACAGCACAGCCGCTCAGTGCGAAACCCTCAACCAGGCTTTCGAGCCCCGTTTCAAACAGAATCCCGAAGACATCGACCTTCTCCGCAAGATTGTTAACATTCTCGACAAAAAGGGTTGCACCGACCTCAAACTCTACGAAGATGCTACTATCAAACTTACCGCAAAAGAGCCGTCAGAACTCGCTTGCCGCAGCCTTGGCCGTATGCTCGACAAAAAGGGCCGTTACGACGAAGCTATCGACAACTACAAAAAGGCTATCGAATTTGCTACAACCGACTCTATGAAGGCTAACTACAACTACTCTATCGCGGTAGACCTTTTCAAGCAGAAACAGTACGCCTCGGCTCGCTCATACTGCAACAAGGCTCTCGATCTTAAGGCCAACTACGGACAGCCCTACATCCTTATAGCTATGATGTACGCTGCAAGCCCCGTTGGCGAAGATGCTTTTGAAAAATCACAAACCTACTGGTTGGTAATCGACAAGCTCAACCGTGCAAAAGCCGTAGACCCGAGCGTTTCGGCTGATGCCAACAAGCTTATCAACAGTTACAAAGGTCAGTGCCCCAACAAAGAAGAGGCTTTTATGCACTCTGTAACAGCCGGTGCTACGGTTACTATCGGTGGATGGATTGGTGAATCTACCACTGCAAGATTCTAATGTCGTCATTATTATTTTATTAATATGTTTTGTAGAGACGTGCCATGGCGCGTCTCTACATTTTTAAATAGAATTATGAATTATAAATTATTGTTGTTTCCGGCGGTGATGTTAGTGGTTTCGGCTTGTTCGTCGAAGATGGAACAGCTCAACAACTACAACGTGGACGCTACTTTTCCGCAGCAGTCGGTTGACAATCTCGACCTGAAGTATTATTCGTCGCACAAGATGAAAGTTACCGTTACCGCTCCTCAGGCCGACGACTACGAACAGGGCGACTTGGCATCGTACATGGAGTTTCCCAAAGGCGTGGACGTGATTTTTTTCGATGAGGAGATGAACCAGAAGTCGAGGCTTGTGGCCGATTATGCCATCTATTATAAGAAAAAACGCCTCTACGAAGCCCGCCGCAACGTGGTGGTAACCAACGACGACGGCACTACTCTCAAAACCGAGCAGCTGTTCTGCGACGAAAACAAGCAGAAGATTTTTTCGGTAAAGCGCGTTTCGGTGGTGCAGCCAGGCGACGGTTTCGCTATCGACGGCAAAAGCGGCTTTGAGAGCGACCTCACTTTCAAAAACTACAAGTTTCTCGATGTCAACGGCGTGGTGCAGCTCCAAAACGAGTATCAGGAACTTAATGTTACCCAGAGTATTGTTACCGACAGCACAAACGTACAGTGATGGAAAAGAAACAAAAGCGTAACCCGATGGAGGTTTTGTGGCTGTGCATGGCTGTTATGTGCCTGATTATAGCCGTGATACGTACTGTGAAATTCTGTTTTGAAGAAGGAACGGCAATGTATATCGGCAGCGCGTTGTGCGTGCTGATGTTTTTGTGGCGCAGAAACCTCCGCAAAAACGAGGAGAACCGCCTGTAATAGCAACAGAGCCGCAACGTGTGCGGCTCTGAAGGGTAATGCCTTTATTGTCTTGTTTCCTCGGGCTTGTGGGCTGGCGGCGGGGGCGCTGGCAGCGGGGGAGGAGGACAGGGCGCTTGTTTTTTTTCTGTGGCTGGACTTTTCTGACGTAGTTCCAAAGCCTTGTTTACGAAAGTCTCAACTATTTGGTTGATAGCCTTCTGTGAACGGCGCAGGTTGGCTGATATTACAAGTTCTTCGCCGTTGTCGAGCCTTAGTTTTACATCGCTGCGGTGAAGGTGAACCCATTCTACAATGGCGGAGCAGAGTGTGGTGAGCGGATTAGTGGCGGCTCCAAGCAAGCCTACGAGCGTGGTGCCGATGCCGGGTCCCATTTCTCCCTTTTTTGGTCGTAATGTACTGATTTCTACCTTTTTAAGACCTGTAATATTTTTCCTTTCGATAAATTGTTTCATCTGCAGCAAATCCTCTTTGCCGTTTTTTTGCTGATCCTTGTATTCTATTTTAACTTTCATAGTAATATTGTATTGAATTTTTGGCACAATATACGAATTATTTTTTTAATTGTAAACAATATTACTAAAAATGTTTAAAAATATTGCAATTTCTTAACCTATCCTGCTTATAGTTTTCAGGCGGTTGTAGTCGGTAATTTCCACTTTCTTGCCGCTGATGGATATTATTTTGTCGGAAGCGAAGTTTCTGAGAGTGTGGATTATCTGTTCTTTGCTGCATCCTGCGAAATTGGCGAGTTCCTGCCTTGAGAACGTAAGGGTGAACGTGTGCGATTCGTATATTTTTTCGCTTAGGTAGAGGAGTATGTCGGCTATTCGTCCGTTGCTCTGCTTGCGGGCTATGCTGATAAAGTTGTTGATAGCTCCACGGAACATCTGCGTGGAAAGTCCCATAATGTCGAACATGAAGTTGCGGTTGTTGAGCATCAGGAGCTTGAATCTCGAAAGGTTGATAGCGCAGCCTGTGCAGTCGGTCACCGCCCTTATGGTAAAGTAGTTGACATCTTCGTTGAGAATGTTGGCGAGACCGAGAAGTGTCTGAGCCTTGTCGATAGCCACAATAAATTCACGTTCGTTGTCTTCGAGTACGAATTTGACGATACCAGAAGACAGGTACACAAGGTCGTTGCATTTAAAGCCTTGCTGTAATATTATGTCGCCTTTCTGGTATCGGTGCAGCTTTGTCTGGCTGATGAGCGAGTTGACATCGCTTTCCGACAGACCTCGGCAAAGCAGCTCTTTAAGTTTGCATTGGTCGCATTGTTTGTAGTTCATGTTTTTTATTTATTGTTGTGCATTTAAACTTAGTATACCATCGATTTCTGATAATTTTTTAACCAATTTGTCGAGATGTGTCTGTGTGCGTACATAAACCTCAATCCAGCCAGAGAAACTTGTGTCGTCGCTTTCTATGTGAATAGTCTTAAGATTGAGTTCCACCTCTTGCGATATGGTCATTATAATTTTTTGTGCTATGCCCTTCTGGTCTACGCCCTCGAACGAGATTTTGGCAGTGCCAGACAGCTCTCTGTGGGTCCGCCACGATACAGGGATAAGCAGGCTCGGATTTTCTCTGATTTTCGACACTGCGTAGAGGCATTTTTGCTTGTGGATAAATACGGTGTGTTTTTCACGGTCGATAAGTCCCACGGCATCGTCGCCCGGAATCGGGTTGCAGCAGTCGGCAAGTTCGTAGTTGTTTTCGAGGTCTTCGCCGATGATGTATTTCGATACGTCAGAGTCGGATCTCTGCGTTTCGTTTGTTACTCCGAGCTGAAGTTTCCAGAACCTTACAAATGTGCTGGTTGCAAATTTCTTGATTTGCTGTTCCAACTCTTCGGGCGTGATTTTCTGGTTTGAAATCCTTGTGAGCAAGTCGGTCTTGGTAAGGCACGAAAATATCTGTATAAGCTTGTTAGTTACTTCTATTTCGTTGATAATCCGATATTTGCGTATTAGGTTGTGCAGCAGTCGCTGACCTTCGGCAATTTCCACCTTTAAGAAGTCGTGCAGCTGCTCTTTGAGTATCTCCACTGCCTTGTCGGTGTGGACAATTGACAGCCATTCGGGTTTTGGTTTGGTGCGGTTCGACGTAACGGTTTCCACGAGGTCGCCGTTCTGAAGCCTTGTGCCTATGGTTACCATCTTGTGGTTTACTTTTGCGCCAATGCACGAGCTTGCTTTTTCGGGGTCGGCATAATATGCGTAGTCGAGCACTGTTGCGCCTTGCGGCAGGGTGGTTATAGTGCCGTCTTGCGAGTACACCGATATGTCGTCTGATGTGAGGAACTTGAAATCTTCCGAAAAGTTGAACTCTACCGAATTTGGGGATTCGAGTTTCTGTTTCAGGGCTTTGAGCTTGTCGTCAAAGTCTTTGCGCTTGTCAGAGATTCCCTTGTATTTCCAGTGCGCTGCAAAACCGTATTCTGCTATTTCGTCCATGCGCTGGCTGCGGATTTGGATTTCAACCCACACCTTGTTCTTATCGTCGTAGACAGTGAGGTGGTATGCCTCGTAGCCGTTTTCTTTTGGCATGGTAATCCAGTCGCGGGTGCGCTCGGGATGTACGTAGAAATCCTCGCTGATGATTTTTACAATGTAGAGGCACTCCTCTTTTTCTCGCTCGGGATTATTTGGGGTGAAAATTATGCGTATAGCGAACTTGTCGTAAACTTCATCGAACGTAACTTTTTTCTTCTGCATCTTCTGATATATGGAGTAGATGCTTTTTGGGCGTCCTTTGAGGTCGAACTTGATGTTGTTTTTCGACAGTTTTGCTATAATGGGCAGAGTAAACTTGTTGATAAATTTTTTGCGCTCGCTTTCGGTGAGCTGCAGTTTTGACAGTATCTCGTCGTAAGCTTTTCGGTTTAGAAACTTGAACGAGAGGTTTTCCAGCTCGGTTTTAATTTTGTTGAGGCCTAACCTGTGGGCGAGGGTTACGTAAATCTGTGATGTTTCGTAAGCCACTTGGTACTGGGTGTCTTTTGGTTTTATTTCCAATGTCCGCAGGTTTGACAGACGGTCGGCCAGTTTTATGAGTATGATTCTGAGGTCGTTGGTAAGGCCGAGTATTATTTTTTTGTACACCTCTGGTTCGGAGTCTTTAAAATATTCCGAAGTACCCTTGATTCTTGCCAGGGAATCTACGATGTTGGCGAGCTGAGGTCCGAACATCTGCCGTATGTCCTCGATTTTCAGCTCAGTATGTATAGTGATTTCGTGCAGCAATGCACCGGCGGCTCCAGTTGAGTCTAATCCGATGTCCTGCACCACTATGCTCATCACGTCGAAGAGGTGATAGATAAAGCTGTCGCCGGTGGTGCGTTTTTGTCCGTGATGCACCCTCTTGGCCACGTCGTATGCCTTGCGCACAAGTTCCTTGTCGCTTTCTTTGGGGAAATAGAGGCTGCTCGCAAGCATACGCTCAAACATTTCGTCGGTATCTTCCTCCGAGAATGCCTTGCGGTGCAGTACTGTTTCGGCCGGCGTTTTTTCCGTTAGGTAGGTGGATGAGGCAGACATAAGCTATTCTGTTAATTTGTGTCCGCAGTAGGGACAGTATTTTTGATGATCGTTATGTGAGTGTGTTCCTATTGTGTCGTTATCCCCTTCGGATTTCGAAGGATGCTCTTTTTCCCTGTTCTTGTGGTTGAGTTTCTCTAAAAAACCTGCGCTGATAATACCCGTTGGCAATGCCACAAGACCTATGCCAAGAAAAGCAATTATTCCGCCGATAAGCCTTCCCATGCCGGTTACCGGAAATACATCGCCGTAGCCCACTGTGGTAAGAGTAACTATCGACCACCAAATGCACGAAAGCACGTTTGGAAAATGGTCTGGCTGTGCCTTGTTTTCGGCGTAAAACATTAAAAACGAAGCTATTATCATAACGATAATAATCACAAAGCAGGTTACGCCAAGTTCTGAGCGTTTTTCTGACATGACCGATTTTATAAGTTCCAGCGAATTGTTGTAACGCGTTATCTTAAAGAGTCTTAAAAATCTTAATAAGCGCAATGTCGTAACGATTCTTAGGTCTAAATTGGTAAAAGGCATATAGAACGGCAGAATGGCAAGCAGGTCGATAAGTCCGTAAAACGAGAACATGTATTTTAATATGCTTTTGATTCTGTTGCCGCATGGATAGGCCAAGTCGGCAGTGAGCAGGCGCAGTATGTATTCGATTGTAAACACGGCAATAACAAGTATCTCGAATGAGTGAAAATAAATCATGTATGGCTCGTAAACAGTTTTGACAGTTTCCAAAATCATGGTTACAACATTGATAAGTATCAATGTCATAATAAAATAGTTAAAATATTTTGGAAAACCTTTGTCGCGGGTTGCCTCGCTAAAGAGCGAGAACAATTTCTGCCTGATTGCCGATACCTGCTGTTGCTGTTCCATAACTAAAATTTAAGTCGTGCATCGGGAGCTATGTCCATGCCAACGAATTCTTTTTTAAGAAATTTGTAGTAACCCGCGCCAGCTATCATGGCTGCGTTGTCGGTGGTGTATTTCCGTTCGGGAATGTAAACTTTCCATCCGTAGCGTTTAGCCTCGAATTTAAGCACTTGGCGGAGTTCTGAGTTTGCTGCCACACCGCCGCCAATAGTGATGCGGTTGATGCCGGTTTGCTCTACTGCCGCCACAAGTTTTTCTATTAATATAGATGTGATGGTAAACTGCAGCGATGCGCATATATCATTGATATTGTTGTCGATAAAGTTGGGGTCGTCTTTAATCTTGTCGCGGAGTGTGTAGAGGAACGAAGTCTTTAGTCCGCTGAAACTGAAGTTCAACCCTTCGATATTGGGTTTGGCAAAATGAAAACGTTCGGGGTCGCCATCCTGAGCGTAACGGTCGATAATTGGGCCTCCCGGATAGCCCAACGCCATTACTTTGGCGCATTTGTCAAACGCCTCGCCGGCAGCGTCGTCGATAGTGGTGCCGATTATTTCCATGTCGAAATAATCTTTGACGAGTATGATCTGCGTATGCCCGCCCGATACCAAAAGCGTGAGAAACGGAAAGCCGGGATGGTTTTCGGGTTTGTCTTTTTCGTGTACAAACTGCGATAGCACATGCCCTTGAAGGTGGTTTACCTCAATCAACGGAATGTCTGCCGAAAGTGCAAAACCTTTGGCAAACGATGTTCCTACAAGCAGCGAGCCGAGCAAACCAGGACCTCGTGTAAACGCCACTGCACTAATTTGGCTTTTGGTGATTCCCGCTTGCTTGATGGCTTGATCCACCACGGGAATTATGTTTTGCTGATGAGCACGCGATGCCAATTCGGGAACAACACCGCCGTAAGCACAGTGTACTGCTTGACTTGCAATTACATTCGATAGCAAAACACCTTCGCTAACTATAGCAGCGGAGGTATCATCACACGATGATTCTATTCCTAATATATTAATACTCAATTTATTACCTTTTAAAATAGTGTATTACAAATTTTGTATAAAGGTATAATATTTATGGTGAAAGAAAAAATTTTTTTTCACCATAATATCCTATTGACACACCCAACCCAATCACAGCCAATGCTATCAATATGTATTGAACTATTTCTGTATGAGTAGAAACAATAATTTTGGTATCGAAACCCTCTTGCAAATTAATTATTTGTGATGTTTTTACAGCCACAGAATCAAAAATAATAAGCGCCACTGTCCATACATCCTTCAAAATCATAATAGAAATGATATTGATATGCGAGTGTATCATCAACTTGTAATATCCGCACGAATATAGACATGGCTTTATTGTATCTCTCATTGACGGCGAGAAATAAACCCAAAAACCATCTTTGTTGTTCCTATTGCCGTTTACCGTTCCAAAAGCCGAAATCTCTTTATTGACAGCGTGACATAATGGCAGTGACACACGTTATTGCGTTTTGCGTTGATGATGTATTTTTAAAGGTTTTGATAATCCCCACAATTATCTTCAATTTTTGTATTGCCATTAAAAAATAATCCGTATCTTTAAACCGAAAACTTAATATTAAAAAGACACATTAAAAATGAACAATTTCGTATTTCAGAATCCCGTGAAGGTGATTTTTGGCAAAGGCTCTATCGCTGAGCTGCCTAACAACCTTTATAAGGGCGAAAAAATTATGATGACCTACGGTGGTGGCTCTATCAAGAAAAACGGAGTTTACGACCAAGTAAAAAAGGCTCTCGAAGGCTTTTCGATTATTGAATTTGGCGGTATCGAGCCCAATCCCGATTTCGACACTTTGATGAAGGCTGTAAAAATCTGCCGCGAAGAGGGTGTAGGTTTCCTTCTTGCTGTGGGCGGTGGCTCGGTTATCGACGGCACAAAACTTATTGCTGCGGCAGTAGAGTTTAAAGGCGACCCGTGGGATATTCTTGCCAAAGGTGCTGATTTTGAAGAGGCTTTGCCGATTGCTACGGTTCTTACAATGCCTGCTACAGGTAGTGAAATGAACTGCAATGCTGTGATTTCGCGCCGCACCACCAAAGAAAAATTTGCTTTTGGCAGCCCGAAGGTTTATCCTGCTTTTTCGATTCTCGACCCCGAGGTAGTTTACTCAATTCCCAAACGCCAGAAGGCTAATGGTTTGGCAGATAGCTTTATACATGTTATCGAGCAATATCTCACCGACGACATCGACACTCCAATTCAAGACCGCTGGGCAGAGGGTGTTTTCAAAACAATTATCGAAACCGCTCCCAAGGTGCTGGTAGACAATCCGCCTTACAACGCCTGCGCCAACTATATGTGGGCTGCCACTTGCGCTCTCAACTTCTTTATTTGTCCGGGCGTAAATCAGGACTGGTCTACTCACATGATTGGGCACGAGCTTACCGCGCTTTGCGGATTAGACCACGGCGTAACGCTTTCGATTGTTCTTCCAGGCACAATGCGTGTAATGCGCAACGAGAAAAAGGCTAAACTATTGATGTTTGCTAAAAACGTCTGGGGCATCACCTCGGGCAGCGACGACGATATTATCGACAAGGCAATAGAAGCCACCGAGAAATTTTTCCAATCGCTCGGCATCAAGACACGTCTAAGCGACTACAACATCGGTAAGGACATTGTAGACGAGATATACAACCGTTTTAAATCGCGTGACGCGGAGCTCGGCGAACACGGCATCGTTACCCCCGAAAAGGCTAAGGCAATCTTGGAGGACAGGTTGTAGTAGCCTGATTATTGTTACTTACGGATTTTTTTTTCATATTTCCATATTCATAAGTTTTAAAGTAAAAACAAAAGCCGCAGATTACAACAATCTGCGGCTTTATTCTCGTTTGTATTACGGTTTAAAAAGACTTACTCTTTTTTCATGCTTTCTTTGTTGATAACCTCAACAGCTTTCTCAACGTTTTCAGTTATTTTGAGCACTGTGTCGAGCTGAGAAATCGAAATCAATCTGTCAACGGCGGGTTGCAAGCCAGTGAGGACGAATATTCCGTTGGCATTTTTGCAGAGTCTGTTGGCTACCAATATCGCGCTCAACCCTGAACTATCGCAGTAACGCGCTTTCTGTAAGTCGATAATGATGTTTTTTTCACCGTTTCCGGCAATCAACACCAATTCCGATTTTACCGCTGGTGCAATGTGGGTGTCCAATTTTTCAACCAATATGCTTATTACTGTGTACTTGTCGAATTTGGTTACTTCAAACTTTTTTTCGTCCATAATTGAGTCTTATTATATTAGTATTAAACAAAGCCGTCAGGCAGTTAATTATTCGGCAGATTCGGTGTTACCTTTCTGCTCCATCTGGTTTTTCAACTGAAGAAGGTCTGCTGCAACGTCGCCGATAGTGGTAACTTCGAGGCCGGTGTTGAGAGGTTTCTTGTCTTCTTTTTTCTTTTTCTCGGGTGCGGCGGCGGGTTTCTTAGCGTCTTCCCAAACTTTGGTGTGCGAAAGAATGATGCGCTTAGCAGCTTTGGAGAATTCGATAACTTTGAAGGGAAGTTTCTCGTCAACTTTGCAGGCCGAGCCGTCTTCTTTTGCGAGGTGACGGATGGTGGCGAAACCTTCTACGCCGTAGGGCAATGCGATGATTGCGCCCTTGTCGAAGATGTTCATGATTGTGCCTTCGTGGATGCTGTCTACGTAGAAAATTGTCTCGAAAGTATCCCAGGGATTCTCTTCTAACTGTTTGTGTCCGAGGCTGAGACGACGGTTCTCTTTGTCGATGTCGAGTACTACTACTTCGATGTCGTCGCCGATGTTGGTAAACTCAGCGGGATGTTTGATTTTCTTTGTCCAAGAGAGGTCGGAGATGTGGATCAATCCGTCAACGCCTTCTTCGATTTCAACAAATACACCGAAGTTGGTGAAGTTGCGAACCTTGGCTGTGTGCTGGCTGCCAACTTTGTATTTTTCTTCGATAGATGCCCATGGATCGGGTTTGAGCTGTTTGATGCCGAGCGACATCTTGCGCTCTTCGCGGTCGAGTGTGAGGATAACAGCTTCGATTTCTTCGCCCACTTTGAGGAATTCCTGAGCTGAGCGGAGGTGCTGGCTCCACGACATTTCTGAAACGTGGATAAGACCTTCAACGCCGGGAGCGATTTCAACAAATGCACCGTAATCAGCGATAACCACAACTTTGCCTTTAACCTTGTCGCCAACTTTGAGGTTAGGGTCCAAAGAATCCCACGGATGAGGAGTGAGCTGTTTGAGGCCGAGTGCGATACGTTTCTTGTCGTCGTCGAAGTCGAGGATAACAACGTTGAGCTTCTGATCCAAGTGAACGATTTCTTCTGGATGCGAAACACGTCCCCAAGAGAGGTCGGTGATGTGGATAAGTCCGTCTACGCCGCCAAGGTCGATAAATACGCCGTAAGTGGTGATGTTCTTGACAGTACCTTCGAGGATCTGGCCTTTTTCGAGTTTGCCGATGATTTCTTTCTTCTGCTGTTCGAGTTCGGCCTCGATGAGTGCTTTGTGCGAAACAACAACGTTTTTGAACTCGTGGTTGATTTTAACCACTTTGAATTCCATAGTCTTACCAACGTAGATGTCGTAGTCGCGGATGGGTTTAACATCGATTTGCGAGCCGGGGAGGAATGCCTCGATGCCGAATACGTCTACAATCATGCCGCCTTTTGTACGGCATTTGATGTAACCTTTGATAATTTCGTCGTTGTTGAGGGCTTCGTTTACGCGGTCCCAGCTGCGGAGCGCACGGGCTTTCTTGTGCGAGAGAACGAGCTGTCCGCTCTTGTCTTCCTGATTTTCAACATAAACTTCTACTTTGTCGCCAATTTTGAGGTCGGGGTTGTATCTGAATTCGTTCATGCTTACGATGCCTTCAGATTTGTAGCCGATGTTGATAACTACTTCGCGGTTGGTGATAGCGATAACTGTTCCGTCAATTACTTGATTCTCTGTGATTGACGATAATGTCTTGTCATATTCTGCTTCAAGTTCTTTGCGTTTTTCGGGTGTGTAGCCCGTTCCTTTGTTAGAGATGCTGTCCCAATCGAAATCCATTGTGGATGCATTGTTCTTGTAACTGCTTTTGGGTTTTACAATTACTTCTTCTTCGGCAAATTCCTGTGCTTCGGATTCTGCCTGCTTTACCTGTTTTAGGTCGTCATTTTCGATTTCGTTTGCGAAATCTTGATTGTTTTTTTTGGGTGTCATTGATAAATTTGTAATTTTAACTTATTTGTTAGACTTTATTTATAGAGGTAATCGGAATTACCGGATTTATAGAGGTAATCGGAATTACCGGCTGCAAAAGTAGTATTTATTTTTCATTTAGCAACTTAATTTTGTTTTTTCTTGTTATTTTTTTCTAAATTTTTTGTTGGTTTAACCGGTTTTTGTCTGACGGTGTTTACGGATAGAATTTATTTTAATAATTTTGCCAAACTTAATTTGATGGGCGGTAATCCGCTTAATGATTTTTAATATATTGATTTATAATGTTTTAGGTTATGAAAAGAGTATTGGTGACGGGTGGTGCCGGCTTTATCGGCAGTCATTTGTGCGAACGTTTGCTCCACGACGGATGCGATGTTATCTGTTTGGACAATTTTTTTACAGGAAGCAAGCAGAATATCCTCCATCTCATCGGCGACAGTTTTTTTGAGTTTGTAAGGCACGACGTTATTGACCCTTTCAAGGCGGAAGTGGATGAGATATACAATCTTGCGTGTCCCGCGTCGCCTATCCATTACCAGTACAATGCCATCAAGACCGTTAAGACCTCTGTGATGGGCGCAATTAATATGCTCGGACTTGCCAAACGTTTGAATGTGAAGATATTGCAAGCGTCTACAAGCGAGGTTTACGGCGATCCATCTGTGCATCCTCAGGTAGAATCTTACTGGGGAAACGTAAATCCGATAGGAGAGAGGGCGTGCTACGACGAGGGTAAACGCCTAGCCGAAACTCTCTTTATGAGCTATCACAATCAGAATAATGTGAAAATCAAGATTATACGTATTTTTAACACTTACGGTCCGCGCATGATGCCCAACGACGGCAGGGTGGTTTCTAATTTCATAGTCCAGGCACTTACCAATCAGCCTATTACCATATACGGCAGCGGCGAGCAGACCCGCAGTTTCCAATATGTTGACGACCTTGTGGAAGGTATGACCAAGATGATGGATACTGCCGACGATTTTCTTGGCCCGGTTAATATCGGCAATCCTTGTGAGTTTACTATCAGGCAGTTGGCTGAGAAAGTAATCTCCATGACCGGCTCGCGTTCTACTATTGAGTACAAACCCCTGCCGAGCGACGACCCAGTGAAACGCCGTCCCGACATTTCGCTCGCTAAGGAAAAGCTCGGCTGGAGTCCGAAGGTTAACCTCGAGCAGGGTCTCGCCAAGACAATTGCATATTTTGAAGATTATTTAAAACACAATAAATTAGTATAGAGAGATGAATACAGCTATTCTTTTGCTGCACTGCCCCGACAAGCCGGGACTTATAGCAGAACTTACCAATTTTGTAACAGTCAACAATGGCAACATCGTCTACCTCGATCAGTATGTTGACCATACCGAAGGAATATTTTTTATGCGCATGGAGTGGGATTTGCAAAAGTTCCTGATTCCTACCGACAAGATACAGGACTATTTTACAACGCTTTACGCCCAAAAGCACAATATGGAGTTCCGTCTCTATTTTTCCGACAAGAAACCGCGGATGGCGATTTTTGTTTCCAAAATGTCGCACTGCCTCTACGATATGTTGGCTCGTTACACTGCTGGCGAATGGAATGTGGATATTCCGCTGATAATCAGCAATCATCCAGACTTGAAACCTGCCGCCGACCGTTTCGGAATACCTTACCACGTGTTTCCAATCACCAAGGAAAACAAGGACGAACTCGAACCTAAGGAGATGCAGCTTTTGAAAGACAACGATATAGATTTCATTGTCTTGGCGCGTTATATGCAGATTATCTCGCCCGACATGATAGCTGCCTATCCCAACAAGATTATCAATATCCACCACTCGTTCCTGCCCGCTTTTGTGGGCGCAAAACCTTATCACGCAGCCTACGCACGTGGTGTGAAACTTATCGGTGCCACCAGCCACTATGTAACGCAGGATTTGGACGCTGGCCCCATCATCGAGCAGGACGTTACGCGCATCACCCACAAGGATACCATTCAGGATCTTATTAACAAAGGCAAGGATTTGGAAAAAATCGTCCTTTCGGTAGCCGTTCAGAAGCATATTGAACGCAAAATTCTATCTTTTAAAAACAAGACTGTGATATTCAATTAATTGTGAATAATAAGCGGAAACATATCGTTGCGTTTTCGGCTTTGGCGTTGGTTGTGGTTTTGATTGTTTGGGTGTTAACCTGCCCTAAAAATCCTTTCAACCTGCCATATTCTACCGTGGTGTGCGACAGCAGCGGAAAAATTCTCTCTGCGCATATAGCCTCCGACGGGCAATGGCGTTTTCCTCCGGCCGACTCCGTTCCTTACAAGTTTGAACGCTGCATAGTATGTTTCGAGGATTCAAGGTTTTATAGCCATTTCGGGGTTGATGTACTTGCGCTTTTGCGGGCTGCCTACGATGATATTAAAAATATGAGAGTTGTTAGTGGTGCAAGTACCCTAACAATGCAGACAGTACGGCTTTGGCGCAGGGAGGACCGCACTTTTTTTGAAAAATTTGTTGAAATCATTCTCGCCGTGCGCCTTGAGATGCGGCTTTCAAAAAAAGAGATTCTTGCCCTTTATGCAGCGCACGCACCTTTTGGTGGAAATACTGTCGGGTTGGAAACTGCGGCAATAAGATATTTCGGACGGACGGCGGACAATCTTTCGTGGGCGGAGTCTGCCATGCTCGCCGTGCTTCCTAACAGTCCGTCGCTGATCCACATGTCTAAAAACCGTCATCTGCTTTTGCAAAAAAGGAATGCGCTTTTGGATAAGCTATATAATAAAGGTGTGATTGATGCGGAAACTTGCAATTTGGCAAAAGACGAACCGATTGTAAGCGCACCGATGCCATACGAAAACCTTTCGCCTCAGCTGTTAGACCGTTTTGCCATGCAGACCAAAGGCGGTATGGTGCGCACCACTATCGACTATACGTTGCAAAAGCGAGTTAACGATGTGCTTAACCGTCATGTAAAACAGCTTTCGGGGCAGGGCATCAACAACGGCGCGGCTCTCGTGCTCGATGTTAAAACAGGCGACGTTCTTGCTTACGTGGCTAATTCGGAGAATTTTGGAGGCGGCGACATCGAAAACGGCAACTATGTGGATTGCATCGTGGCTCCACGGAGTACGGGCAGCATATTGAAACCATTTTTGTATGCCGCAATGCTCACCGATGGACAGATTCTGCCCAATACCTTAGTGCCTGATATTCCTACGCAGATTTCGGGCTATATGCCTAAGAATTACCGACTTACTTACGACGGTGCAGTTCCGGCCGACCGCGCTTTGGCTCGCTCGTTGAATGTTCCGGCGGTGAAGATGCTACAGACCTACGGCGGTGAAAAATTTATCCCTTTTCTCAAAAAATGCGGCCTTACCACAATTAATCAAAGTTCTGACTATTACGGACTTTCGTTGATTCTTGGTGGTTGCGAGGCCACCCTTTGGGATTTGTGCGGAGCTTACGCCTCCATGACGCGCTCGCTTTTTGGTTATTTAGACAATCAAAACCATTATAACACAGCCGATTGGCACGCGCCAAACCTTCTTTATGATAATTCGCGCAAACGCAATCCTGTCACCGCCGACCTCCGCAACGAAAACTTTATGTCGGTATCTGCTATATGGTTTACTCTCAATGCGTTAACCAAGGTGGAAAAACCCGACAACGAGGTTGGCTCCGATTTTTTTGAATCTAATCAGACCGTGGCATGGAAAACTGGCACAAGTTTCGGATTCAGAGACGCTTGGGCTATTGGCACCACCACCCAGTATGTTGTGGGTGTATGGACGGGCAATGCTGACGGCGAAGGTCGTCCGGGAATTGTGGGAATTCAATCTTCCGCGCCGTTGCTTTTCGACATTATCAAGCTTTTGCCCAAAAGTCCGGGAGCGTTTCCGCAGCCGTTGGACGAAATGGTGTCTGCAAAAATCTGTGTTAAAAGTGGTTACATAGCTGGCGAGAACTGTGAGTTTGTTGAGGAGCGTCTTGTTCCGAACAATTGCGCAGATTTTGCCACCTGTCCCTATTGCCATCTGGAGCATCTCGACGCTTCCGGCAAATTCCGCGTTACTGCCGACTGCGAAAGTCCGTCGTCGATTGTCCACAAAAAATGGTTTGTCCTTCCGCCCGCCATGGAGTATTATTATAGCAAAAAAAACTCTGATTATAAGATACTTCCGCCCATGCGTAGTGACTGCCTCCAGCATTCGGGAAGCGACACACACATGCCTTTTCAGATTGTTTATCCAGATAACTACGCCAAAGTGTTTATTCCCAAGGGTTTGGATGGAACTTACGAAAAAATGGTTGTGGAAGTTTCGTGCCGAAATTCAGGAGAGACTCTCTACTGGCACTTAGACGGCGAGTATCTGGGCAAAACGTCCGACATTCATAAGCTTGCGGTTTATGCGGACAAAGGTTCGCACAATCTCACCATTGTAGACAGCCACGGCCACTCTGTTACCCGTGTGTTCGAGGTGATGTAGCCGCAAAAAAAATCCGCACACCTTTTGGAATGTGCGGAGATACAAATATCTATGTCAAATATACAAAATATCCGTTATCTTGTGGTGAGTTTGTAAATCTCGTCGAGGTTGGGTGTCAGGATAATTTCTGTGCGGCGGTTCATAGCGCGTCCTGCTTCGGTGTTGTTGCTTGCTACGGGAGCAAATTCGCCACGACCCGATGCTGTAAGGCGTTTTTGGGGCAGACCGTCCGCGCTGAGAAGTCTGACGATGTTGGTGGCTCGCGCTGCGCTTAGATCCCAGTTGTCTTTGTACTGCGCTGTCTTGATAGGCAGGTTGTCGGTGTGTCCTTCCACCATGATGCCTATGTCGGGATTGTTGATCAGTACCTTCGAAAGTTTTTTGATGGCGTTCTGACCTTTGGCTTCCACCTCCGCGCTGCCAGATTTGAATAGCAGCTTGTCGAGCATGGTAACGTAAACTTTGCCGTCGCGGATTTGAACCTTTAGCTCGTCGGTTTTGAAACCGTTCATCGCGCCAGTTACCAACTTGTTGATTACCTGAACTAAAGAGTCCTGACGAGCAAGCTGTTGACGCATTTTTTCGATTTCGGCCTGTTTGGTTAACGAAGAATCTTTCAGACCACCCACCTGACTGTTTAGCGCATTATAGCGTTTTTGCAAGTCGGCGTAATTGGCTTCCATCGACTCGTTTTGGGTTTTAAATTTGGTGAATTCTTCCGCAGTCTGCTGATTCTGGGTTTCCAGCTGTTTGTATTTTTTGTTGCTCCTGATTTTGTCCCAGATAAACAGACCTGCAAGAATTAGGAGGGCAATAGCCAAAATCCATACCCAGATTTTTGACGTGCTTTTGCCTGTTGTACTTGTTGTTGTTGTTTCTGTTGCCATAATTGTTTGAAAATTTGATTTAACAAAAGTACGCAATTATTGATAATTGCAATACTTTTTTTGAAAAAAAATACATAAAAAGTAATTTTTTTTGTTAGATTGAGTTTCGCCAATATTTTATATATTTGCCCTTGAAAAAAACTTTTTGCAACCGATGAACAAATTTGAGATTTTTACAATACACGGACAGGCTGTTTCGCATATTCTTAACCAAAAGATTTTCAATGCAGTAGCTTTGATAAAACAGCTTGCCGAACAATGCGGACTTTCGTCGCAAAACAGCGACATCGAGATGGTGGAGCAGACATATCACCTTATGTTGAGTTACACTTTGCAGGGTGCCGACGACCCTAACCGCAACTCCATTCTCCGTCAGCTCCAGATTTCGCTGCTCATGATGGCAGATTCTTATAAAAACCGTTTCTTGAAAAAATATACCTCCACACCTGTGTTTGCAGGCAAAGGATGCAAACCCGACGAAAAACCATCCAAGGACAATCTCGAGCAGTGGTTTCATTACATTGTTGCCAACGAAAATGCTACCGGCGAATTTTCCGACGAAGTGGAATCTTTTGTTAGCGGAGAGAAGAACGCTTGGTATGCCAAGTCGTTAATTATTAGTGCATTAACTATCAGCTTGCTACTCTTTTTCGATGTGGCTAAGCTGAAACTCCTCTACCGATGCTATCAGACCAATCAGGAGCAGATTTGGCAGAGGGCGTTGGTAGGGCTGTTCGTGGTTTTCTCAGTGTACAACAACCGTCTGGCACTTTACAAAGAGGTGTCTGAAATTTTGGACTCGCTCAAAGCTGACAAGAAGTTTACCGAGCGTTACGAAACCATTATTATCCAGATTATCCGTTCGATAAACACCGACAAGATAGCTCAGAAAATCAAGAACGAGATTATTCCCGAGGTAACAAAGATGATGCCAGGCATCAGGGACAAGATGAAAGCCGACTCGCGCAACAGCGACGACAAGGTTTTCGAGGATAAGAATCCCGACTGGGGCGACTATTTCAGCCAGTATCCCGACCTGATGGACAAGCTCGCCGAAATTTCGAAAATGCAGTTCGAGGGAACTGATGTGTTTTTGAACTCCTTTGCGATGCTTAAGAATTTCGACTTTTTTAAGACCATTAGCAACTGGTTTGTGCCGTTTTACCGTCAAAACACTGAAATTTCGAAACTTACCACTCAGCAGGAAGCCAGTTTTAAGATGAAGCGTTTTGTTGTAGGATTGGAGCGCACACAGTTTATGTGCAATTCCGATAAATACTCTATGTGTTTCAGTATCAGTTCGATGCCAAAAGATCAGATTGAACTTTTGGGCAGGACTCTGGTGTCGGAGGTTGACCAGATGAAGGAGATTTCCGACGAAGACGCACTCCTGCACAAGCCCGAGTATAGCTACAAGGTTGTAACTCAGTATATACAAGATCTTTACAGGTTTTTCAAGCTCAACAAAGCCAAGGAGGATTTTCCCGAACTTTTTGAAAAAGAGTTCGACCCTTCGGCTAATATGCTTTACGGCGCGGCGTTCCATAACGCTGGCGAAATGAGGAAGATAGCTGAATTTTTCTTTGCCAACGAAAACTACACGCAGGCATACGGAATTTTTGAAAAAATCTCCATTGAAAACCCAAATTTCGAGGTGTTCCAGAAAATGGGCTACTGCGCACAGAAAAACGGCGACATCCAGCTGGCTCTCGACAATTATCTCCGTGCTCAACTGTTTGATTCTTCGCAACTTTGGAATCTCAAAAAAATCGGCTGGTGCTACCGCAAGCTCAAAAATCCGGCTAAGGCTCTCGAATATTACCAGAAAGCCGAGGCTGTAGATGCCGACAACCTTTCAATCGCCACTGCCATAGGACGTTGCCATTTGGAGTTGGACAATTATCAGGACGCGCTCAAATACTATTTCAAAGTGGAGTATCTCGACCCGAAAAATACCAAGGTTTTGCGTCCGATTTGCTGGTGCTGCTATATGTCGGGCAAGTCGGAACAGGCTGAAAAGTACCTTTCAAAACTGCTTTCGATGAATCCTGAGGCTGAGGACTATGTGCTTGCCGGCAATATCATGCGCGGACGCAAGCAGCTGCAGAAGGCTGTGGATTATTATCTCAAAGCGTTTGGTTTTAAGGGTTTCGAGATGAAAAACCTCGAAGATTCGTTTGCTGTGGATTGCAAAAACGACCCGCAGACCAAGGAGGAGAATAATCTTATTACCGATTATATTTTTTATAAACTAAACGAAAATAATTGACAATGAAAATATTAGTAACAGGAGCCAATGGACAGTTGGGCAACGAGATGCGCCGTGTTGACGCGGGCACAGTTGCGGAATATAACTTTATTTTTACCGATGTAGCCGAACTTGACATCACCGACCGTGATGCTGTTAGCGCATTTTTTAAAGAGAATCGTCCCGATTTTGTGGTCAACTGCGCCGCCTATACCGATGTCAACCGTGCCGAATCTGATTTTGAGAAGGCAGAGCTTATCAATGCTACCGCTCCCAAGATTTTGGCGGAGTGCTGCAAGGAGTTTGGTGCAAAGTTCATCCACGTGTCTACCGACTATGTGTTCGACGGCTCGGCTCATATCCCATACAAGGAAACCGACAAAGAACACCCTGTATCTGCCTACGGCACAACCAAATACCATGGCGAACAGAATATTATTGCAAGCGGTTGCGACTATATCATTATCCGCACCTGCTGGCTCTATTCGTCGTTCGGCAAAAATTTTGTAAAGACCATGGCTAATCTCGGTGCAACCAAGGAGGAACTCGGCGTGGTTTTCGACCAGATTGGCACTCCCACTTATGCCTTCGATCTTGCAATTTCCATTATGTCAATCATTTATCAATGGGACAAAGACCCTAATAACTCTGTTCAAGGCATCTACCACTATTCCAACGAGGGAGTCTGCTCGTGGTACGACTTTGCCGTGGCGGTGATGGATTTGTTCAACCTCAAATGCCGCATCAAGCCGCTCCACACCGACGAGTATCCCACCCCCGCCAACCGTCCGGCTTACAGCGTTTTAGACAAAACTAAGATAAAAACTACCTTCGGCTTCTTGATTCCTCACTGGTACGCCAGCCTCAAAGAGTGCGTGGAGATGATAAATAAGGGATAATTAGTTTTGTTTTTTTTGAAAACTTTTGTATTTTTGCAAAAAAGGATGTAAAATGGAAACACCAAACATTAATTCTCAGTTGTTTTACGAGTTGGGAGATATTGCCGACAATAGTGTATACATGGCAAGGACACTTAGTTTTTTAAAAAACATAAAAAACAGTCATGAATTTTATTATACACAATTGTTGGAAAAACTTTCTGATTATCAAGAATATGAATACGATTGGGACGGTGATGGTGCCTTACCGTTAGATTCTCAGGCTGTAAAGAATTTTAAATCAGTTTTGAAACGTTGCGAAGACGATGCTCTTGAAAATTGGTCGATTTTTCCATCTGCCAACGGCACTATTTTGTTTCAGTACGACAAGAAAAAGTGCGGCATCAACATCGGCAAAAATGATTTTTCGTATTATGTAATTGCTGACGGTAACGTCAAAGGCGAAAACTCTGTGCCGTTTTCATCTGAGATAGTTTTAGAATGTATGAAAAAACTTGCAGAATGATAGACGTAAAAGATTTTCTTTTATTAGCCATTCAAAGAGAATTAGTGGATATAGCCCAAAAAGAAGTTTACAAGTTATAAAGAAGGGGTAATTTATTTCATGTTTTTTACATAAAAAACCCCGCCTCCGTTGCCGTATGACATTGGAGGCAGGGTTTAATTTTGTTGACATTTCAATTGTTAATTGATAATCTTAAACGATTGATTATCAATAATAACAAGCAAGATGCCAGTTTTGTCGGTTCTGATTTCCTCTTTCGACGATTTTGTTGTTGATGTTGTTATTACACGGCCGTTGAGGTCGATGATTGTGTATTTGGTGTCGGCAGGAGCGTTTTCGATGAAGATAGTATGGTTAAATGACCATACTTTTACAATAGGAGAGTCGGAAATGTCTGATACGGGGGTATGTGGATTGTCAGGATTATCAGGAACAACGATATCTTCTGTGCCGGGCAGTTCAACCACTCCGCTGAATGAGTTACCGTTGTATTCCACACCGTTGACGGTTGCTCCTTGTGCAAGCAATTTTGCAACATCACCAGATTTAAACTCAGCGGCGGTTTTGGCGCAAGGGTCGTTTTCAACAGGTGTTTCGGCAAGGTAGAAGCTATTTTCCACCACAGCATTCTCAGTGTTTTCGCCTGCAATGGAGTTGGTGTTTTTGTTGCCTTTCACAACAGAAACGGTGTAGCAGTTTACAATTGTACCTTCCGACTTGCCGCAAATTGCGCCAACATTCTCATTTCCGGAAATATAGGAGTCGGTTACGCCGAGGTTTTTGATAACGGCTTCGTTTCCGACATTACCAAACAATCCTACGTTGCTTTGTGAGGCATCGTTGAAATATATTCCGCTGATGGTGTGTCCCTGACCGTCGAAAGTGCCTTGGAATGGATTTTCGGGTGTGCCAATCGGAATCCATTCGATAAGGTTGTCTGTCGCAGTTTCAGTATTGCTGTTGTCGTCAGATTTTTTGCGGAACAGTTGCGCTATCTGTTTGAGACAATTCTGATTTATCACAATACCTCGTGTAAGTGCGGCTTTGGCTTTTACGTCGCCATGGTTTACTGCGTGTACAAACCACAGCAGTTCGTCAAGGTTTGAAATCATATATACATCAGACTCGGTTTCGGGTTTTGTATACGGATTTTCTTCTGGCTTGGGCGAAACAGTTACTTTGATTTCCGCTTTCTGTCCGAGATACGACACGGTTAATGTCTGCTCGCCAGTTTTTGTGTTGTCGAAACCTGAGATAGTGGCTTTTGCAAGTTCTAAGGTCTCAGATGTTTTGTTGTTGTATGTAACCACAAATTCACCACCGTCTGGTACAAATTCTTCGCCCTCGATATATTCGAGTTTAGTAGGCAGTTGTGTGATTTCAATGGCGATAGCTGATTTAGCTGCTACATTCACCTTAAAGTAAGTTGTTTTTTCAAGATAAGTAACAGTGATAGTCTGCTCGCCAGTTTTTGTGTTGTCGAAACCTGAGATAGTGGCGGTGGAAAGATCGATGGTTTCTTGTCGTCCGCTGTTGTAGGTTACAGTTAGCGTGCCATTCTCAGTTGAGAAATCATCACCTTCGAGGTATTCAGTTTTGGGCTTGTCGGCGATGGCAATGGATACAGGAACGATGGCAGTGAAGTAACCGGGAGCTGATGCGCCGCCATCGATACGGGCATAAGTAGCATCGGTATGCTCGGCATCATAATGAGTTCCTTTTCCTCCAACCAAATTATTACAATCAAAGAAATCTATTCCACTTGCTGACTTCCAATTATCACCAACATAAATTGTTTGCAAATTGCTACATCCAGATACAAAACCAATCATTGATGTTACATTTTTGGTGTTAAACGTGCTTAAATCAATGGAGGTTAGACTTGTACAATTAGCAAACATTCCGTCCATACGGGTTGCTTGGTTGGTAATAAAATGGCTTAAATCAACTTTTTCTAATTTGCTACAGTTTAAGAACATATTAGTCATATCTTTAATATTGTCGGTATTTAAGTACTCAATACCAACAATCTCTGTTAAATTAGTAAAGTTTCCGTTACCAAAGCAATCATATTCAGGGTGGAACTCTTTGAACGATTCGTCGAATATGATTTTTGTTACGGCATCGCGCTCATCACCATAGGGAAATGATGTATAATAATATGCGTCTTCTTTGTACTTGCCATAATAGCAAGTAGCTATGCCTGTCGATTTGTCGAGAATAATATAACCGTTAGGTTTGTCAGAAACAGTAACTTCAAGAGGTGTGTTTAATCCTAAATATTCTATTTGAAGTTTTTGTTTGCCTACTTGCATGGCATCGTAGCCAATTATAGAGAACTGTTTAATATTGTCTACAATTCTTCCATTGTTGAATGTTACTGCAATAGAGCCATCATAACTGAGATTTTGACCGATAGAATAATCTTGCAATGGATATTTGGTAATTTTGATGAACAAGGGAACGACTTTTTGTGTTCCTTTTTTAGTCATGTATCCAGGATTATTCTCTCCACCGTCGATGTGGGCGTATTTGATGCTTGTTGCATCATCAGAATATACTGTGCCTTGGCTTCCGAAAAGGCTATAACAACCTTCGAAAGGAGTATTGCCAGAATCTTCAACTTTGTCAACATTCCAACCGTCGCCTATTAATATGGTTGTTAGCCGTGTGCAGCCTCTAAACGTTCCCTCCATTTGTTTAACATTAGCAGTATTGAACCCACTTAAATCAAGGGTTTCAAGTTTTTCGCAGCCGGTGAACATATTCGACATATTAGTAACCTTGTCGGTTTTAAGATATTCCAATCCTTTGATTTCGGTCAATTGAGTATCATACCAAAACCACCAAGCTGTGCTTGTAGGATGATAGTTCTTGAATGATTGGTCAAATACAACTGTTGTGATGCTGCCACCTTTCTCTTGGTGTGGGTTAATATACGAGAATTGGGGAACAACAGGAAAAACGTTGTCGCCGTCGGGCTTGTTCTCACCGTAGTAGAGGGTGAGGGTATGGTCGCCGTCGAACACTGCGTAGGGCTCACCGGGAACATACGGGTCTTCGCCTGATTTGGTAAGGTAGCCGGAATTGTCAGTGCCGCCGTCGATGTGTGCGTAGGCAAAATCTTTTGCAAAATCCAATGTTTCGTTGTATGTTGTGCCTTGTCCACCAACGAGGTTGGAACACCCAAAAAACGGACCTTGTCTGTCGAGCCTAATTCTAACAGACTCTACATTCCATTTGTCTCCGACAAAAATGGTTTTGAGGTTGGTACAATTGTCAAACATACCCCACATATCAATAACTGTGCTTGTGTTAAAGTTGCCCAATTCTAAACTTGTCAATTGTTTGCATGAACCAAACATTTCATACATTAATGTGACATTTCGGGTATCGAATCCGCTTATGTCAATATCTGTGAGGCTGCTACATCCGCAAAACATATAGTCCATCCCAACAACATTAGAAGTATTAAAGTTGTTTAAATTAATAGTTGCCAACTTGTTGCATCCATAGAACATTGATTCCATATTTGTAACATCTTCGGTATTGAGATATTTTTCCATATCAACTATCTCTGTGATATTAGAGTATCCAGAAAACCAGCCGCTACAAGAAGTAGGCTTGTAATTGGCGAATGATTTGTCGAACACTACTTTTTCAGCATTTTCGGCATAGGGGTTCTTGATGTCATAATATCCGATTAATGTTGCACCCTCTCTGTGTTTGCCGTAATAGAAGGTCATTGTTTTGGTTTCCGCATCGTAGACGGCATGAGGAGCGTCTTTGTCGACAACGGTTACTTCGTAGGTGGTTGTAACGCCCGAAAATTCTACAGTTATAGTCTGTTTGCCGAGTTTGGTGTTGTCGTATCCGCTATAATTGGTTTCAATGATGCCATAAATTGGTTGAGGATTTCGATTTTCAACTATGAGCGATACTTCGGCGTTGCGGAAGTTGAACGGTTCTCCAAAAACGAACTCTGTTTGAGGTAAGGTTTTCATTGCTATCGAAAACTCTGGCTTGGTGTCGCCCTTTTTAGTAAAATATCCGGGATTGTCTTCTCCAACGTCGATGTGGGCGAAAAGAGCGTTATCACTCTCATATCCAGCGTACAAAGTTCCCTTGCCACCGTAGAGTTTGGTGCAACCTTGGAACATATAAGATGAATACGTTTCCGACGTTGTAATCCATCCATCACCCACATATATTGTCTCAAGATTTTGACACCAATTGAACATACCTCCCATATCTGTAACATTCTCTGTATTAAAACTGCTCAAGTCAAGGCTCGTTAGACTACTGCAATTTGAAAACATCATATTCATATCCGTCACATTTTCTGTATTGAAATTGGTCAAGTCTATTGCAGTTAGTTTGGGACAGTAATTGAACATGTAACACATGTTAGTAACATTAGAGGTGTTGATATTTTCGATGCCTTTTATTTCTGTCAGGTTTGATAATCCACAGAACCAATTATAGCAAGTGGTTGGTTTAAAATCAGCAAACGATTCATCAACAATTATTGTATGGACATCATCTTGAGATGCAGCTTCGCTTGCTATCCAACCATAATCTGTTTTGGCGGCATCAATTTCAATCGCGCCATCGGGAAGGTATTTGCCATATCCTAATGTGAGGGTGTTAGTATTGTCATCAAATAGAGCGTAAGTTTTGGATGGTGGAGTGTACGGCGTTTCACCAGATTTCGTGAAATATCCCGGAGCGGATTCACCACCGTCGATTCGGGCGTAGGATAGGTCGGTATGCTCATTATCATATCCCGTGCCTTTGCCGCCATAAAGTTTGACACATTTTGAGAACATGGAGATTGACTGTTCAACTGACGAGGTTGACCATTCATCGGAAATATAAACAGTTTTCAAGTTTCCACAACCATAAAACATATTGTCCATCCTTTTCACATTTTTAGTATCGAAATGGCTAAGATCAAGGCTCTTAAGATTGCGACAATCCATAAACATTAGTCCCATAAGAGTAACGTCCTCTGTGTTCAGATATTTCTCCATATCGACAATTTCGGTAATAGAGCTGTAACCATAGAACCAAGCAGTACAATCAGTAGGTTTGTAATTAGCGAAAGATTTGTCGAAGATTATTTTTTCAGCGGTTGCTGCATTTGGAGTGACAAGTTCTCCGATTACAGAAGCACCATCTTTGTATTTGCCGTAATAAAATGTTACGGTATTGTCTTCTTCGTTGTCGATGGCGTAAGGAGCGTCTTTGTCGGTTACTGTAATTTCGTAGGTGGTGGTAACTCCCGAAAGTTTTACTGTTATGGTCTGTTTGCCGAGTTTGGTGTTGTCGTATCCTGAATAGGTTACTATCTGATTATCTATTTTTTGTGGTTGCCTGTTTTCTATAATGAAATAAATTTCAGCGTCACTGTATTTGAATGATTCACCAACAAAGAATTCTGTTTGTGGTAATGTTTTGATTTCAATATTCAACTCAGGTTTTGATTCTCCTACTTTGGTCAAAAAACCGGGGTTGTTTTCTCCTCCGTCGATATGTGCAAATGCGGCATTGGCATTGGGGTTACTAATCATGGCAAAATCATAAGTGCCTTTGCCTCCGACAAGGTTTTTGTTTTCATAGAATGGCCCCCAAGATTCTTCCGACAAGGATTTGGTTGTCCATTCGTCTCCTACATATATTGTTTCAAGAAGTACATCCATCTTGAACATGGAACTCATATCTGTTACTTTTGCCGTATTGAAGCTACCCAGATTAAGTGAGACCAGACAAAATGAGTAAGCAAACATATTACTCATATTAGTAACATTTTCAGTATTGAAACTGCTCAAATCGAGATTGGTAATTCCACGACAATATTGGAACATTCCGCTCATGTCGGTAACATTCGCAGTGTTGATGTTTTCGATGCCTTTGATTTCTGTAAGGTCGGATAATCCTGAAAACCAGTTTTTGCAAGACGAGGGTTCAAATTGCGCAAATGATTCATCGATTATTATATTTTCAATAGCACCAGTTGTAGGGAAATTTTCTAAAATTTCGCTTGCTATCCAATTGCCGTCAGTTTTGGCAGCGTCAATTTTCACCGCTCCGTCGGGAAGGTATTTGCCATATCCTATGGTGAGGGTGTTTGTATTTGCATCAAAGATAGCGTAAGTGGTAGCAGAAGGCTTGTCTTCTGACGAAGTGAAATAACCCGGAGCGGATTCGCCGCCGTCGATGCGGGCATAAGATGCATCTGTATAATTCTCATCGAAAACTGTGCCTTTGCCGCCTTTGAGTTTATTGCAGGTGGAGAACATGTAATTTGATTTTTGTACTGAAGAGGTTGACCATTTGTCGGATACATAGACCTCTTTTAAGTTATAGTTAAAATAGAACACTGACTCCATAGTTGTAACCTTCTCGGTATTGAAATTACTCAAATCAAGTATTTTAAGGTTGAAACAGCTATTGAACATGTATGATATATCGGTAACGTTTTCGGTGTTGAAGTTGCTAAGGTCAAGCAACTGACTAAGGTTCTTACAGCTCTGAAACATTCCCTTCATGTTTTCAACTTTGTCGGTATTGAAAGAATTAAGGTCAAGCGAGGTAAGGCTTTCACAATTATAAAACATGAATTTCATTGACGTGACGTTTTTTGTGGAGAAATTACTCAAGTCAAGGCTTGTCAGACTGCTACAATCAGCAAACATACCTGATGTACTTGTATTATTTGCAGTATCGAAATTGCTTAAGTCAAGGTTTGTAAGGCTACTGCAACCACTAAACATCCATTCCATATTTTGCACATTTTTAGTGTCAAAGCTGCTAAGGTCAAGGCTTATAAGACTACTGCATTTTTCGAACATATTACTCATGTCGGTAACATTCGCAGTATTGATGTTTTCGATTCCATTAATCTCAGTGAGGTTGGTTAATCCATAGAACCAGTTTTTGCAAGAAGATGGTTCAAATTCGGCAAATGACTCATCAATAATTATTTTTTTGACATTTTCAGACGATGCTGCCTCGCTCGCTATCCAATTGCCGTCGGTTTTGTCAGCGTCAATTTCCACCGCTCCATCGGGAAGGTCTTTGCCATACCCCAAGTTTAAAATGCCATTAGTTTCGTCAAATGTAGCATATACCTTTTGCGAATAGGCTTTTGGAATAATGCACGTTAATGTGATGATCAGCGCAGTTAACACTCTTAACAGGTGTCTGCCACTTCCTCCATGAGGAAGTCTTTGTTTTTGATTTTGTTTGTTCATAAAACTACGTTTTTGCAACGTCTTCATCTCAAAGCCACAAATACAAAAATCGGCGTGAAACCGTATCTTGGGTGCTTATCTTTGACGAGGCTCTGGACTGCCTTCACGAATGGTATAGCACGATACGGTTCACGCCAATAAAAGCGTGAACCTCTCGCACCAATTCTCATTCGTGATGAAATTGTCCAGATTTCGTCAAATTAGAATCAGGCGTTAAGATTAAACTAATATGTTAATTATAATTTACTTTCTGCTCCTTATGTGTAGTTTAGTGGATAATATTGCCGAAAATTACCACAAATTCGTGTAAATGTCAATAGACAATTAAGTTTTTTTGTGTAATTTTTTATGAATATTTGTAAGTGATTATTTTAAAATATGTTATGAATTTTGTTTTTCTTTTGGGTTCTTTTTAATCCAGTTCCAAACTCCCAACGCTGCTAATCCTTGCATCCATGCCACCCCAACATATCCCCATGCCAATCCTTCAAACGATTGTACCGTATAGAACACTCCCACCAATGCGCCGAAGGTTACTCCTAAGATAATCGTATTGAACGGGAATACCGACACGGCGTCGATTGGATTGCGGTAGAGGAGGTACAACGCCTGTGGAAGTACCGACAAAATCATTATCCGGGCGAGGTCGGCGGCTGGCAGATATTCCTCTGTGAAGAATAGGCGTATCATAAAGTCCATCAGGAAGTAAAACCCGCCCATCACCAACAGCGAAGTAGCCACATATATCACCGTGAAAAAGTTCACCTTCCTAATTGCGTCGTAGATTTTGCCCTTGGCGAGGCATTCCGACACGTATGGCAGCAGGACTAATCCTAAAAATGAATAAAACGCTGTGGCTAAAGTGATTATGGTAATACCTACCGAATAGTACGACACCGAAGTGTAATCGTAATATTTGCTGATAAAAATGAGAGGAAACGCTTGAAACGCAAACAAGAAAAAATCTCCCCAAAGCCTTGGAAATGAATATTTTGCCGTAATCTTGAACTCTTGTTTCAGCAAATCTTTGGTAACGTGTCCGTTGCATTGCAATCCGCCTTTGAGATATTCGTAACAGGCAAATATCAGCACAAGCGCGGCTGTGGCTATTGTCCACCATACAAATATGCTGAGAGTGCTGATTTGGGGAATAATCAGGGCTGTAACCGGCAGCATCAGCTGTATGGCGGTGTTGGAAATGGCGTAGAGTTTGAAACTGTTTTTCCCTCTGAAATATACGTACATAAACGACGATGCCGTAAGCACTATCGAATAGATAACCGCTGTTGCATAAAGAATTGAGTCGTCGCGTCCGGCAACGAGGGCGGCAAGTTGGGTATTAAACACTGCCGCAGCTATGCAGACCACCGTTATTGCTATGATAGTCAGTAGTATAGAGGCTATAACAAAAGCCTTGGCACGCAGAATGTGGTTTTTGCCGATGTACAACGCCATATATCGCGGAACGGCAATGCCGGTGCCAGCCAACATTACAAACGAAATTACTGTTACGCTGCGTTTTACAAGGTTGTATTCTCCAAAAGTGTCCACATCGAGCCTTACGCTAAGAATCTTGTTGAGCACAAAAGCCGACAGTAATACAAGCACTTGCGCTGCAAATGTCCATATTACGTCGCCAGCCATTTTGGATTTGAGGCGCTGCCTTACCGTTAAAATCACTTTTTTAATCATAGCGGCTGCAAAAATACCGTTTCTTACGGGATTTTGCTATTTTATAAAAGAAAAGTTGAAAAATGGTTGCACAAAAAATCGTCATTGTCTACATTTGCAAGGTTTTTGATATGCTGTCAAATTAAATTGTATAAACTTTGCGGACAATAAGATATATACTGTTATTGATATTTTCAATATTATTATTGAACGTCTCGGCGCAGGATACAGAGCGTTACGCTTCTGTTCACGACAGTCTTACCGTATTGTTGTCGCGTACTGAGAGCGATTCTGCAAAGATTCCCATTTACAAAGAAATCCTCAGGTATAATGGTATCCGCGACACTGTGCTGCATTATGCGAGTGCGTATTTTACCACTTCGGAACGGCTCGGCGACACGCTCAACATGGTGGAAGCTCTTTTGCAGTTTGCTTATATACATTTTATTTACAGCGAGTACAAAGATTGCGAAAACAATCTTGCTCTGTCTTTAAGGTTGGCAAAAAAAGGCGGTTTGGAGAAACAGATGGCTCGGGCTTATTATATTTATTCGGTATGCTGCGAGGCTCAGGACAATATTGCAGGGCTGCTTGATTATGGCAATCAGGCTCTTAACATCTACCGTCAGCTTGCTGACACCGGCCGTGTGGTTAATATTTATCTGATTTTTGCCCAGTCGTGCGGCATTATGAGCATGTACCAAACCGCCTACGACTATCTTGTTAGGGCTATGACATTGAGTTTCAACAGCGGAGATTATGATTTGACTTCCGACGCCCTGACTTTTTACGCCTATTATATGTTCAAGCAGTTTAACAACAGGTTATATTCCGAAGATGTGCGCATTTGCAAATTCGACAGGGTAATCGGTTATTGCAACAAGGCTATAAGCCATTACGAGAAGGCGGATATTCTGAGTTACTACCGGCAGCAGCTTCTTATGACTAATTATTTGATAAAGGCAGCCGCATATCTCCAGAAGGCCGAAATACTTAATTCAAAATCCTGCATCGACAGTTGCGAGGTCTATTTCAAAAAGAGCCGCAGTTTGCCGGTGGATGACGAGACTCTTAAGCAGGAGTCCACTCTGCTTCAGGGCGAGCTGTTTTATGTGAAGAAGGAGTACCGTATGGCTATCGACACGCTATTGGTGTTAAAAAAAAATACCCAGCTTAACCGTCATACCGCACCTATCCTCAAAAACACTTGCAAACTCTTGGCTATCTGTTATAGTTCGCTGGATAACGATGCCAAAAACTTGGAATACATCGAAAAGACAGCGGCTTATCAGCGTGTTGTGATTCGTGAGGCTGCCAACAAGCAGTATGCCGATTTCAAAATCAAGACTATGTCGCAGCGTCAAATCGACCTTTTGGAATCAACTCACACAATGGAACTTATCCGAAAAGTTGCTGAAATCAAACGTCAGAATTATTTGGTAACATTCCTTTTGTTATCTCTGCTTATGATTGTGCTTGTAACGGTGGTAATCATCAACCTGCTAAAACGCCGTAAGCGTGTCAACAACGAGCTAAAGGTTAAAAACGATGAGATTTCGCAGCTTAACACTCAGATTGTAAGGCAGAAAGACGAAATCGAGCAGCGCCGCGACATCATAACCATGCAGTTTGATATGGTGGAATCGTTCAATGAGTCAATCACTTCCAATATCAAATACGCAAGCAAGATTCAGCGGGCCGCCTTGCCTTCGATAGAGGAGGTGAGGAGTGTGTTTGCCGACAGTTTTGTGCTTTACCGTCCCAAAGATATTGTGAGCGGCGATTTTTACACCGTCGGACAAAAAGGAAACCTCAAGATATTTATCACCGCCGACTGTACAGGACACGGAGTGCCGGGCGCGTTGCTCTCGATGCTTGGCATCTCGGCAGTTAACGACGTTTTGTGCAATATTCTGGATGTGGATAGTTTTTCGCCGGCGCAGACCCTGGATTCTATTAGGAAATTTATAATAAAGGTGTTTGATGGTAACCTCGGACTTGATATCTACGATGGAATGGATATGACGATTTGTGCCTTTTACTCGCAGAGCAAAATGCTCAAATTTGCCTCAGCCAACCAGAGCGCGTTTATTTGGCGCGACGGCAAAATTATTCGTATCAAGGGCGATAAGATGCCCGTTGGTAGGTATGTGAAAAATACCGGCTCTTTCACCCTCCACACCATGCAGCTGCAGAAAGACGATATGGTGTATATGGCTACCGACGGTGTTCAAGACCAGCTCGGCGGCAAGAACTGCAAGAAATTCCTGATAAGCTCGCTTATCGCTCTGTTAGAAAGCATCGGAAGTATGCCCTCGGAGGAGCAGCCCATATTGATAATCGAAACCATAGACCAATGGCGCGGAAATATTAGTCAGATAGATGACATAACCGTTACTGGATTTAGAGTATGACTTTTATGAGATATTTATTAACTATATTGTTATCAATACTTTGCTTAGGCATTGCAGACGTTTCGGCACAACAGGTTGTAGACGGCAAGGCTCAGTTTGACTCTACTTTCCGCGATGCCGCAAGATATTATTATTCAGGCAATTACGATAGCGCATGTATTTGTACCAAAAGAATGGTTGAAGAGGCTCGCCAAACTGGCGACAAGCGTTATCTCGCTTCGGCATACACACTTTCGGCTATATACAACAATAGAAGGGACAATGTTCGTGAACAACTCGAAAACCTTCTCCATGCGGTGGATATTTACAAGGAAATAAGCGATTCGGTTCGTATGTCGGCCACTTACAGATATATAGGTGAGATTTTCGGCGAGTTGAAAATGTACGAATCAGCCTACGATATTTTTTACCGGGCCATAAATATTGCCGTAGATTGCAACAACGAATACGAAGAGTCCCGTGGATACAGTTCGCTATTCAGTTATACGATGTACGACTTAGAAGGCAAATCAGACACCGTTGACATTGTCCGTCAGTTGGAAAACATTATTGCCAAAATGCAGTATTACAGTCGGTTGTTTGTAAACGACACTATCGACCGAATCCACCGGCTCAACATTGTGCGTCTGCAGTCGAACCTTGTTTCTGCCAATATTCTGATGGCTAAATATACTAAAAATCAGTCGTATACCGATTCAGCACAGAAATATTGCGACATGATAAAGATGTCGTCGGAGTATGATGGCATTACCAAATTGCGTTCGCTGGTGTTGGAAACTACAGTATTGCTTGCTCAGGACTGCAACAGTGAGGCTTTGGCGCGTTACAAGGAGATAGAGGAGCAGTCGAAGACCCTGCCTCTGCCCAACTCCACCTTTGCCCGGCTTTACGACAACATGGGTACCGCGTGCCAGAGGTTGGGCATGATAAAAGACGCCATCGGTTATAAACGCCGTTCCTTGGTCTATCAGAATCAGCTTGCCAACGAATACAATATAGCAATAGGTTTTGATTATCAGACAAAGCTTTTGGCAGACAATGAAGTTAGCTCTTACGAGCGCGACAAAGAGCGTATCGACTATTATCGCGCCGAGCAGCTTAATAATGTAAGAACTATAACATATTGTATTTTAGGAGTTTTACTTGTACTTATCGCTGTGCTGACTATTTCGGGCTTGTCGTTGCGTAAAAACAGGAAGGTAACCAGACAGCTCAACTCGCTCTATAAAAAGCAGGAGGAGCACAACCGCAAGCTTACCGAGCAGCGTGAAGAAATCGAAAATCAGAATCAAATTATTGAAAAACAGCGTGATACAGTTGAAATGATTAATGCCGAAATAATGTCGAGCATATCGTATGCGCAGCGGATACAGAATGCTGCCTATTCGAAAAACAATGATATTCAAGATGTTTTTGAACATTCGTTCAGGCTGATTCTCTCCACGTCGATGGTAACGGGCTGTTTTCACAATACGCAGGTTTTTGGCAGTTTTAAGTTGTTGGCTGCCGCCACCAGCTCCAAGTCGGGTGTGCCGGGAAGCTTTTTCGCAATGCTCGGACTTTCGGCTCTCAAGGAGTGCATGATACAATATCGTCCCGAGCAGGGGTATTCTCCGTCGGAAGTGCTCAATACCACCAACCGTAACCTTAAGCGGATAATTGGTAAAATGAGCGGAGATGCTATTTCCGAAACTATTGATATTTCAGTGATTGCCTTAGATTCCCAATCTTACAGGCTTTATTTTTCCGGTGCAAATCAAAATATGTTTGTCTGTCAAAATTCTGAAATTGACGAACTTAAAGGCAATAGATACAGCCTATGTCATCCTAATAGCTCTACTTTTGCCACGGTGGAATATCAGGCTGCGCACGGGACTATGGTTTACATTGTTAATAATAGTGTGGAACGGCAGGTTGGTGCAGTTTCTAATGAGAAGTTTGGAAACGAGAGAATTCAAGATATGTTGCTGAGCGTCTATACTTTACCGCCGTCAGATCAGAAAACGCAGATAGAAAAAACAATAACCCAATGGTTTGAAGGCAACAACCAAATAGGAGATATTGCAATTATTGGTGTTAGATGTTAATCTTGGTAAGATTTTTGTAATAAATAATGCAAAATATTAAGCATGCGACACTTTATATATTTAACAAACATTCTTGTAGTACAGGCCGAAACGGAAACGTTGTCTCCAATACTTGAATTGGGTTATTACGCAATGGGAATCGTTCTAATAGCCCTTTCCGCATTCGTTGCTTTCCGAAAACTTGTAAAAGCGATTGATACATTCAAAACCGAAATTGCCGGACAGGAACAACAGATTGACGAACTTCGGCAGGTTTCGGCGGGCAAGCAGGAGCAGCTCACCAAAATTGCCCAGGAAAACGAAACCGCCAGCAAAGACCTCCAAGCCAGCATTCATTACGCCGAACGGATTCAGCGCGCTGTGATTCCTAATATCAACGATTTCAAGGCTCTGTTCAACGACAGCTTTATCTATTTTTGTCCGCGCGATATTGTCAGCGGCGATTTTTACACTTGCGCCTCGTTGCCCGGCTACAAGATAGCCATTGTTGCCGACTGCACGGGTCACGGTGTTCCAGGTGGATTTTTGTCTATGTTGGGAATGTCGGCACTCAAAGACCTCCTTTCGCGAAAAAAAGCCACCAAAGATTTTGATCCCGCCGACATTCTCAACCAGCTCCGCAGTTTTGTGCTGACCTCGCTCGCCAAGTCTTCCGAAACCGACGACGTGGCAGTGAGCGACGGCATGGACATTTCGCTTTGCGCTTTCAACGATGGTTTTACGCAGATAAGGTATGCCGCTGCCAACCACACTATATACGTATGCCGCAATGGTGAAATCAACAAGCTCAAAGGCAACCGTATGCCTATCGGCCGCCATCCTAAGGAGAATGTGCCGTTTGAATCGTTCACTTTCGACATCCAGAAAGGCGACATGGTGTACCTTTGCAGCGACGGAATCCAAGACCAGTTCGGCACTCCCAACGACATAAAGTTCACCACCAAGCGTCTCGCCGCCATGCTTTTAGAACACAGTCAAGAGGATACGCAGACTCAGCTCGCCAATATCTCTCAGATAGTGGGACAATGGAAGGAGGGACGCGAACAATTCGACGACCAAACATTAATAGGAATTAGAATCTGACACCATGGAAACACTCGCAATCATATCAGACACAATAACTGTTGTATATTTCATAATAGTTCCGGTACTTGTAGTAGCTTCATTTATTATGATATTCAGATACCGTAGGCAGCTTAAACAATATGAAACTGTTTTTAATAACAATTCGTTAGAAATAAGCAACTTGCAACGTCAAATATTTCAACAGGATGCCGACATTAAGAGAGAGTCGCAGCGTTGTGCCAGAGCCAACCATGAAAACACATCGAGCATACGTTACGCCAAGCGGATACAGAGCGCGGCGTTTCCGCAGAAAGAGATATTCAGTTTTTTCCCCGAGTCGTTTATCTATACTAAACCACACACCATTGTCTCGGGCGACTTTTACAAATCTGCCGCTATTGAGCATTACAAGATTATAGCCCTTGCCGACTGCTCCGGACACGGCGTTCCCGGCAGTTTTCTTACCATGCTCGGACTCGCTGCTCTCAAAGAGGCTCTCGCCAAGCATTTTTACGACGAAAATATCGACCTTGCCAACATTCTCGACGAATTGCGCGAGTTTGTCAAGTCGTCGCTCCGTAGCACCGACGACAATATTTCCACCATTAACGACGGCATGAACTTTACCCTTTGCGCATTTGAAAACAAAGGCGGGGGAATCCGTTTCGCAGGTGCCAACCAGAACGTTTATCTCTATTCCAACGGAGAGCTCACCACCTACAACGGCGACCGTATGCCTATCGGCTGGTCGTTCAAAGGCGACGCTCCGTTCTCTGAAACCTATATTCCTGTAAAAAAAGGCGATATGCTCTACCTCACCACCGACAGCCTTCAAAACCAGTTCGGAGGAGATGAGAATGTAAAGTTCTCAGTAAAACGCCTTACTGCTATGTTTGAGCAGATTGGACAAAAGCCCATTAGTGAGCAGTATGCGTATGTTGCAGACACCGTGGACAAATGGGTTAACGGTCATATCCAAATCGACGACCTTACTGTGATAGGAATAATGCTTTAAGATAGGAATCCGCTTCCTGATTTTGAATTATGAATTCTGAATTATCATCCAATCCGTATTCCCGCCAATGTGATGTCGTCTACCTGCATAGTGCCGTACATCCAGTCGTTAATCACGTTTTCAAAACACTCTTTCTGTTTTTCGCAGGGGAACGACGCGTTTTCGGAGAAGAACTGAAGCAGTCGTTTGGTCATGAACTTTGTGCCTGATAGTCCGCCCATCTGACCTTGTATGCCGTCGGTCATCATGTAGAGCATATCGCCCTGTTGGAGTGTCTGTGTGATGGTGGAGAACGCGCCGTCTTCCTTGATGTGCCGTCCTATGGGCATACGGTTGCCCTTGAGACGTGTGATTGTTCCTTTGCTCCAGATGTACGCGCTATGGTATGCGCCGGCAAAACGTATTTCGCGTGTGGCAAAGTTTACAGCGCAAATCGACATATCCATGCCGTCGGCTGTTGAAAAACTCTCGTCCTTGTTTTCGGAACTTTCGTCGCTTTCGCTTCTGGTGTCGTTGTGGTTGTTGGTGCTTTGGTATTCGTTGTTGACATTGTCGTCGGAAAGGTCGTTGTAACTCTCGTTGCTCGAAAAGGCCTCTTTTACAAAGTCCCTCATGTTGTCGAGCACAATTCCGGGTATAATGTCGTCGTTGGTTCTGGCAAGGATTTCTGTGATGGCTGAAATGCCAAACATCGACAGGAATCCTCCCGGAACGCCGTGACCAGTGCAGTCGGCTATCACCATCACGTTGAAATCGCCTTTTTTGGTAACATAATAGAAATCGCCGCTAACAATGTCCTTGGGCATATAGCACAAAAAACAATCGGGAAAGAGAGCCTTCACATCGTCGGAGCTGGGGAGCGCGGTACGTTGTATGTGTCGTGCGTATCGGATGCTCTGGAGCATAAAAGCGTTTGTCTGTTCAGCCTTCTCTTTTTGCTGGGTGATGACGTTCTGCTGTTGGATGATTTCTTCCTGTTTTTGGAGCAGCGCGGAGTTTTTTGTTTCCAAAATTCGGCTCATGGTGCGTTTGCGGCGCACGTAGAATAAGGCTACTATTACGAGTACAAAGCAGAAGCACAACGCTACAATCAGCATTTTTAGCTTGTTTTTCTTGTCGTTAATGTCTTGTTGGTACTCTTGCTGCCGCTGTTGCTTGTCTAATTCCGCATTACGCTGCATTATCTGGTTGGTCTGCTGAATGTGCGATTCGGCTATCTGGCTGAGAATCCTCGATTCGGTGCCATCGTTGGCGAGGGCAAGTAGTTTTTCTTCCCACAAATGCGATTTGTCGTATTGCTTTAGCTTGAAATATGTGTCGGAGATCAGCTTGTAGAGCGCAACTTTGTCGTATTTTTTTGTTATGGCAGCGTCGTTGATGTTTTCCGAAATGGCGAGCGATTTTTTGTATTCGCCGTTGATGTAATAGTATTCGGCTGTGTGCAAATATATGATATACTGCGCGGTGGAATCGCGGAGTTCGTGGCTCCAGTTTTCGTATAATGTCAAGTATTTGCGGGCTGTGTCGGAATAGGCTTTGTTGTTTTTCTTATTGGCTTGGTAGAGGTAGATTTTGCATTTGATCAGGTTGACTTCGTTGAGCGCGGATAGACATTCAAAATCTGCGCATTTGGTTCGTTCCACTATGTTCTTTACCGAATCGCAATAAATGGTTGCCTCGCGCAGAAGGCTGTCGCGCTCATGTCCGTGGCTTGTAAACGATTTAACAAACAGCATCTGGGCTTTGATTTCGTATGCTATCACAAGTTGGTCGGGCGATTGTGAGGCTTTGCACAATGCCAATGCCATGTTGCTGTATCCTTCGGCGAGCCTGAAAATTTTTGCCTCAGAACATATTGTGCACATGTTTTCGTAAATCCACAGGATGATGGTGGTGTCGCCGAGCTGTCGCGAGCGTTCAAGAGCCTCGCTGTATTTTTCCAACGCCCCCGCAATGTTTTCCATGGCCTCTAAACAGCATCCTTGGTTCATCAACATCTTGTTCGACAGGGATTTCTTGTTTGAGTTTTTGCAGAGTTCGAATGCCTCCCGATACAGCTGGAGCGATTTTTCGTAATTCATCTCGTTGTAAAGGACATAAGCTCTGTACGAAATGGCCTCCGCTTTGATATCGGTACTGTCGCTAACTGATTCTTCGGCAAGTCGGGCGTATTTGTTGATGGTGTCGGGATCGTTTTCGTATTTTGCTATGTTGCAGTATATCCTCGCCTTAGCATCGTTGTCAAGGTCGGGTGTCAACAGATTTAGCAAGCTGTCGCGGTAGTTTTGTGCTAATAGGCTTGCCGTAGCTGACATTATCAGCGCAAGTATCAGAAAACCGTTTGCAAATATTTTATTTCTCATCGGCTAATTTCTAAAAAAATCAAAAATATAACCCCAAAGTGTTGTTACCCAGTATATCGATATGACTATCAATGCTAAAAGTACTACAATCATGATACCGAAATATATCGATTTGCGCTTAACTTCGCTCATAACTTTCGGGTCTTGGTTGGCGAATCCTTCCACTAGCTTGCAGTTTTTCTTGAATCCTCGGTGAAGGAAGTCGAATACGTCGCCTGCAACGGGAATCGTTCCCCATAAACAATCCATTAATATATTGTAAATTATAGCGAGTGTCAGCGACAAAGATTTCAACTTGAAAATCGATGTTATCAAGTATGGAATTGTCAATATCGTGGTAATCCAGTCGCCTGCGCCGGGGGCTACGAGTCCGATTAATGGGTCGAGGTGGTACTCGTCCATCAGTTTGCGGATTGACTTAAGTGTGTCCAGCGACAACTTCTGCCGGAGTATTGCAGGGTTTTCTGTTATGTATCCTGTAGCGTTAGATTGTTCCATGCTCATCGTTTTTTTGGATTTTAAAAGTAGTGAAAAAACTAATGCGAAAGTATGGCTGATTACATATTTAAAGTATATTTAACACACCGGGCACTTTTTTTGTGACAATGATCAAATTTTTCTACCTTTGCACCAAATTTTTAAGTAGAAATGGATTATCAACTTGTGTCGCAATTTAAGCCCACCGGCGACCAACCGGAGGCTATCAGGCAGCTAACCGAAGGTGTGCTACGCAACGACCGTTATCAAATATTAAAAGGTGTTACTGGTTCGGGCAAGACGTTCACTATAGCCAACGTTATCGCCAACCTCAACCGTCCCGTGCTGGTGCTGAGCCACAACAAGACTCTCGCGGCGCAGCTCTACGGCGAGTTCAAGACTTTTTTCCCTAACAATGCTGTGGAGTATTTTGTCTCGTATTACGACTATTATCAGCCCGAGGCGTTTATCCCCACAACCAACACCTATATAGAAAAGGATCTCTCCATCAACGCCGACATCGAAAAGCTCCGCCTCTCTGCCACCACAGCCCTGTTGTCGGGTCGTCGCGACATTATTATAGTCAGTTCGGTGTCGTGCCTCTACGGTATCGGCAATCCCGAGGATTTCCATTCCAACATAATCCACCTAAAACAAGGCGACCATATCGAGCGCAACGACCTTCTCCGCCGCCTTTCCGACAGCCTTTATTCGCGAAACCAGATTGATTTCAAAAACGGAACGTTCCGCGTGAATGGCGATACGGTAGATGTTTATGTGGCTTACGACGATTATGCGTTCCGTATCGTGTTCTGGGACGACGAGATTGACGAAATTTCCTCTTTCGACCCTACCACAGGACGCACTATTACCAAGCTCGATTCGGCGATAATATATCCCGCCAACATATTTATGACTTCCAAAGAGCGTATGTTCGAGGCTATGAAAAACATCCGTATCGACCTCGGATTGCAGATTCAGCAGCTTCAAGATGCCGGAAAGCCGTTGGAGGCCAAACGTTTGGAAGACCGTGTGAACAACGACCTTGAGATGATGCAGGAACTCGGACACTGTTCGGGTATCGAAAACTATTCGCGTTATTTCGACGGACGAAAGCCCGGAAGCCGTCCATTCTGCCTTTTAGACTATTTCCCAGACGATTTTATAACTATTATTGACGAGAGTCATGTTACTCTCGGACAGATTCATGCGATGTTTGGCGGCGACCGCTCGCGCAAGGTCAACCTTGTGGAATACGGATTCCGCCTGCCTGCCGCATTAGACAACCGTCCGCTCAAATTTTCTGAGTTTGAGAATCTTACGCATCAGACTATTTACCTTAGCGCAACTCCTGCCGAATACGAACTCGAGAAGTGCGAAGGCGTGATTGTGGAGCAGATGATTCGTCCCACAGGCTTGTTAGACCCGCCTATCGACGTGCGTAAGTCCGAAAACCAGATCGACGACCTTATCAACGAGATCCAGCAGGTGGTTAAGCGCGACGAGCGTGTGCTTGTTACCACCCTAACCAAGCGCACCGCCGAGGAACTCACAAAGTATCTTACCAAGATGGGTGTCCGTTCAGCCTATATCCACAGCGAGGTGGACACCCTTGAGCGTATCGAAATTATGGACGGACTGCGCAAGGGAATGTTCGACGTGCTTGTGGGTGTTAACCTTCTGCGCGAGGGTCTCGACCTGCCCGAAGTGTCGCTCGTGGCTATCTTGGATGCCGACAAGGAGGGTTTCTTACGTTCGGCACGGTCGCTAACCCAGACTGCAGGACGCGCCGCCCGAAACGTCAACGGCAAGGTTATAATGTATGCCGACATCATCACCGACTCGATGCGAGCCACTATCGACGAAACCAACCGTCACCGCTCTATTCAGATGGAGTACAACAGCGCGCACAACATCACTCCCAAGCAGGTGAAGAAAGGCGACACCCTTATGTTTCCCAAGCGCGACAGCGACGGACAGGTTACTTCCGCGACCGTTACCCATGCAGTTGCTGCCGAGCAGGAAGGCAAGTTCCTGTCTAAGAAGGACATCGAGCGCGAAATCCAGAAGGTTAAATCCGAAATGGAACGCGCCGCCAAAAAGCTCGATTTTATCAACGCCGCCAAGTTCCGCGACCGTATGTTCGAGCTTCAGTCAATGCTGTAACCGTTTTTTGTCAATAAATAGCAAAAAAATTATTATTTTTTCCATTAAAACGTATACTAATTGTCGATTAATTTTTACTTTTGCAAAAAAAGTAAATTTTGATATACTCATAAGTTAAAATGCCAAGGAAAAACTCATCATATCAATCACCTATTCAAGTACTTAGGGAAACGCTGACAAGCGATAGGGCCAAACTTATATGGTTTTTGCTCTTCTTTTTACTCGCCGTGGTGGAGCTCATTGGCTTTTTCTCGTATCTTGGCACTTGGAAAGAAGATCAGAGCAAGTTTGAAATCGGCTGGCTCAAGTTCCTTTTCGACAGCGAGATAGAGGTTGCCAACTGGTCGCATAAGCTCGGAGCGTTGATTGCGCACATCTTTATACATCATCTATTTGGTATTCCAGCGTTTGTGTTTATTCCGCTTACCCTTTTGCTGGGATTCAAAATTGTTAAAATCGAACCTGTTCCGCTTGGCACGACAGCCAAATGGTCTCTGCTTATAATGTTTTGGCTATCAGTAACATTAGGATTTTTCTTCGGTGACAGTTCCTTCTATTACGGTGGCATGGTGGGCTACGAGCTGGCTTATTGGTTGGAGTCTGTTTTTGGCAAGGTAGGCACAATTTTGCTCTTATTAATTTCGGCGGTTGTGCTGTTTGTATTCGCCAAAGACAGCGCGATGGAGTGGATTAAGATTTTTATCGACGATTTTTCTAAGCACCGCAATATAAAACGCGCCGCACAAACCGCCAGCCAGTATACAAACACATCGCAGGAAGACATCATCAACCTCGCCCGTGCCAAAAACAACGGTCAGAACCCTCAGCAGCAGTGTGATTCAGATTTCGACTATGTGGACGAGGACGAACAGGAAAACCAGCTAAATGCTCCTGTAAATCAGGCAAAACCGCAGGGCCGTCAGTCGCCGTTCAGCTTTATTAAGGAGAAACTTTTTAGCGGCAACAAGGATTACAAAGGAAAGGAGCAGAAAATTAATTTTGACGAAAAACCCGAACCATCTGCCGAAACCGCTGAAAAAGAGCATTTCTTCCTTGACGATAATGGAAACAAAGTGGCGGCTACCAATTCCGACGACATTGATTTGGAGGTTGACGACACCACCTCAAATACCGAAGAGACTATAAGTGAGGCAAATCCCGACAGCAAGGATAATCCCGATGCTGATTTCTCTACGGCTTCCGCAGCTTCGTTATCGTCAGACGGCACTATGCTCGAGGTGGAAACCAATCACGATTTAACTACCGACGATGTTAACCAGTTGCCGCCATACAACCCCACGCTCGACCTTCCCAACTACAAATTGCCGTCAATCGACCTGCTCGAAGACTACAAATCGGACGCGAAGCCTGTGGAGAACTCCGAACTTATGGAGAACAAAATCAAGATTGTGGAGGCTCTTAAAAACTTCAAAATCAAGATAGAAAAAATCAAAGCCACCATCGGACCAACAGTAACGCTTTACGAGATAGTTCCCGCAGCAGGTGTGCGTATTTCAAAAATACAGAATCTTGAAGCAGATATAATGTTGAGCCTCAAAGCGTTAGGTATACGTATTATAGCTCCTATGCCCGGACGTGGTACGGTTGGTATCGAAGTGCCCAACAAGAATCCCGAAATTGTGTCTATGCGCTCGCTTGTGTCCTCTACCAAATTTCAAGATAGCAAATACGAACTGCCAATTGCGTTGGGCAAGGACATCAGCAACCAATCCTATGTGATGGATTTAACAAAATGTCCCCACCTTCTTGTAGCCGGTGCTACTGGTCAGGGTAAGTCTGTCGGCTTAAACACCATCGTGGCATCTATCCTTTACCGCAAACATCCCGCTCAGGTGAAATTCGTATTGGTTGACCCCAAAAAGGTGGAACTTACACTTTATAATAATATAGAAAAACATTATCTTGCCAAACTGCCCGACAGCGAGGAAGCCATTATTACCGATGTTGACAAAGTTAAGGAAACACTCAACTCGCTAACTGTGGAGATGACAAACCGTTATGACCTTCTCAAAGAGGCTGGTGTGCGCAATATCAAAGAGTATAACGCAAAATTTATCGCCCGCCACCTAAATCCCGAAAAGGGTCATAAGTTCTTGCCTTACATAGTGTTAATCATCGACGAGTTTGCCGACCTCATTATGACCGCCGGCAAGGAAATCGAAAAACCCATCGCACGTATAGCCCAGCTCGCTCGTGCCATAGGCATCCACATGATAGTAGCCACTCAGCGACCCACCACCAATATTATTACTGGTCTTATCAAGGCAAACTTCCCAACCCGAATAGCGTTCAAGGTAACGTCGATGACCGACTCGCGCACAATTCTCGACTGTTCGGGCGCACAGCACCTTGTTGGTCGTGGCGACATGCTAATTTCCAACGGCAGCGACCTCACACGTCTGCAGTGTGCCTTTATCGACACTCCCGAGCTTGAACGAATCACCAAGTTTATCGGCGACCAGCAGGGATACCCCAATACTTTTGAACTTCCCGAACCCGATATCGAACCAACTGAGGGCGGCGAGGCTGTTGATCTAACCAAACGCGACCCGATGTTCGAAGAGGCAGCACGACTGATAGTTATAAGTCAGCAGGGTAGCACTTCGCTCCTCCAGCGCAAGCTCGAAATCGGTTACAACCGCGCCGGACGCATAATGGATCAGCTCGAGGCCGCCGGTATCGTAGGTCCCAACGAAGGCAGCAAGGCTCGCTCGGTAAACTACACCAGCGAATACGACCTCATGCAGTATCTCAACCATCTGTACGAGGAGAACCAGTAGTACCGCGTGCTAAAAATTATTAAATTTGCTCCATCGGAATAACAAAAAAAACGCTACTGCGTTTATCTCACTGAAAAACAGACTTAATTATAAACTTAAAAAAACGACGAAGATGAAATTTACAAAACTATTTGCAGCTTTAATGCTCATAACAGCAACAACAACAGCCCTTTACGCACAGGACGACACTCACGATCCCGCAGCTAAGAAAGTACTTGACAAGGTTCTTTCCACAACCAAAGGATACGAAACCCTAAGAGCATCGTTCGACTGGGCTATGGAAAACAAGGCGGAGAAGACCAAAGACACCAAGAGCGGATTCATGTTTATCAAAGGCGACAAGTACAAACTGATTCTTCAGGGAACTGAGATTTTCACCGACGGAACAGCTATCTGGCAATACTCCAAAGACATCAACGAAATAACCATCAACGAGGTGGAAGAAGATGCCGAATCTATCGTAAGCAATCCCACAAAGATATTTGAACTTTACAAAAGCGGCTTCAAGTACCGTTTGAAAGAGGAAATCTCAACATCGGTGAAAGTAAAAACCGACGGCAAAGTAACATCAGTTAAGAAAAACTGCTATGTGATAGACCTTTATCCTGAGAAACCTGCCTCCGTGGAGTATCACACTATCCGTCTTGTAATTGACAAAGCCACCACTCAGATTGCCAGCATCGACATCATGTTCAAAAACGGCACCGACCAGATTATCGAAATCACCGAATACAAGCCGAATACCACCATGCCCGACAATCTTTTTACGTTTGACCCATCAAAATATCCCGGCGTAGAAATCAACGACATGAGATAGAATTACTTGCGTAAAGTTTTGATAATTAATACCTTATAATCTTTAATTATTAATATTTCTCTGACAACCAAACATTAAGAGAAAAAAAATATCAAAAAAACACAAAAAAAAACGGCTCTAAACTTTTGTATTAATAATAAATGCCGTATATTTGCAGGCACAAAAACAAAATGTAATATATTGAAAATTAAATATTTTTAGCAATGACAAAAGCAGACATCGTAAACGACATTTCCAAAAGCACTGGAATTGAAAAAGTAACCGTACAGAAAGCAGTAGAAGCTTTCATGGATACAATTAAAGCATCGTTAGTGGAAAACAAGAATGTATACCTCCGTGGATTCGGTAGCTTTGTTATCAAAACAAGAGCTCAGAAAACTGCCCGCAACATTTCTAAAAACACCACTATCGTTATTCCCGAACACAACATCCCCGCTTTCAAACCCTCTAAACTTTTTGTTAGCCAGGTTAAAGGCGGCAAATAATCGTGCAAACGTTTTATTAACAATTTAAATCGACACTGAAATGCCAAGCGGAAAGAAAAGAAAACGTCATAAAATGGCCACGCACAAACGTAAAAAACGTTTGCGCAAAGACAGACACAAGAAAAAATAGTGGCAAGTGAACCTAAAAAATCAAAAAGCGGCTATAAGCCCTTTTTGATTTTTTCTATTAATTAACCCCCTGCGGTATTTCCCTGCAGGACAACTTTCTTAAAGTGAACAACGATTTAGTCATAAATGCTACTGAGTCGGAAATTGTAATTGCCTTGTTGGAAGACAGGCAGTTAGTAGAAATACACAAGGAAAAGAGGAACAAGCATTTTTCGGTAGGCGACATATACCTCGGAAAAGTCAAAAAGATTATGCCGGGCTTGAACGCCGCTTTCGTTGACGTAGGATACGATAAAGATGCGTTTCTGCACTATCAGGATCTCGGTCCGCAGTTCTCAACACTTCACAAATATATTCAAACTGCGCTCGACAATCCGAAAAACTGCAAGCCTCTGCAATACATCAATCTCCAGCCCGAGATTAACAAAAAGGGCAAAATAACCGAACAAATTGCGTCAGGACAGCGGGTGCTTGTGCAGATTAGCAAAGAGCCTATCTCTACAAAAGGTCCGAGACTAACATCCGAAATATCTATGGCAGGACGCAACCTCGTTCTGCTACCTTTCTCCGACAAGGTTTCTATATCGCAGAAAATCAAGGGAAAGGAAGAGCGCGAAAGACTCAGACAGCTGATTCTCGCCATCAAACCTAAGAATTTTGGAATAATAGTACGCACCGAAGCCAAAAACCGAAGGGTGGCGGTCTTAGACGCAGAAATTAAATCGCTCGTTGAAAAATGGGAAACGGCAGTGTCAGTGTTGGGTTCGAACATTATGCCACCCAAACTTATTGCTGGCGAAATGGATGCCACAAGCGCCATCTTGCGCGACTCGCTTAGCACATCGTTTAACAGCGTGGTGACTAACGACCCAGCTATTTACCATGAAGCCAAGAGTTTTATCGGAAGCATTGCTCCTGAACAAGAAAAAATTGTAAAACTCGACACCGACAAAATTTCGCTTTTCGACCGCTATTTTAATATCGAAAAGCAAATTAAACTGCTGTTTGGCAAGACAGTAACTTTTAAAAACGGGGCGTACCTGATAATGGAGCACACTGAGG
>JAFYFR010000135.1 GCA_017543645.1 Bacteroidales bacterium
AAGCAACAAGGGTTACGAGATAGCGATTCACAGCACACCTGTTTCGCTTAAAGATTTCAAGTGGCACGTTTCTGTGAACTTCGCGCAGAATGTCAACAATGTAGAAAAGCTTGCCACCGGAGAGATTTATCTTGGAGGATTCAGCGGTTGCGGAATCTACGCAGTTGAAGGCAAACCAATGGGACAGTTCAAGGCTATATTGCCCAAGACCGTAGGCGACAGCCAAGGTGTAAGACATGTGGTTGTGGACGGTAACGGCAGACCTGTGGACAATGAGGAATCCGAATTCCTCAACAAGGACGTTAACGAGATTAGCAGGACAGGCTTTACAACCACATTTGATTACAAAGGATTCTCTCTCTCTGGTACATTCGACTTCCATTACGGCGGATACTTCTACTGCCATACCAAAGAATATTTGGGTTGGACTGGTGCTGGATACGAAACCACATACAACGACCGAAACCTCTTTGTAGTTCCCGGCTCAGTTGTAGAAACCGACGACCCAAGCGAAGCTATTATCGGCTTTAAGAGCGGACTCGATGAGTATCATTACGCAGTGAACGAAGACCCGATGAAAATTAGCGAATTGAGCTATTTCTATGAAGATGGCGGTTTAAACGGAAACACAGATTTGATTTTAGACCGTTCGTATCTCAAACTTAGAAGTGTAACACTTTCTTATTCAATGCCTAAAAGCATCATCAGCAAATGGAAATTGCAGGATGTGAGATTCTCGCTTTCGGCATCCAACATACTTTTGTGGACACCTGCCGAAAACTGCTACGTGGATCCTGAAACCACCACTTACGGCACTAACATTATGAGTAAGTTTGGCGAGTACGGTGCCAACCCAACAAACCAGATGTATTCATTGGGCGTTTCGTTAAAATTCTAACTTTTAAATATTTTTGAAAAATGAATTTAAGAAAATTATTATATCCGGTAGTTGCAGCGGTTGTGATTTCTACAACGTCGTGTAAAGACTGGCTCGACATCAACCACAACCCCAACAATCCCGAATCGGTAGCTCTTGCCGAGGCTTTGCTTCCTGGTATTGAAGTAAGCACTGGTTACAATCAGATGGCATGGGACTTCTTGTTCACTGGCGGCGTTTGGAACCAGTATTTCACACAGAACGAGAATGCGAGCCAGTTTAAAACGGCAGAAAGGTATTACGCCCAAGATTTTAATTACTATTGGAATAATGCCTACTCCACACAGCTTTCGGAGTTGAAATATTTTGCAAGTGTGGTAGAAGACAACTCCAAGTATAAGTTTTTGTCGGAGGTTCTTGCAGTCTATATCTGGGGAAATTTAGTAGACCTTTACGGTGATATTCCTTATAAGGAAGCTCTTGACCTCAATAATCTTGCTCCTCGTTTCGACAAAGCAGAGGATATTTACAAAGACCTCCTCAGCCGCATCGATGCCGCTATTTCTAACTATGAGAACGGCGTGTACACCCAGATTCCTACGCTTCCCGATTATGAAAAATACGATTTCATATTCGCCGGCGATTTTGACAAATGGTATCAGTTTGCCAACTCGTTGAAGCTCAAACTTAATATCCGTCTTTCGGAAGTGCCGGAATTGGGTATGTCGATGGCTCAGCTCAAATCGTTCATCGCCGACGAGTCGAAATTCCTAACAAAAGAAAACGCTCAGCTGTCAAGCTCTATCTGGGGCGACAAGTCGACCAAAGAGTATCCCTTGGTAGAATACAACAACAGCACAGTAGGCTCCAATACCAATATTGTGGCATCCTTGACATATACATCTTATACCGCTCTCGGCAGCGACCCAAGAGCCGTAAAGATTTTCGGTAATAATCCCAAAGGCGAGCTTCAGGGCGATTTCGGCGCGCATGAGCAGAGTTCGCCGTCTACCATTGTTACATCTTCTATTGTAAAGAACATTCCGTTGATTTCCAATTGGGAGGTTTATTTCAACTTTGCCGAGATTTATACCGAAAGCGGAGATTTGGCAAGTGCAAAAACGGCTTACGAAAAAGCTGTTAAATCAAGTCTCGATTATTGGGGAATTTCTGATTACGGCATTCTTTCTAACGCCAACTATGCCAGCTGGGACGACCTTGCCACCGACAAGGAGAAGGCACTCCGCTTGATTGGTCTGCAACGCTGGGTAGCTTTTGCCATGACACAGCACACCGAGGCGTTTTTTACACGCAACCGCACCAAGTATCCGGCACTGAGCAGTATCGTATCTTCCGACGCTACCCGCGAAAAACTCTCTACAGATTTTCCTGCTGGTTGCTTTATCCTGTCGTTTGCCGGTGCTAACACTTACGCCGGAGCTATGCCCGCCTCGGCCGTGTATCCGCAAGACATTGTTTTGGCACGTAACACCAATGCTCCCGCTCAGAAAAGCAACGTTACTGTAAAAGTATTTTGGGATAAAAAACAAATTATAAAGGAGTAGGCTTATGAAAAAACTGTTTATTATACCGCTGGCAGCCATGTTGTTGACGGCTTGCAGCAAAGATAGTGAAAATGTGTCGTTTATTACCAATTATGCCGTGTTCGACCTTGCAGGCGACGAAGTGGTGCATGTTAACATTGGCGACGACTACGTGGAACCGGGCGTTAAAGCCACAGAGAACGGCGAGGATGTTTCGTCTAAAATCAAGGTTTCCTCTGATTTTGTTAAGGATGAATTTGGTTTGTTCTCTGTGTCATACTCGATTATAAACTCCGACGGCTATCTTGCCTCTGCCAGACGCGAAATCGTGGTGGAAGATCCTGATGTTGAAGGACCGCAGGGATATTTCTTCATTCACAACTCCCGTGACGACGTTGCAGAAGCGTATGATTTGTCAATCTGTTTCTATTGTACAGGCGAGCCCGGTGAATATTTTGTGAGCGACCTTATAGGGGGTTTTTACGACCAAGGACGTGCCTACGGTTCGCTTTATAGGATTCCGGGTACTATCACCATTGCTGACGACGGCACTATCTCGTTAGTAGAGTCGAAAATATGTGAGGGTTTCGGCGGCAAGGCTGATGCTGTTAAAGGCTCGTTCAATTTCGACACCAAGGAGTTCCACATATCTACCTCATATCATGGAATGGTGTTCAATATGGATTATCAACTTTAATTACTATCAACGATGAAAACTATTGCAAAACTAATGATAATGTCGGCGGCTGTATTCTCGTTAGCCGCTTGCGACAACGAGCCGGACATCTGGGAAACCAATACCAAGGATATCAACGGCTCTTGGGTAGTGGCTGTTACCGAGAACAATTTTCAGGATACGCTTCTGACCTACGAGGATGCCTGTTATGTGTATATCTACAATACCAACGACAACGACAACAACGTATGGATTGTGGACGACGCTTTGGTGGGATTCAAAATCAAGGCTGCTGCCAACATGGAGAATCTCACATTCCAGAGCGGCGACAACTTTATTACCAACGGCAAGGTGGTGAAAAAGGGCGCGCATGTGCAGCCTCCGGCTCTTATGGGCAATCCTATCGCAGCCGACAGCATCTATTTCGAGGTGAAAGGTGTGGATTACGACGACGACGGCACTCTGCACGATGTAGTATTCTTCGGTTACCGTCACACCGGTTGGGAAGAAGAAAGATAGTATCTTTTTCCACTGTATATAAAAAATCAGGACTGTCGAACGGCAGTCCTGATTTTTTTATGGTCGTTATTGGATTAGATTCTGTTTTTTCCCGCTTTCAAGGTGTTCTTTAGTAGCGAGCAGATAGTCATAGGACCAACGCCTCCCGGTACGGGGGTGATGAAGGAGCATTTTGGTGCAACGTTGTCGAAATCCACGTCGCCTTTGAGTTTCCAGCCCGATTTGGTTTCGGTGGAAGGAACCCGTGTGGTGCCTACGTCGATGACAGTAGCTCCGTCCTTTACCATGTCGGCGGTAACGAATCCGGGTTTGCCGATGGCTGCTACTATGATGTCGGCTGTGCGGACTATCTCTTTGAGGTTTTCGGTGCGGCTGTGGCATACGGTTACAGTAGCGTCGATGCCTTTCTGGCTCATGAGTATGCTCAGCGGACGGCCTACGATGTTACTGCGTCCGATAATTACGCAGTGCTTGCCCGATGTTTCTATCTTATAGCGTTTCAGAAGGTCAACAATGCCTGATGGTGTGGCAGATACGAAAGTGTCCAATCCTGCAACCAAGCGTCCGAGGTTTACCGGGTGAAATCCGTCAACATCTTTTTCGGGCGATACGGCCTCTATAATCTTCTGCTCGTTGATATGTTTGGGCAATGGCAGCTGAACAATAAAGCCGTCAACGTCGGGGTCGTTGTTGAGCTTGTCAACGGTGGCTAACAGTTCTTGTTCGGTAACATTGTCTTCAAAACGTATCAGAGTGGATTTGAAGCCAACCTCCTCGCACGATTTGATTTTGTGGGCAACGTAAGTTTCGCTCCCTCCGTCGTGTCCTACCAGGACGGCTACGAGGTGCGGTGCTTTTTTGCCCTCGTTAAGCATCTGTTTTACTTGCTCGGCTATTTCGGCTTTAATTTCTGCCGAAGTCTTTTTTCCGTCAATAAGTGTCATATTGTAAAAGTGTTTATCTGCGTCTTCCCATACCTGACATCATGCCCATAAGACGGCGGCCGCCTCCGCCCGAAAGCATCTTCATCATTTTGCGGGTTTCTTCAAACTGTTTCAGAAGTCGGTTTACTACGGTTACTTCGTTACCGCTGCCATCTGCTATGCGGCGGCGGCGCGAACCGTTGATAACTTCGGGATGCTCGCGTTCGTAGGGGGTCATCGACTTGATTATGGACTCCACCTCTTTGAATGCGTCGTCGCTGATGTCGAGGTTTTTGATTGCTTTGCCTACGCCCGGAATCATGGATGCAAGGTCTTTGAGGCTTCCCATCTTCTTGATCTGCTGAATCTGGTCGAGAAAGTCGTTGAAGTTGAACTGGTCTTTGCGGATTTTTTGCTGTAGTTTGGCAGCCTCTTCGGCGTCGTACTGGGCTTGCAGACGTTCGGCGAGCGAAACAATGTCGCCCATGCCCAAGATTCTGTCTGCCATACGTGCGGGGTAGAAAATGTCGAGAGCGTCGATTTTTTCACCCTGCGATACAAATTTTATTGGCTTGTCTACCGTGTATCTGATGGAGAGGGCTGCGCCGCCACGGGTATCGCCGTCGAGCTTGGTGAGCACCACGCCATCGAAGTTGAGACGGTCGTTGAATGCCTTGGCCGTGTTTACAGCATCCTGACCTGTCATTGAGTCTACAACAAAGAGTATTTCGGTGGGGTTGGTTTCTTTCTTGATGTTGGTGATTTCGGTCATCATCTCCTCGTCTACGGCGAGACGTCCGGCGGTGTCGATTATTACCACGTCGTTGCCGTTTTGCTTTGCCTGTTTGATGGCTTCGCGGGCAATTTTCACGGGGTTTTTCTCGCCATCTTCGGTGTATACCGGCACGTTGATTTGCGATGCGAGCACTTTCAACTGGTCGATAGCCGCAGGACGGTAAACGTCGCCAGCCACGAGCAACGGTTTTTTGCCTTTTTTGGATTTTACAAAGTTGGCGAATTTGCCCGAGAAGGTGGTTTTACCAGAACCCTGTAGACCTGCTATGAGGATAATCGCGGGATTGGCTTTGAGGTTTACCTCAGATTCGGAGGTACCCATGAGTGTGATGAGTTCGTCGTGGACGATTTTTATCATCAACTGCGTCGGGTTTAGCTGACCCTGCACTTGCGAGCCGAGGGCTTTTTCTTTTACCTTGTTGGTAAAGTCTTTTACTATGTCGTAATTTACGTCGGCATCGAGCAATGCGCGGCGCACGTCCTTGAGCGCGTCTACTACGTTGATTTCGGTGAGTTTGCCGTCGCCTTTTATCTTTTTAAACGACTGTTCAAGTTTTTCGGATAGACTTTCAAACATTTATATTCTCTATTAAGTTGTAATTCAGTTATTTATGGTGTAACCGTGTAGTTTTACGGTTTTGCAAATTTAGTAATAATAATTTTAGGTGCAAATTTTTTTTGAGTCATAAAACTAACGCTGTATTAAAAATCTATGCTTACTGTTGCCGGTTCAATTTCAACGGTTTCGCCGGTGAGTGGGTCGGAACCGAATTTGAATTGTACTGTGAACTCGTAGGTGCCGGGGGTGGATGGCTGGTGGCTGAAAACAATATTAAAATAACCTTCCATCATTAGTATCGGGTTGCCCGGAATGTAACTCAGCGGCATGTTTTCTACAATGAAATTGCTGGCATTGTATAATTCGTAAGCAGTTTTTCCGTAGTACAACAAGTTGTCGCCATTTTTTTGATGTAGGCAGTTGTAATAGTTGAGATACTGCTCTAAATATGCGATGTCGTTTAATAAGGCCCCTGCCGGATGGCCGCTGTCGAAATCCTTGTTGCATACAACGTTGATGGCAACTACGGGTAGCACACATGCGTGAAAGCCGTAATTATCACCATAATCGGTATGGTCGGTAAGGCATAATGTGTCGCCAAAATATTCTGCGTATTCTTTGTATGGGCTTTGGATGTCGTTTTTGTCGATGAACACTTTTTTATTGTAGGCTCTTACGATGTTGAGATATTTGTTTTGGTTGGCGGTGTTGACAAAGTAGTGGTGTGTGGCATATATTTGTCGTAAATCGTATCTGTTGTAAGCGTCTATGGGATTGTTTTCACCAAGAGGTGTGCCGATGTTTTCGTTAGCGAACCAATCTCCGTAAATAGATTTGTTTAGGGCACAGACGTTCAGCTTTTTGGGTGTGAAATAGGTGTCTACTATGCTGTTGGTGCTGACCATGTATCGGGTAGATGCCAGTCCTCCATCGTTAGGGTTTTCGTTTTTGTCAATACATGATGTGAAGTTAGCTATTGTGGCAAAAGCTGCAAGCAGAAGTACTGCTCTGTTTAGTTTGTGTAACATAAAATTTGGTTTTAATATTAATATAACGCCACAAAAGTATGTATATTTTTGTATATCGGGTAGCCGCTTTCTGGTATTTTTTATTTTTTTTCACAAAAAACAATGGCGGCGTGGTATAGTTTCGCCGCCATTGCTGGTATAAGAAAAAAATTAGAAATCAATGCTGACCTTGGCAGGAGCTATGTCCACGGTTTCGTCGGTGAGCGGGTCGGGACCGAAGGTGAACTTAACTGTGAACTCGTAGGTGCCGGTGGTGGTGGGGGCGTGGTCGAAGATTATCTCAAAATTGCTTTCCATAAGATATACAGGATTTTCGGGCAGCTCAGACAACTTTCGAGGCTTGAAATCAGCAATAGATGAAATTGGTTTACCATTGTTTGTTTTGTCTTGCAAAAAGAGGTATGATTCTAACCTTTGGTTGTAGAGAAGTATATCGTTGAGCTTGCTACCAGCCGGATGATCTTGGTCGAAATCTTTGTTGCACACTACATCGATAGCAATCAGCGGCAACACACAGCCGTC
>JAFYFR010000136.1 GCA_017543645.1 Bacteroidales bacterium
GGCGCGGACGCTTTTGGCGGACAACGCCAAGAAGGCGAAGCTTCAAGAGCTGTTTGTAGCAGCCGGACGGCCGGGAACACTCTTTGGCTGGGTGTTTAAGAAGATATACGCCGGCGAGAGCTTGGCGTTAGAGTAGAGCGTAGATCCATTGACATTGATTAATTAAAAGAGCCGTAAAAAAGATTTGCGGCTCTTTTTTTTTGCCGATGGAGGGGTGTAGGGGTTAGGAGACAGAGGGCGAGGTGACGATGGGTTGCCACGAGAATTCCGTTATTGTAAAATCTTCATTATTGGTGCCGATTGTTCTGACTATCTCGGCACCTAATTGAGGATTTGTATCAGGAATTAAAACACAGACAGGATATACGCCCACTGAAACCTTTATAATATTACCATCTTGGGATATAAATGTTTGAAATGGTGTGTTAATAGAATTATGTTCGTTAATGTATGCTGGAATAGGTTCTGTCGCCGGTTCGTCAGTCTCGTAATAGTTGCCCGGTTTTATTCCGTATTCGTTGTCATTAACGGCTATTATCGCTGAACTGATGGGGACATGAAATGTTCCACCGGCCACTCTCTCATAGCAATACCCTCTTGTATACTTAGCCGTTGTGCTGCCAACGTATTGGACGATTTCGCCTTCTTGGGCGGTGGTGTATGCGTCGAGGTCGGCGATTTGTTTCAGGTAGTTTGTTGGTGCGGGTGCGGGTATGAGGGCGGTGATTTCGTTTTTGAGTTGGAGGAGTAGCCCTGCGAGGGTTTCTTGGTCGGTGATGCCGGAGAGGAAGGCTTCGAGCTCTTTCCAACGGTTGATGGTGGTGTCGGAGGCGTCGACGGCATTGAGGAATGTAGAGACGAGGGTTTTGAACGCCTCGTAGTCGGTTTTGGAAGTTTCGAGGGTTGTGAGGCGTGTGCCCAAGCCTTCTACGTCGCTGACGGCGTGGCTGTGGGCGGTGGGGGCGGCGGCGAAGTTTGGGTCGGAGACAATCTCGGAGACTTTGGATTCCACCAAGGTGTTTACTTCGTTGGTAGTTACTTTTTCTCTGAGTGCTTGCACCAATCCGTCGATTTTTGACTGGGGAAGGCTGTCCTCGTCCTTGTGGACAAAAGAGTCGATGAGCGCGGCGAACTGCGCCTCGGTGGGTGTGGCGTACTGACGGAAGTACTGTTTGAGGGTTTTTCTTGTTGTTGCCATGGTTTTGTGGGTTTTAGATTTTTATATTAAAGTGTGAGGGTTATGATGCGGATATGTAGCAGGCTGAGCCTTCGAATGTAGCTTTGTTTCGGTAGCACATTGTTGAAATTATTCCATGAATTGTAATTCGGAAAGGCACAAGGTTGCTGCTGTTAGACTGATTAGGTGCGTCGGCGCCAAAATATACCATTCCTACACCGTGATAGTTGGCAATAGGGCGGAACTCGGACGGTATTTGTTCGCTTATAGAGCTGTTTTCGTAATAACCCTCCGGGGTGGAATAGGCGCTGAATCTAACGTATACCACTCTGCCCTGTTTGTAAAGCTCCAAATGAGCCTTGTGGGTATCGATCGTTACTGCAAGTTTGTCGTCGATTTGCATTTTGGAGTAATACTCATCGTCGTGGTCGTGAGTTGTGTTAGCGTATACGTTGTCGTGGTTGTGGTTTGCCGCAGCCTTGTCGTCAAGTGCGCTTTGCAGATTTGTTATGTCCGAAATGCTGTGGGAGTGACTTGGGGCAGCGTAGTTGTGGGTGTGTCCTATGTTCGACTTGCCGTCCAATTGAGACTTTAACCCTTGCACTTCGTCAATACTATGGCGGTGTACTGTTGCCGCATAGTCGTGGGAGTGCCTTATGTTAGCGTATACGTCGTTGTGGTTGTGGTCGATGGCGGCGTATGCGGAGTCGTGGTTGTGGGTGGTATCCGCCTTGGTGTCGGCTAATGCCTTTAAAGCCGCGTTGGAGATGTCGGACAGGGAGGAGAACTCAGACCAGCTCCAAGTGCCGGTGGTGCCGGAGACGAGCTTGCGCATGGTGTATGCGGAGGAGAAAGTCTCGCCGTTGGCTGATGCGTTGATGTTTTCGGTTTTAATAGAGCAACGTGCGCCGGAACCGCCGGGGAAATAGAGGATTTCGCCAAGGAGGTCGTTACCTGTGCGCACATACACATAGCCTGCGGAGCGCGGGCTGCCGGTGCAGCCTTTGATGATAAGCTTGTCGCATCCGGCTATCTGGGCTATGATGGCTAAGTGCTTGATGTTTTCCTGTATGTAGTCCATGCTTTCGCAGTCGAGCGGGAAGCGTGGGAAATTAAGGTAGTTACCTAATATAGTTTCTTTCATGGCTTTGTTAATTATGAATTATGCATTAATGAATCAATCTCCATTTCTTACCCGGTGTTTTGGCGTTGTTGACAACGGAGCGGAAACGCGCCAGCTCCTCTTCGCCGAGGCTGATGTTAGATGGCACGTAGACGGTGAAGTCCACGCGTTCTTCGGCGTTGTGGGCGCGGAGGTTTAGCATGATGTGTGGGTTTTCGCGGTCGTTAAGGAGCACGGGCATAAGGATGGAACCGGGACGAGGGTCGCGGCGGTAGAGGTAGAACGGTTCTGCCAATTCCGCCTGGCTGTCGGTGACTGTTATGCCGGACTGGTCGCCGTTGAAAATGTGGTTGAGGCAGTATTCCAACCGGCACACTTGTGCGTTGTATTTCAGCTGTATGAAAGTTTCTTGGCGGTAGGCGTTGAGTGTGTCGCGCAGGAGGTTGAACACCATAGCCAGCACTGAAAGCACCGCCACCATTTTGGACTTGCGGAGCGGTGTGGGCAGCAGCGTTACTGCCATTGGAACGAAGTCGGTTTGGTATACTCTCTGGTGCATGGCTAATAGGGTATCATGTTGATGGTGAGTGTTCCGGGGTTGAAGTAACCGGCGTAGGGCGTGGCTTTGTCGGCTATCGAGTAGTTATTGCCAAGTGCATCGACGGCGTAACAGCCAGTGCCGTTTGGGAGGTCGTTACGCACCTGAACAATCTTAACGCCCTTGACGGCTTGGAGGGTGTCGGTGAGAGCCATAATGGAAAACTCGCCGTTGAAGGGTAGGTTTTGGAGGTAGGCTTTCATGGCAGCTTCGCAGTCGGTTTTTACGGCGTTGGCTTGGAGCAGCGGGTCGTACCAGATGTCCACGGTACAGTAGAACTCGTCGCCGACTTCGTTAATGAGGCGTGTTTTAACACCGGCGTATTTGATGCGGAGGATGTACTGCTCAATCTGCGTCTGTTGGTCGGTGAGGGGTATGCGGTTGCCGTTGCTTTCACCGGCTATTTTTAGTAACAAGATGCCGGAAACGGTGTCGTCGATGGCAACGGCGTGTTTGATGATTTGCGCCTGTGAGATTTCGTCGGGGGTGTGGGTGTCGAGGATGTAGTTGCCCCACTCGTCCAAATCGAACCGGACCTGGGCGGTGGAATGGTGGTAGTCTTTCAGCTTTTGGGCATACCAGCGGGTTGTGCCGGGCAGCTGCTGCAAAAAGCGTTCTTCCACCTCCTCCTTGGTGCTTTCAAAGAGGGCTTCCAACACGTGGGCACAGTAAGCCACAATGTAGAGGATAATGCCTTCGATGCTCGCCTTGGAATATACTTGCACCCATGGAGTGTTGGGCGCAAAGCCGTAGAGGTTTTGCATCGAAGGGGAGTTCATCCATTCGGCTTGAAGGTCTTCTAAGATTTCAGATGTTGTACGTGCCATTGTAATTATGAATTGTGAATTATGCATTATGCATTATCATCTTACCCAGAATCCAGATAGCTGGCTGTGGTCTTCGATGGTCATGAAGCCGATGCCGGTGAATCGGATGTCGTCGGACAGTCCGGTGGCGGGCGGGTCGATAGCAAGCTTTGCCACAGCGGCAGACTTGGCGGACACGCCGGTTTCCAATACGGTGCCGGGCATGAGTGACGAACTGAGGTCGATGCCGTTTTTGTCGGCTATGGATAGCGCGGCATCGGCGTTGCCCGCGGTCTGCAAGGCTATGTCAAAAATGCTCTGGTTGGGTAATACTGTGGTCTTCATTATGAATTATGCATTATGAATTATGCATTATTGTATTTGGCTTCTTGTTGTCGTATCCATACAAGGCCGTTGAATGCGGATGCCCATTGGCGGTCGTCGAGGAGGTCGGGGTCGGTGTGTAGATAGTAACGTATCTGGGCGTTGATCTGCGCCACCGCGTCGCCGGGCTTAATTTTGGCCTCCTCTATAATTTTGAGAGTTCCGCCTCCTTGATCTGGATGAGCGCGCCGAGCTTCTGCGAAAGGCCGAGGAACAGAGAGTCGTCGGTCTTAAAGTCGTCGCATCCGCCAAGCCAGCAGTTGTTGATCATGGTTTCGGCAATCTTGATAGGGTTGTTGCCAAGCACCGACACGTAAGCAAGAACCTTGCGGTCGGGTTTGCGGAGGTAGCAGATTCTGCCTTCGGCGGTTACGGAGTAGATGTCGGTGTACTGTTTTTTCCAGCTGTCGATTTGCGAGGGAGCGGCCTCGCCTTCGAATTTAGGAGCTGAGGTGTTTTTGTTCTGATCCATTGTAATGATGTTTTAAAGGTGTTTAAATAACTTGATGTTCTACACTCAAAGCGATGAATGGGAGGTCAACGTTCATGTTTGAGTCGGAGTTTTTGAGGTTTTTGCCCACTTCGGTAAACTCGATGCCGTGGATGATGTCGGTTTTGATAACGTCGCCGTTCTCGGGGTTGCCGTATGAGACAGCCGCGTCGAGGTGAAGGTTGAGGAGGTTGTGTCCGGGCGAGAGGGCAGTGAGGGTTTCCAACTCGCTTTGCAAGAGGTTGAGCGTGCCGGAGGTTTTGAGCTGTCCGCGCTGGATGGCTACTGGTGTGTTGCTCTTGCCGTAAATTTCGGTCTTAGTCTGAGTAATTTTGTACTCTACGCCTGTGGCTCGGGTGAGCAACTGTCCGCCCACCATTATGGTAACGTCGGCAAAGGTGTACTCCTTAGTGTCGAATGTCTGTGTTAATTCTGCCATAATAATTTGAATTGTGAATTGTGAATTATGAATTATGAATTAAATAGCGGTGTTGAAACCAAGCTTAACCTCGATGTATTTGGCGTATCCGTAGGGTTTAACGCTCAGGCTGATGTCGATGCGCGAGTTGGCAGCCACGTCTTGGTCGGGGTCTATGTAGCAGCGCACGCCTTTGTCGGATGCGTTGGCGGGGTCGGTGCCGAGGTTGCCGCTCACGGTCATAGTGTTGTAGATGGCCTGTTCAACAGCGTTGCTCATATCTTTGCAGTAGGTTTCGCTCATACGGCCGGAGGCAGAGAGCGGGATTTCGTCGTTGATGTAGTTGACGAGAGTGGTGTAGGCTAAGCGGTATGCCTTGTCGATGGTGCGGCGGCGGGGCAATAGAGCGTAGTCGTCGGAAGGCTGCGCTGCCATAAGGTCGTCGCTGAGGTAGAATCCAGCCTTGCCTTGGAATGTGCGCACGGTGATGTAGCCGCTGTTGTGCTTAGGTTCGGCGTAGAGGTTGTTGACGAGGTGACGAGTGGCACTATTGCCCGAGCCTTCGGTGTACCAGAATTCGGGTGCGGTGAGCGCGCCGTCTTTTACCCTTGCCATAGAGCGGTGCACAGGAATCTGAGCGGCACGACCGGCAGCGTACCACAAGAGAGCCACGCCGTTCTCCTGTGCGGAGGTTACGGTATCGACCACAGCCACGCGGTTAAGACCGAGGGTCTTGGGCGTTACTCCGCCAACCGAGACAAAGAACATAACGGGGGCGTAGAGTTCGTTGGCAGCCCATTCGCCCACGGCTTGGAGGGTGTTGAGCATAGCCGAAGTAGCACCGCTGACAATAACGTTGCGCACCTCGCCGGCGTATGCTGAGAGCAGCGCCTTGATGTTGGCTTCGGTGGGTTCGAGGCTCGACACTATCAAACGGCATTTGCCGCCTGCCTCGGTGAAAAAAGCCGAAATTTCTTGGCTCTCAGTGCCGGCGCGTTCTACAAAATCTTCGTAGGTAAGGCAGTCGATGGGTACTTCGAGGTTGAGAGTGGACATGATGGCGAGTGTTACGCCGTCGTCCATAGGTTCCACACCGCCAAGACTGCCGTTTTTGAAGTCTATTTTTACGTATGGTAACATAATGTTCTGGTTTTAATTGTGAATTGTGAATTATGAATTACGAATTAATCTTGTTTTCTATCCTTTCGAGCACTTGCGAAAACCTGTTGAAGGCAGTGGCGTTTTCTTTCACCGCCTTGGTGAGTTCGGCGTTGGCGCTTTGCAGGTACGATATGTACTGGTCGCGCAGGCGGTTGTTCTCTTCGTTGTTTTTCTTGGCGGTTTCGTCGTTTTTACGTGCGAACCACGCTACGGCAATAAAGAGTATCACCGACACCGCGATAGGGTAGGCAAGGTTTTGAAAGATCGATACTGCTTCGGTAGTTTCCATTTTGATTGGTGTTTAAAAGGGGAAAATGGCGGGTGGGTTATCGCAACAGACCCGCCATAGAACTAAAAAATGAAAAAACTATAAATACAAGATGACTGAGAATAATCGGGTTGGTTAGGGGTTAGAGGGAGTGGGGATAATGTTTTGGGGGGAGACAAAATAGATGTCACCAGGATGAGCACCGAACCTTACACTTGCACTCAAAATAGTGCCGTAGTATTCGGGTGCGTTTTCTTGCGAGTAGACCTCCACCGGGCCAAGGGCAAAACTGTATTGACTCTTGTGCCAAGCGAACATTCCTGCGGTGCCGACACTGCCAAGAAACGAGCGTTTGAGGATGTTAAATCCATAGATCTGTCCCACTACGCCAGCCTTCATGTCAGCGCAGGCAAGGAAAGCACTGGTCTGCACCTCCGAGAGTTCGTTCAACAATGCTGAGTATGCGTCAGCAGACATCAATACGTAGCGGTCTTGTTCGGGATAGTTGTTTAGATCGAAGTTTTTGGCCAATTCAAGGAGAACTTTTCTTGCTGATGGCGTTCCCTGGGACAGATTTAAGTTAGTAGATAGTATGTGAAATTGTCCCGTCACATATTCCGCAATACTCTCGTTTATGGATTTTGCAAGATTCTCAGTTACAAGTCGGCGCTTGTCGTAGCAGAGCTCCACGTCTTCGGGACGGAAGAGGCGCACAGGGTCGGTGGTGAAGTGGTGCATGTCAATCTCTTTGCACAGTTCGGAGGAGGTACTAACTGTGGCGGGCAATTCGTTGCGGTCTTTCACCACATTGATTAAGCCCGCTTCAACGGGAATGTGTATCATGTGGTTGTCGGCAAATACCGAGTAGTCGGTGCCTTTGGTTACGAAGGTGTTGTCGGGCAAAAGCAACTCCTGAATGGCTGATGCCCAAATTTCTTTGTTTAATGCCATTGTATTGTCGTTTTAAAGGGTTATTAATTAATTACGAATTATGAATTATGAATTATGCATTATTTAGCGGTGTACTCTTTGCCGAATTTCTCTTTGTAGAGTCTTTTGAACTCTTCAAAGTTTTCGGCTTTGAGGGTGCGCAACTTGTCGGCGCGGTCGAGCTCGTCCCAAGTGGCGGAAGCCGGAGCGGTTTTTTTGATCATTGCGGCGAGGCTCACTTGGTTCTGCTCCTCAGGTTCGGCTGCCTGCGCTTTGATAGCCCCGAAAAGTTTTTCGGTCTCTTTGGGGAATGAGAGGTAAAAACTCAATGCCTCGCTTTTCACCTCTTCGGTGATTTTACCGTCGGCAATGGCTTTGTCTACGAAAGCCTCAGCCTCGCGGTAGTCGCGTTCGGCAAGGTCGCGTTGCAGTTCGTCGATCTTGGCGTTAAGAGCCTTGATGGTGTCGGTTTGTTCGTCTACCTGAGCCTGCAATTCCATGTTGCGCTGGCTCAATGCTATTTCTGAATTGTCGGGTTGCAATTCTGGTTTTTCTTTCTTTTCCATGATGTAA
>JAFYFR010000021.1 GCA_017543645.1 Bacteroidales bacterium
GGCGTATACCTCCTTCAAGTCGCCGAACGACATTCCTTTTGCCAGCTGCTTGGTATACACCGACGCGGCGTTGAACAATGTGCGGGCAAAAAACTCGGTGTTCCATACCGACTGCATCTCCACGATAAAGCTTCGGTTGTGGTTGTCGGTGCAGTAGACATCCACTATGGAGTATTTCTTGCCCGGATTGTCGGGGATGTTTTCGGTAGGCATATACTCCACCGACTTAATCTCCATACCGTCGGGCAAGGGCAACAGCGCGTTCAAAAGGCTCATAACCAAATGCTTGTGCTGTCCGAATATTTTCTTGAAGGTCAAATCAGCCTTCGGGTCAAGGTATTTTGGCATAGTTGCAATAGTTTTGTTTGCTTCAATGCAAATATATGTTAGATTTGCAAAGATAAGAAAGTTTTTTTTTAAATACAAAAATAATAAATCTTTTGTATTATCATCAAAAAATGGTTTTAAATTAAATCAGTCCCACATATCAAATCCACCCCTTTTGCGTTATTCACTATGTAATATAATCTGAATTGAAATGAAACGTTTTCTTATACTTTTTATACTAGTGTTGGTGGCGATGGAGATTAAGGCGCAGGCACCTTTTCAATCGCGTCCTACTGCGTATACCGTTGACAACAAGAGTTTTGAATTTGCACTTTTTGCTCCTACTCGTTACGGATTTTGCAAGAATACCGAGGTGTTTTCGAGCGTGTTGGCAGATTGGAAACTACCTAACATCGGTATCAAACGCCTCTGGTTTACCAAAGAGGCTAAACGCGACGACGGATTTTTCCGCAGCCGAAGAATTTATTTCGGAACGCTCCACAATTTCGACTATCCAAAAATGTTTTTTAAGAGCGTTCAAGACAAAAAACCGAATCTGATTGCCGATACTTGCACCGTGCCTAACGTGCTGACAATGAAGAACGAAGCCCGAGCCACAATACTTCTTAAAAACAAGACCTCGTGCGATGCTGGAAACTTTTTGCTCACCGTTCGCGCTGGCATCAAAAACTCGTTTAAACTAAGCAAAGATGCCACCATGCCGCCCATTGATAAGGCGTTATGGTACAGAGAGTCAGTGGTTTGCCTTGATACCGTTGTCTGGTTTGTGGGTGCGGATCTGGACATACATTTTAACGACCGTCTTAATATTTTGGTAGATGCCGACTTTTACTCTGTGGACTGGGGCGTAAAGGCTTGGAGCGGCGAAAACAAGGTTTTACTATACGGTTATTGCGGACAAAGACGCAGAATAATGGCTCAGGTAGGTTTCAAAGTGGCATACGGCACAGTTTTCGGCGATTTCAAAACGCTGTTGCTGCCGATGATAGACATTTCTTATTTCTGGTCGCTGCCAAAATCGAGGGAGCGTGGTTTGTGGGATCAGAAAATGTTTTAAGCCAGATTCTATTCTTGTGTGTTAACATTTTTTAATTTTTGCCGTTTAAGTTGTGTACAAATAAATATCGACAACATTATTTATAAAGTCAAATTATGATGAAAAAAAGTATTTTAGCGGCAAGTCTCATTGCCTTAGCCGGAAACGCATTTGCCGGCGGTTATCTTACAAACACCAACCAAAGTGTCTATTTTCTCCGGAATCCTGCGCGTGATGCCTCTATAGGTATCGACGGAGTGTATTTCAACCCCGCAGGTGCCGCTTTCTGCAACGAAGGTTTCCATATCCAGTTCAACTGGCAGAACGCACACCAGCATCGCGATGCGTATGCCAATTACAATGGATTATTCAAATACAATTTCGGCAATCCATCTCCAAACGATGACGGCGGACGTGAATTTACCGGGCGGGTTGACGTTCCTATACAACCTTCGCTATTCGCATTATACAACACCGGTAAATGGAGCTTCCAGTTTGGTTTCGGATTTATAGGCGGTGGCGGCGCATGTGAGTACGAGCACGGCGTAGGTATGTTTGAGGCACTCGTAGGTAGCAAGGCTCTTGCTGCATTGGGTCAAAAGTTTGGCGGATATTCCATGGATGGCTATGTAAATGGAAAATCGTATTATATGGGCGGTACTTTTACTGTTGGTCGCAAATTAACTGACAACCTGAGTGTTTCGCTCGGGTTGCGTGGCATTTATGTTACCAACAACTATAAAGGTCATATCAAAGATATGAAATTTGGTATGCTTACAGGAAACCCCGAAAAACCCCTTTTAGTAATTGACCAGACACAGAATCCCGCACTTGCCGACCTTGAACTCGACTGCGACCAGAAAGGTTTCGGCATAGCTCCCATTGTCGGTGTAGACTGGAAGGCTGCCGACTGGGTAAATATTGCTGCAAAATTTGAGTTCAAGACCAATCTCGAGGTAGAATCTGAGGCTCACAACAATGCCGCTTTAGACGCATTGGCTGCCACTGAACCTAAGTTTGCAAGTTATCTTGACGGCGCAAAAACTCCCTGCGATATGCCCTCTTTCGCCTCTATCGGCGCACAGTTTACTCCTATTGAGAAACTCCGTTTGTGCGTCGGCTATCACATGTATTTTGATATGGACACCAAGCAATGGACTAAGTCTATGGTGAAAAACACCACCGAGATTCTCTTTGGCGCAGAATACGACATCAACCAGAGGTTTGAAGTTTCGGCAGGACTGCAGCGTTCTATGTACGACCAAACCGACCTGAACGTTTCGGATTTGAGTTTCAGCATGACAAGTTTCTGCTACGGATTAGGTATCGGCGTAAGAGTTTCACCCGCAATCAAACTCAACGCCGCATATTTCCAAACATTCTACGATGACTATACCAAAACCGTTCCTAATCAGTCGGTTACAACTTACAGCCGTACCAACCGCGTAATTGGCGTTGGTATCGACATCAGTTTTTAGGGTTATATTTGATGTATTTTGAAAAAAGGGGATGTCTTATTCAGGCATCCCTTTGTTATTTTAGAGAATTAATCATTTCATCTTCTTAAAAAACTCCCAAATCGCTATTCCAGCGCTTACCGACACGTTTAGCGAATGTTTTGTGCCGTATTGGGGAATTTCAACGCAGAGGTCGCAGATGTCCATGATACGGTCGTCAACGCCTTTTACCTCGTTGCCGAACACGAGAGCGGCTTTGGATATTTGTACCGACGACAGATTGTCGATCATAATGCTTTGGTCTGCCTGCTCTATGGCTATAATGGTGTAACCCTGCGCTTTGAGGTTTTCTACTGCCGAAACTGTGTCTTTGGCGTATTCCCATTCTACCGACTGTTCAGCTCCGATGGCGGTTTTGCGTATCTCGTTGTTGGGAGGACACGCCGTGATGCCTCCGAGAATGATTTTTTCGATACGGAAGGCGTCGCACGTGCGGAACACAGAGCCTACGTTCAATGCGCTGCGCACATTGTCGAGAACTACGGTCAATGGAGTTTTCTCTGCATTCTTAAACTCGTCGACAGAGATGCGGTGGAGTTTTTCGAGCGAAAGTTTTTCCATCTTAGCTGTTGAGGCATTTTTTAACGATGTCGGCAACGGTCTTGCTTTCGGCTTTTCCGGCTAACTGGGCGTTGGCGGCTTTCATCACCTTGCCCATATCTTTGATAGACGATGCGCCGGTTTGGGCAATCACCTGTTTTACAACGGCTTCAACCTCGGCTTCCGACATCTGAGCGGGCAGGTATGCCTTGATAAACGACAGTTGTTTTGTCTCCTCGTCCACCAGGTCTTGGCGACCCTGCTGCGAATAGATATCAATGGATTCCTGACGCTGTTTGGTCATTTTCTGCAAGATGCTAAGCACGTCGGCATCTGTTACACTGTCGGTTTTGCCTGATGTCTTGGCTAAAAGAATCTGAGCTTTGATGGCTCTGACTGCTGCAAGGCGCACCTGGTCTTTCTCCTTCATGGCGGCCTTCATGTCCTCGTTTATTTGTTCTTCTATGGTCATGGTATTATTGTGATTTAGATTTGCTAAGTTTTTCGTAAAGTTCGGCATTTTTCTTGTCGTTGAGTCGGGAAAAAATTCTTGAAAGAATTTCCGCGTCGATAGGACGCTTGTATAGGCTGTAGAGTTTCAGGTAGTATGTCTTGGCCTTTTTGTACTCCTCAAGTAGCGGTTTGGTTTTCTGCACCATTGTACGGTAAGCGGCGTTGGTCTTTTTAGCCTCGTACTCCTTGATGGCTGCTACGTAGGCGGTTTCGGCGTTGTCGAAACAGGTACGTGCCATATAGTTGAGTCCTATAAAGTTTACAGGGTCGGCGTGGAAAATTTTTTCGGCAATCTGGTCGGCCTTTGCTTTTGCGCCGTTTTTGGTGAGCGCGGTGTGGTATTGCTCAAGCATCTCAACCTCAGAGGCTTCGGGGTCTTTGATCTGCTCGTAAGCTTTCTGCGCCTTTTTGTATTCCGACATCTGCATGTAACGCTTGAAGAGGCGGATGTTTACATACTGCATCTCCTCGCCGTCGTGGTACATGGTCTGGTATTTTTCCAGGTTGTCGAGTTCCTTGGAGTGGTTGTCGATTTTGCCGTAATATTTGATTTTCATAATCAGCGAAAGCTCGTCGTCGTAGCCCATACATTCAGCCTTGTAGAGGTTGTCGATACCATCCTTCTCCTTGCCAGAGTAGTAGAGGGCTTTTCCCGCCGAGGCGTAAATTTCGGCAGGAGCGGATATGTTTTTTTCTTCGTAACGTGCAATTACGTTCTGGTAGGCTGTGGCTGCCGAGTCGTATTTTTTCTCATAGAACAGCCTGTTGGCGGCCTGCTGGTCAGCCACGAGTTTCTTGCCAGTGCCGCATCCGCTAATCATAGCCAAAGCCAATATTATTAGTGTTATTTTCCACATAACTATGAAAGTTCTTTTAATAAATTCTATTTCGCTCCAAAGATATAAAAAATATGTTTTTCAAAATAATCCAGAAGATTTTTCCTCCGCCTCGTAGCCGGTATCGTCCAAGAGCGACGGGGTGTCGAGGGCTGCAGCCACAGCCAGACGGTCGCAACGCTCGTTTTCGGGTGTCTCGTTGTGCCCCTTTATCCATACGAACCTAACGGTGTGCTGCTGGTATATTTTTAGGAATCTCAGCCAGTGGTCTTTGTTTTTCTTGTCCTTGAATCCCTTTTTTAGCCAGCCGATTATCCATTTTTTCTCAACGCTGTCTACCACGTATTTCGAGTCGGAGTATATAGTAACGTTCATTCCGGGCTTTTTGAGAGCCTCGAGACCCACTATCACGGCGAGCAGTTCCATACGGTTGTTGGTGGTGCGGCGGAATCCTTGCGAGATTTCGCGCCGGTAGGAGCCGCAAATCAGCACTGTGCCGAATCCACCCGGTCCGGGATTGCCGCGCGACGCGCCATCGGTGTACATTATTATGTCCATGTTGATGTCTGTTTGTTGCAGATGCAAAGTAAAGAGTTTTTTCTGTCTTGCATGTTGTTTTTTTTCGTTTTTTTTCCTTGAAAATAGTTTCTTTTTATAAATAAATTTGTTAAACTTGTAGGTGAATGAAAACCTAAAACTATTATGACAATTGCAATTATTGTTTTATCAATAACGATAGCCGCACTGTTAGTTATACTCTATTTTGAGCGGAAACGGTGTTACAATCTCGGCTATGGATGTGCGCAGAAGCTCGCTAACGATAATTTGGAGATATTCAATCTCAAGTTCTGGCGTTACGATGCCGGCAAGGATTTATTCTGCACCTCTGGTAATGCCCCTTCGTTGAGTTGGAAAAGTTTAGACGACTTTGTGTCGATGTTCTCGCCCGAAGACCAGCAGAGTTTTTTCAACAAAATCGACAATTTGAAAAAAGGCAAGGAGGCTATTACCAAGTTTTCTGCCAAGCTTAACGAAAATGTATCTCCTTCACGCTGTTATGCCTATATAAGCATGAGCGTTGAAAAGCATTTTAACACCAATCCCATAATTTCCGGCACATTTTGCCAAACTCCCGAAAATATTCCCGAGTTTTTTAAGGGAATACCTACGTTTGCAAGTTTCAAAACTCTATTTGAGGAGATTCCTGTGGGCGTGATACTCTGCACCAGCGACGGATATGTGGAAAATGTCAACCAGCAGGTTCTTACAATTTTCAAAATAGAGAATAAAAACCTGTTTCTCAGTAAAAACTACAATATCAACACCGACCGTTTTTACAAAGGTCCTACTGCCGAGGTGCTCAAACATACGGGTCGTTTTGTGATGATCGACGACTATAATTTCGACCAAAACCCCAACTGCAAGCGCACGGGAAAGGCAACTATCCTTTATACCGCCAAAGTGGTAACCGACCTCAGGGGTATCGAGCATATCTTTATCACTGTCAACGACATATCTTCTAACATTCTTTTCGACGACCGTTTTCATTCAATGTATATTAACGGCAAGACGCTGCTCAAAATGTCGCCGGTGGGAGTTACCATTTTCGACTATGAGGGCGGAAGAATTTATGTTAACGACGAGTTTGCTGCCAGCGTGGGATGCAAGGACGTTACGCAGATGATACGCAAAAGGCATAAATTGTGGGATTCGCCTATATTGGATGCTCATTTGCGCGAGCAGATGAGGCAGTGCAATTCGGTGAGCGATGTGGTAACGATAGATTTTTCTAATCCCGAGGTAAAGGAGTATTTCGGCTCGGAGCTTAACGAAGTTAAGCATTTCAAAGTAGATTACCGCAGAATTACCAATTCGGTAACCGACTGTTCAACATACATTATCACCTGTCTCGACGTAACAGCCATCGAGAACGAACGCCGCAAGTGTCATATACTTGAACAACAGCGCAATACCCTTGTGGAGTTGGGCGATTTTGTGCCGTGGCTCTACAATCCTCAGACACATGAACAATCTTATCTTTGTGAGCGACAGTTTCCTGAACTACCAGAAATAGAGCGGCTTTCGGAACATCTTTACCTCAACGACCTTACATTGCTCAACCGGAGGATGGTACAGGTGATGAAACACAACCTGCCGTCATCACGGTTGGTGGTAAACTATAGAACCAACAATACCCAGAACGAGCCTTACGAGGTGATTGTAAAGGACATAGAGGGCGACAATTCGGTGCTGTGCGTGGCAAAAAGCATCTCGAACGTGGTGATTCAGTCTCCGAAAAACCGACATGATGATTTGGAGATTATCCATGAGTATGGCAACAATTCAGGCACTCTTTCGCAGATTATCGACAATCTGTCGTATCTCTTTTTTATCAAAGATGTCAAAGACGATTTCCGATATGTGGCGGCTAACAAAAAATTCTGCGAGTCGCTTGATTTACAGATGGCTGAGGTGTTAGGCAAAAACGAATTTGAGTTCTTGGGCATCACCCCCGACACCAAACGTTACCGCAACTACGACCTTAGGGCGATAAAGGTTGGCAGTTATGATTACGACGGCTTGTCGTTTGTTAATGGAATGGGAAAAACGTGGCGGGTGCACAAAGACTATGTTAAGACCGACAACGATGGCGAGTATATAGTTTCCACAGCCATCGACATCACCCAGCTCACCAACGCCAAGCGGAGTTACGAAAAGGCTTTGCAGGAAGTTGAAAACGTAAGGCAGAGCGGCATTGCGTTTCTCACAAGGGTGAGCCACGAAATCAGAACTCCTTTGCACGCCATTGTTGGATTTGCCCAGTTGCTTATCGATACCGACGACTCGGGTAAGAAACGCCATTTTGCACGTATAATCACAGAGCAGAGCGATATACTTGTAAATCTGATAAGCGATATTTTGGATATGTCGAAACGTGAGGCGGCGATGACCAAAGAGTCCTCCGACAACTGAGGCACAAAAAAAGCTGCCAATAATTATTGACAGCTTTAATAGGTAAGTGAAATATCTTATTATGGATTATTCCTCTTCGCCTTCTTCTGCTTCTTCTGCAGGGTCGCTTTCTGCCTCTGCCTGCTGAATCAAAGCTTGTGCGCCTTGAATACTAGCTTGAACGTTTTGTTCAACAGCGGCAATGTCAGTTCCGTTTAAAGATTTTAGAGCATCTGCAGTTTTAGCGTAATCGCTTTTAGCTTTAGCGGCGCTGAGGATTTCGAGAGACTTGTTGTAGCCTTCGATGGCACCTTGAGCGTCACCAGCTTTGAGTTTTAAAGCAGCTTCGCCAGCTTTGGTTGTGAAAGCGAAAATCAAGTCAGAAGCCAGAGCTTTGTCTTTTTCTGCAAAAATTTTGTCAACAAGAGCCGAAGCCTCAGCGAAATCGCCTGCTTGAATTTTGGGACCAACTTTTTCAATTTCGTCTTGGTAAGCTGATTTAGCGCCACAAGAAACTAACATTACTGCGCATACGAGAGCAGCAAATACTGAAAATACTTTTTTCATTTTGACTTAAATTTTAATAGTTATGACTGAATAATGTTTAATATCTTTCTATTCGTTTTTACGCCGCAATATTAGTGTATATTTGTGATAAATGTTAAAAAACTTTAAAAAGTTTACGTTAATTTTTTGTTAATAGGTATATGTTATTTATAATCAGTATAATAAAAAAACGGAGCGGGCAAATTTTGCCGCTCCGTTGTCTACTATATATATTAAGGTGTGCTTATTGCAATTTAGCTATAGCCCACTGAGCAAAAAGTTCGGGTTTGAAACCGAATTTCTCGTCCAGAACGCTTGCGGGAGCCGAAGCTCCGAAGTGTGTAAGGCCGAAAACGTCTTTCTTGAAGCCGGGGATGATGGTGGCGAATACCGAGGGCAGACCAGCTGTCATACCAAGAACCTTGGCCGACGAAGGAATTACGCTCTCCATATAAGCCTCGCCCTGATTTTCAAACAGACGGGGAGAGATAACCGAAACCACGCGGATGTTCTTTCCGGTCTGCTCGGCGATGGTAGCGGCTGCGCCTTGGAGTGTTGCAACCTCAGAACCGTTGGCTACGAGTACCACGTCGGGATTGCCTTCCTTGGTCTGGCTAACGATGTAGCCGCCTTTTTGGATCTGAGCGGCACGGTCAAACTGCGAAGCGGCCTTGCCCTGAGGCAGGCAGTCGATGTTTTGACGAGAGCCAATCATTACTGTAGGACACTCGAGGTTCTTGAAAGCCATCTGGTAAGCTGCGATAGACTCGTATCCATCGGCGGGACGGAGAACGAGTGTAGACATCTTGCCGTCGTGGTTGTCGACCTGCTCCATGAGGCGGATTTGTGCTTCCTGCTCGATAGGCTCGTGTGTGGGGCCGTCTTCACCTACGCGGAACGAGTCGTGAGTGTAGAGGAATATTGCGGGAGTCTTCATCAAGGCAGCAACGCGGAGAACGGGTTTCTCGTAGTCGGAGAATACGAAAAATGTTCCGCAAACGGTTCTTACGCCGCCGTGGAGGCACATACCAGTACAGAGTGCAGCCATTGTGAGCTCCGAAACGCCAGCCTGGAGGAACGAGCCCGAAAAGTCGCCGGGAACGAATGATTTGGTCTTTTTGAGGAACTCGTCGGTCTTGTCGGAGTTAGAAAGGTCGGCAGAAGCCACAACGAGGTTTTCGATTTTACCGTACATAGCGGCGAGGGTTTTGCCGAGCGCGCCACGTGTAGCGGTGGCTTTGTCGAAGTTGAGCTCTTTGCAGTCGGGAATTTCGAAATCGTTGGTGAAGTATTTAACGAGTTTCTTAGCCAGTTCGGGATTTTCAGCAGCCCATTTAGCCTCATCAGCCTTTTCAGCTTTTGCGGCAGCGGCTTTTTCGGCCAATTTCTTAGCGTAGTATTCCTTAACTTCAGGAAAGATTTCAAACGGATTCTCGGGATTGCCGCCGAGGTGTTTGATTGTCATCTCAAACGAGCCGCCCGACTTAGAAACAGGCTGACCGTGAGTAGAGCATTTTCCTTCAAAGTTTTCGTTGTTTTCGGTAACGATGCCCTTGCCCATGGCAGTTTCGCCGATGATGAGGGTAGGACGTGTCTTTTCGTTCTGGGCGTTGGTGAGAGCCTGACGGATAGCGGCAGCGTCGTTGCCGTTGATTTTCACAACGTTCCAACCCCAAGTTTTGTATTTGGCGTAGGTGTCCTCGTCGGAAACCTCGTTGCAGTTTGTTGAAAGCTGTATCTTGTTGGAGTCGTAGAACATGATGAGGTTTTTCAAGCCAAGGAAACCAGCGATACGTCCTGCGCCTTGCGAAATTTCTTCTTGGATACCGCCGTCAGAAATGTAAACGTAAGTTTTGTGCTGCATACGTTTCCCAAAACGGGCAGCGAGGAACTCCTGAGCGATGGCAGCACCGATACCGAGAGCGTGTCCTACGCCGAGAGGTCCGGATGTGTTTTCGATACCGCGGTTGATGTCGCGCTCGGGGTGTCCCGGAGTAACGCTGCCCCACTGACGGAAGTTTTTGATATCCTCAAGCGAGAATTTGTTGCAGAGGGTGAGGATAGAGTAGAGCATAGGCGACATGTGTCCTGGGTCGAGGAAGAAACGGTCGCGGTTGTCCCAAGAGGGATCTTCTGGGTCGAATTTCAAGAATTCAGAGAAAAGTACGTGAACGAAGTCTGCGCCACCCATAGCACCGCCTGGGTGTCCTGATTTTGCTTTTTCTACCATTGCGGCTGCGAGCATACGCACGTTGTCAGCTGCTTTGGCGTCTAATTGTTTTTGTTCCATTTGGTTGTTTTTTATAATATTAAAATAATGAATCTATATATTGTTTCTAATTATTTTCAACTTTCAATTTTAATTATCAATTGGCAAGGTATTTTTTTAGCACTTCGATAATCTGTTCCTGTTTGGCAGGGCGTTCGATAAAACCGTCGCACATCGAGGCAGAATAGTCGCGCTTGTCTACCGCCGAGAAATATGGCATCTGCGCTATCGCCACAGTGTCGGGTTTAATCATCTTTATCATCTTGAGCACTTCCGAACCGTTCATAACTGGCAGTTTGAGGTTGGTAATTACCAATGGCACAGGATTTTGTCGGAACATGTCGAAAAGTTCCCTGCCGTCTTTGGCCCTGCGGAGTTTGATGCCGGTAGGTTTGAGTGCTTCGCACAGAAGAATGTATGACACGTCGTCGTCGTCGCCCACGAGCACTGTGAAATTTTCAAAAATGCTGTGCTGCTGCGGTTTAGACAATGCGTCGGATGGAAGCGAAACGTAAAATTCAGTTCCCTTGCCGGGTGTTGAGTCGAACCAAATTTCGCCTTTGAGGGTGTCGACGTACTCTTTTACAAGGGCAAGACCTATGGTGGTGAAAGCGTATCCGCGTGTTGAGGTTTTTTCGTTTACGCCTAAGGGATTGAAGATGATGTCTATCTTTTCGGGATTGATGCCTATGCCGGTATCTTTGATGCAGAATACGAAGCTGTTGTTCGAAAACGAGGCGTTTACCTCCACGGAGCCTTCCTTTGTAAACTCAATAGCGTTGTCGATAAGGTTTGCCAAAATTTGCGAGAGCATCTCCTTGTCGGTGAAAATATCTTTGGCGGAATTGAGGTTGTCTTTGAGAATCAGCTCTATGGTCTTTGGTTTGCGCTGCGAACATATATCCTTAAGTAGCTCCGAAACGTCCACATTGGTAGGATTCGGTTTGATGGTAGTAGTCTTGCAGAGCGAGTAGTTGATTATCTTGTCGAAAGATGAGGTAATAAACTGAGCGTTCTTTTCGATTGTAGATGCGTATTCTTTTATTTTGTCTTCGGTGAGAGTTCCGCTGCTTATCAAATTTGCAAAACCTGAGATCGACTGCAGCGGGGTGAAAATTTCGTGCCGGATGTCTTCGAAGAAACCTTTACGTAGTTTTGCGCCGGCTTCGGATTTTTCGGCTTCTTCCTTGTATTTTAGCAGTGTTTTCTCCATTATGGAGTTGAGCGAGCGGAGATTCTCGTTTTCGGTCTCCAATAGCTGAGTGCGTTCTTTGATTTTATCTTCGAGGTCGCGGTTGCAGCTGATTAGCGAGCGGTGGAGGCTGCTGATGGTGAGATGAGTATTGACCCTTGCCATAAGTTCGTCGTTCTGAACAGGTTTGGTGATAAAGTCTACCGCGCCGCATTTGAAAGCCTTAACCTTGTCGAACGAGCTGTTGAGCGCGGAGAGAAAGATTACTGGAATGTCCTTTGTCTTGGCGTCGGCTTTAAGCTTAGCGCAGATGGAATAGCCATCCTCGTCGGGCATCATGATGTCCAAAAGCATAAGGTCGGGGCGTTTTTCCACGGCCAGCCTCAGAGCCTCGGCTCCGTTTTCGCAACCTATGGCGCAATATCCTTGGTCTTCGAGCAACGACACAATGAACCGCGTTATCGACTGCGCGTCGTCCACTACTAATACTGTTTCTTTAATGGCAATGCTCATATTGTTGTTTTACAGTGGTTTAGTGCCACGTTTTACTATTACAGATTCTGGGTACAAATATTATTATTTTTAGCAAAGAAAACAAGTTTTTTTTAATATAGTATCAAAAAAAAGATTTTTATTTTATATGTTGGAAATTCTTGTTTACCTTTGCTGTTAGAAACAGTTGCTTTTTTTACTAATATAAAAACATTTATAACAATAACATACAATGGAAGAGACACCCGAAAAACCCAACGAAGGCACTAATGCCGACGACAAATCGCAATGGATTATCCTCATACGCCAGCTTGCAATATTGGCGGCGGTGGTAGTAGTTTTTGTAATAATGATATTCGTTGCGCTGAGGATTTACACCCGTCACGGACAAAACGTCAGCGTTCCCGAACTGCGTAGGCTTAGCCTGACTGAAGTTAAGAAGATATGCGACGAGCGCGGATTGAAATTTGAAATCAGCGATTCGGTATACAGCTCCAACCAGGCTCCGGGTACAGTTATCGACCAGACTCCGCCAGCCACTTTCAAGGTAAAGAAAGAGCGCACCATATTTCTCACCATCAAGGCATATTCGGCCGAACAGGTGGTGATGCCGCGTTTGATAGACCTTTCGATTAAGTCGGCACAGGCTCTGCTCGCATCCCTCGGCTTGGGCGTAGGAAAGATTTCGTACAAACCCGACATCGCGCGCGACGCCGTTATCGAGCAGAAATTCAACGGACAGACTATTCCTGCCGGCACGCGTATCGCCAAAGGATCGCTTATCGACCTTGTTCTCGGCAAGGGCGAGGAAGAGGGCGTGGTAAAGACCACAGTTCCCGACCTAAAGAGCTACTCGCTGTACACCGCCGGATTAGTGGCTGCGCAAAACTCGCTCAATATCGGTGCTAAGATTGGCGACAACACTATCAAAACGCAGGCGGATTCGCTCTCAGCCGTTATTTACAAGCAGTCGCCAGCCAAAGGACGTGTGGTTCTGCCCGGTTCGGAAATCGACGTGTGGATTACTACCGACCAGAGCAAGTTGATTGACAACGACATTCCTGCCGACAATACCGACAACAATCCGCCGTCAGGAAACGACGACGATGGTTTAGATGATTTTTAAGTAGAACAGTATGCCTTTATTGCAAAAAATTATAACATTAGCAGCTGTGCCGGCAATTTGCTTGGGCAATGTTTGCGCGCAAAAAGTTGACACTTTGGAACTGCCGTTTTTCGATGATTTTTCGTACAGCTCCCAGTTGCCCGACAAATCGTTGTGGGACAATGCCGGAGTGTCGATTTCAAGCACCATGCCCAACCGTCCGCCGAGCATAGGCGCGGCTGTGTTCGACGCTTTGGATGCCGACGGTAACTTCTATCCTGCGCAGTACGGCGGTAAGTACACCAACGGCGACACGCTGACTTCCAAACCTATTAATCTCGATTATCCGGGCGACAACACCATATATCTATCATTTTTTTATCAGCCCGGTGGTTTTGGCGACGCTCCCGAACCGGAAGATGTGCTGATGCTCGACTTTTATTCTCCCGAGGACAAAACATGGACTACCGTGGAACAGTTTTCGGGTTCGGCGTGTTACGATTTCAAACAGGCGATAATCCCCATTGCGCAGAAATGCTATTTGCAAAAGGGTTTCAGGTTCAGGTTCCGCAACTATTTCAGCCTCGGTTCGTCAAAGCAGGCCGACCTTGTTTCCAATTGCGACTTCTGGTTGGTTGACTACGTTAAGTTAGATAAGATGCGTTCGTCTACCGACACTGTATATCAGGATATTGCGCTTACAAACTGTCCCGAAGTCAAGTTAGGGCAGTATATGACTGTTCCGTGGAAACATTACTCCAAAGTCAAGGACAAGCTGAAGGTGTCTTACTCGCTCTTTTACCGCAACAACGACAATGAGCCGCGTATGCTCGACTCTATCAACATGATTATCAAGAATAAGAATGGTGCAGACACGTTGATGCTCGGCTCTTACAACCTGCCTTCGTATTTGGATTTTACCGAAACAAAACAGTTTAAATACAATTTTGAAGCTGATAACGAAAAAGCTGAATATCAGATAGGTATCCAACTTGTCAGCGATGTTACTTCCGAAGATTTCGCGCCTAACAATGTCTATTTCAGCGATAAGGTTCTTTCCGACAGTTACGCCTACGACGACGGATCTGCCGAGGCTGGATACGGTCTGCACGGCGAGGGTTCGCAAGGCGGCATGGTGGCTGTAAAATTCGCTCCACTTGTTACTGATAATATAAAAGGTGTGTACATTTATTTCAATCCCACATTCCGCAACGCTCAGGCAGAATTTTTCCATCTGAAAATATGGAGCTACAAAAACGGTGTTCCCGACAGCGAATTGTACTCCGACTACAACCTGAGCGTACCCAAACAGGAGTGCGGACAATTTGTTTTCTTCCCCCTCAAGCAAGCCGTGAGCGTGTCGGACACATTTTTTATCGGATGGCAAAAGACTGTGAACGAGATTATTAACATAGGATTCGACAAAAGCACCACCAGTGTAAGCAACAACTTCTACAACACCGACGGTCAGTGGAAAAAGTCTGCAAACAAGGGTCAGATAATGATACGTCCGGCATTTGGCGCGTTGTCGACACCGATAGACGACTTTAATCCTGTTGCCGAGCTGCAAACAATAAGCGTAATGCCCAATCCTGCAAAAGATTACATAAGAGTTTCGGGATTACCGTCGGGTTTTAACCGCAGGATATATATTATAGGTGTAACTGGTAAAACCGTAAAACAGCTCACCTTAAACGGCGGGGAGGACATTGACATTTCGGACATTGCCCCGGGAGTATATTTTTTGAAGGCAGAAGATGCTGATTTTTCTGCTAAGTTTTTAAAAATCAAATAGCACACACGACATGACAGACCAAGAGACAATCGAAACCGAAGATTTCGACGACGACGATATAGCTGTATCCGAAGAGCAGACCCTCTCGGAGCATTTCAGGTTTGAAGCCGACAGCGGACAGGAGCTTGTACGTATCGACAAGTTTCTCGACAACCGCATTGCCGGAATATCGCGCAACAAGATTCAGGAGGCTGCCAAAGCCGGATATATCTGCGCCAACGGCAACGTTGTGAAGCAGAACTACCGCGTTCATCCTCACGATGTTATCACCATAAACCTTCCGGGCGAACCTGTGGATTTCAAGGTAGAGCCAGAGGATATTCCGCTCGACATTGTATACGAAGACGATGCTCTTATTGTGGTGAACAAACCCGCCGGAATGGTGGTGCATCCCGCTCACGGCAACTATACAGGCACTTTGGTAAACGCCTTGGCTTTCCATCTTGGCGAAAACTCCAATTTCAGCAAAAACGACATCCGACCCGGATTAGTCCACCGTATCGACAAAAACACTTCGGGACTTCTGGTAATTGCCAAAACCGAAGCGGCTAAGGCTGACCTCGCCAAACAGTTTTTTCACCATACGGTCAACCGCCGCTATCAGGCACTTGTGTGGGGCGATTTTGACCAAGACTACGGCACTTACGAGGGCAATATAGGACGCAATCCGCGCGACAGAAAGAGCATGTGCGTGTTTCCCGTTGACAGCAACATCGGCAAACCGGCAGTAACGCATTTCAAAGTGCTGGAACGCTTTGGATATGTTACACTTATAGAGTGCAAGCTTGAGACTGGGCGCACCCATCAGATACGTGTCCACATGAAACACAACAGCCATCCGCTTTTCAACGACGATGTTTACGGTGGCAACAAAATCCTTAGGGGAACCACTTTTACCAAGTACAAGAAATTTGTCGATAACTGTTTCGCGCTGATTCCAAGTCAGGCACTCCACGCCAAGACGTTGGAGTTTGTGCATCCCGTAACGGGCAAGGTCATGTCGTTCGACTCGCCGCTGCCTTCTGGTTTTGCCGAACTTATCGACAGATGGAGGATCTATTCCAAAGCTGGACGAACGTTTCAGGAGGAATAATGATAAAAAAAATCAATAATCGGACGTAATTAAATAATTTTGCGAGAAAAAACACGTTATAAAAAAGAATACGAGTATATTTGCAAATACATTGTCTAAAACCACTCACTAAATAGGTAGATATGCGCAGTAAAATATTAATTATCATACTATTAGCACTTTTGAGTGTCGATTGTTCGGCACAAAAGCCCATATTCGGTATGAGTATGGGTGCAAATTTCTCCAACCTTATCGGACGCGACAGAATTGAAGACAGCAAACCGAGAATTGGTGTCTGTCCCGGTATCAATGTAGACATTCCTCTGGTTTACGACACATATTTGGAAATTGGAGCTTACTATTCTCAGCAGGGTGTTAAAGTTGTTACCGACGAATTTGGCATGGGTAGCGCAAGAGAGAAGCATACTATTACTAAATATGTTGACTATCTGCAAGTTCCGCTGTTTTGGAAACAGACTTTCGGTGATATTTATACCAAGATAGGACCTTTTGCCTCGATAGCTTTGGATGCAAGCTCTAAGTGGAAAAAAGATTCAATTGCGCGCGATACTATGACAAGTTCGCATGGTAAATATTCGAGCTTTATCAACAAGCTCAGGAAATACGACGTGGGCGCGGCTTTTGCTATTGGTTATCAGACTTCTGTTTCAAGAAGTATCGACTTGTATTTCGACGCAAGCTACAAGATCGGATTTTTCTCGGTAGAAGACAAGAGCGACACCAAAAAACGCTCGATGCAGAACCAGATTTTCAGCGTTTCGGTGGGTGTCTACTTTGTTCAAAACCGACATTCCAAGACTTACCGGCGACGTTAACAATCTTGAATCATGAAAACTACCGTCAGACTTATTGCCTTTTTGGGTGTTGTAACACTGCTCTCGTTGGCTTACAAACCGTCACGCGCACAAGTGTTCGGTATCAAGGGCGGTGCGGCTTTCGGCTCTGTTTCCACCAAAGAGGTTGATTCTGTGGTGCCGATGTTCAATTATTATTACGAAACCTATTTCAGCTACCGTTTTTCGCGTTACAAATATTGGACTGTGGGAATTGGCTATTTTGGCGCAGGCGCAACTTTTTGCGACGTTGAACATCCAAACGATATTCCATACAAGGCGAAAGTCCGTTTTAACAATATTGTTATGCCATTGAAAATCAAGGTGTCGGCAGAGGGAAAGCGCAAACCTCGTCCATATGCCTTTATCGGAGCAATGCCCGCCGTTATGTACAACGAGGATAAGACGTTGACTTTTGATAATGTGCGCCCTGGCACACGTACCGACTATGTTTTTCAGTGGACTCCTCGCCGTGTTAATATTTATGCAATTGGTGGAGCAGGTTGCTATTATAAGCATTTCACGCTTGATGTGTCGTTTTCTATCAATGCTTTACGCGATTACAAGGAGATTGAGGCGCCAATCTCTTACAACAAAAACGTTATCTTTACCATCGGCTACCAGATTTCGCGCGATGCCGCCAAAGTATGGTAAGCTAAATCATCTCTTTCACCGCTCCGGCTATTGCTCCGCTGTCGATTCCGCACACTTTGTACAAATCTTGCGGCGAACCGTGCTCTATAAACCTGTCGGGTATGCCGAGACGCTTGATTTTTAGATTGTAAAAATGGTCGCAGGCATATTCGCATATTGCCGAGCCAAATCCGCCTTGCAGCACGTTGTCTTCTACGGTGATGATTTTATGGTATTTGGCAAAGATGCTGTCTAACAGTGCGGCGTCTAACGGTTTTATAAAGCGCATATCAAAGTGCGCAGGGAAGATATTCGCAGAGTTCAACTCCTGAACAGCCAGTTGTACCTCGTGTCCTACCGTGCCGATAGATATTATTGCAACATCCTCTCCGTCGGATATTTGGCGGCCTTTGCCAATCTCTATTTCCTCAAAAGGTTTTTCCCAGTTGGGATTAAAACCGTTGCCTCTTGGGTAACGTATCGAGAATGGTCCTTTGCCGCCTAACTGCGCTGTGTATAGCATGTTACGGAGGTCGATCTCGTTCATAGGCGCGGCGCAGGTAAGGTTGGGAATATGGCGGAGATACGAAATATCAAACGCTCCTTGATGTGTTGCTCCGTCAGCACCCACAAGTCCCGCACGGTCTAAGCAGAGAATTACAGGCAGACGAGGCAGACACACGTCGTGGATAATCTGGTCGTAAGCGCGTTGCATAAACGACGAGTAGATGTTGCAGTAGGGGACGAGTCCTTGCGCCGCCATTCCTGCCGAAAAAGTTACAGCGTGTTCCTCGGCAATGCCAACGTCGAAAACACGGTCGGGAAATTTCTCTGCCATTATGTTTAGCGAGCAACCTGTTGGCATTGCAGGCGTTACGCCAACTATTTTGCTGTTATGGGTGGCGAGTTCGGTAATAGTTTTGCCAAAAACATCTTGGTATTTAGGACCTTGCGGTTTTGCGGACGGGTTTTTTACTGTTTTGCCGGTGTCGATGTCGAATGCGCTACTGGTGGCGTGCCATTTGGTTTGGTTCTCCTCGGCAAATTTGTAGCCTTTGCCTTTTATTGTATTGATATGCAAAAGTTTAGGACCGGGAATATTTTTCAGGTCGTTGAGCAGTTGGGCAAGATGTACCACATCGTGTCCGTCCACAGGGCCAAAATATCTAAGTCCCAATCCTTCAAACAGATTGCTGCGCTTCAATACAATGTATTTGATGCCGTTCTCCACCTTGGCGATAAACTGGCGTGCGCTTGGCACAAGTCGGTTGAATTTGCCGAGAGCGTTCCATACGTCGTTTTTAACACGGTTGTAGGTTTTAGAAGTGGTAATGTCGAGCAGATAATCGTTCAACGCTCCACGGTTGGGGTCTATAGCCATGTGGTTGTCGTTGAGGATTACGAGGAGGTTGTTTTTTTGGATACCTGCATTGTTGAGAGCCTCAAAAGCCATTCCGCCGGTCATTGCGCCGTCGCCGATAACAGCAATAACATGCTGGTCGTGCCTACCGAGTTTTTCGGCAGCCACGGCAAGACCTAATGCCGAGGAAATTGACGTGGAGGCGTGCCCCACGGTGAAAGCATCGTACTCGCTCTCGTCGCGGTTGGGAAACGGACTCATGCCGTGGAAACTGCGTAGCGTGGAAAAAATATTTTTGCGTCCGGTGAGAATCTTGTGCGGATATGCCTGATGTCCTACGTCGAACACAATCTGGTCGTAAGGCGTATTGTATATATAATGCAGAGCCACAGTGAGTTCCACCACACCCAAACCCGCCGCAAAATGCCCCGGGTGTTGCGACAAAACATCGATGATAAACTTGCGCACGTCGCTGCAAAGCGCGGGCAGTTTGTCGATGGTAAGTTTCTTAATATCTGACGGATAGTTGATTCCGTCTAAAAGCGGATATGTCTTGTCGCCGTTCTGCATTATAGTATTTGTCAAAAAAAATTTTGCAAATATACTATTTTTCTGATAATCAAAGCAAAAATTATTCTAATCGATATCTATGCAGAAATGCACCTCAACATAGTTCTCCTCTTCGTTGAAAAATAAGTGTTTAATAAAATGATTTTTACCCCACAAAGGTATCTAATATGTTTTATAAGAGCATGCGAGGAAAAAATGAATTGGAAATGTCATGGACAAAATGTTTCTTTGTGAATTAAAAACAATCCAAAAATTATTATTTTTGCACCATTCAACAACCAATAAGACACACTGACACAATGATAACAATAGGCAACCCGATATTCGACTCGGTATTCAAGTTTTTTCTTGCTGACGACACGGCGGCAAGGATACTGCTCTCCGCGCTTATCAAGCAGAAAGTCTCGGTTGAAAAAAAAGGTTTCAAGATGCAGTTTGATGACACCCTTGCCGAAGGCGATAGCGATATGCAGAAGATAGTCAACCGCCTCTCGATGGTATTCACCGACGACCACACCACCGAGCTGATGATGAATATCACAGTGGATAAAGTTGAAGAATTGATAAGTGTAAATTAGTAAATACCACAGAGACAATGAAAAAGATACTGTTTGTATTAGCGTTGCTGATGCCGCTGATGGTACTCGGACAAAACCGGGAATTCAGCCAGCTCTACGAAAAAGCCGAAGAACTTTTTGAAGCCGGAAAATACGAGGAGGCAATTGAGTATTTAAAAAAATGCGATGCCATAGACAGGGAACAGCTTGAGCCATCACACCAAGCAGAATACGATATCGCTATCTGCCGGAGAGCTCTTGCTATACAATTAAATACATTTATCTTGAAGTATTTTTCATCAATAACCAATCAAGAGCGGACAAATTATTGGAATAAATATTCATATTTTTTCAACAATGAATTGCCCAAGGTCGCATACATGCTATCCATAGAGCCGTCATATTATGGCGGCTCTACATACGCAGACGTCTCCGCCATGGCATACAACGGTCAATTATTGTCAAAGGGTCTTCTCCTCAATGCCGAGCTTGAAATTCAAAGCCTCATAGAGCAGCAAGGCAACGAGCAACTGAAAGATATGTATTACAAAATCAAGCAAAACCGCATAATGCTTGACAATCTTTATCAACTCACGCCAAGCGAAAGGACAATGGATGCTGATTCGCTCCAAAAAGTTATCGACAATGAAGAACGCCTTCTTGTGGAATCATCCAAAGAGCTCGGCGACTATACCAAAAATCTATCAATAAAATGGACTGATATTCAGAAAAATTTGAAAAACAACGACATTGCCATTGAATTTGCCAATTTCACAGACTCCACAGATCAAACCATCTACACCGCCCTCGTCATAAAAAAAGGCATGGAGTCTCCCGAGTTAGTGAAGTTAGATTTTGTTGGTTCCGACACTGTTGATTACTCATCACCTACGCTATACAACAAAATTTGGAAGCCGTTAGACAAATACTTGCAAGGCGTACAAAACCTCTACTTCGCTCCATCGGGAAAGTTCCACACTATCGGCATAGAGTACCTTCCTAACGGCAATGGCGAAATCTTTGCAAAACAGTACAACGCATACCGTCTTTCATCAACACGCGAACTTACATTAAATCATACAGTTAATCCTGCCAAAAAAGCCTCGGTCTACGGCGGCATTATCTATAATTTTGATGAGGAGGACTGGCAAAATGTTGCAGAAGAAAATGCCGAAAGGGCAGGCGAAGCCCTGACATTCTTAAAAGGTGCAAAGGTAGAGTCCGAAGAGATAACCGGCATCCTCAAAAATGGCAGCTTTGATGTTGAATATGGCACCGACAAGGCTGCAACCGAAGAGAGCTTCAAAAAACTTTCGGGCAGCGGCATCAAGATTTTCCACGTAGCCACACACGGTTTTTACGAACCCGAGAGCAAGAAAAACAGTTTTGCCAATATGCTATCTTTCGGCGACGAACATTCGCAGGAAGACCGCTCGATGAGCCGCAGCGGATTATTCTTTGCCGGTGCTAACACATTCCTCAGCCCCGAACAGCGGCAATTTATCCCCGACGGCGTTGACGACGGAATACTCACCGCCAAGGAGATTTCGCGCTTGGATTTCAAAGGCTTGGATTTGGTGGTGCTTTCGGCTTGCGAGACTGGTTTGGGCGAGGTAACGGGCGAAGGGGTCTTCGGACTTCAGCGCGGATTTAAGAAAGCTGGTGCGCAGACCATTATAATGAGTCTCTGGAAAGTGAACGACAAACCCGCCAAGGAGTTTATGACCGAGTTTTACCGCAACCTCATGGCAGGCAAAAGCAAGCGCGAAGCCTTTATCGCTGCCCAGGACAAAACCGCTTAAAATACTTTGACCCAAAAATATGGCAGGATTTATAATGGTGGACGGTGAGGAATAACAGCGCATTTCCATATTTATCAAGTATTGTGGATATTAATCGTATTTTTGCTGCACTATGACCGTATCCGAAATATCCCTATTCCTCCGCCATCTCACCCTCCGCAAGGTGAGCAACTTTGCCATCCGCTCTATTGCCACCTTTTGGGCAAGAGTATCAAAGCGTGCGACAGAATGGGGTATGCCTTGGTCTTATTCTGTCGAGCCGGCAAACTACTGCAACCTGCATTGCCGAGAGTGCTTTACGGGGATGGGATTGTCGCAGCGGAAACGCCACACGATAACGGAGGACGATTTTAAAACCGCAGTGGATAATATAAAAAAACACGCACTCAACCTGTTCCTATATTTTCAGGGCGAACCGTTCATTAACAAGGATTTCCACCAACTTGTGGAGTATGCCCATAATTGCGATATTTTTACGGTAACATCGTCTAACGGACAGTTGATAAACGCATTAAACGCCGAACAAATTATTACCGCAGGTTTGGACAAGATTATCATCCCTCTCGACGGTTACAATCAAGAATCTTATTCCGCATACCGTTCGGGAGGAAGTTTAGCCGCCGTCAAAAACGCCATATCGCTGATATCCAATGCAAAAAAAAGACTTAAAAAGCGCAATCCCGTTGTTGAGGTGCAGTGCCTTGCCTCCAAGATTACCGAAAACCATCTGAAAGAGATAAAGCAAATGGCCATGGATTGCGGTGCCGACAAGTTTTGCGTAAAGACTATGCAGATAGAGACTGATGATGGATTTGAAACGTTTTTACCTGAAAACCAACGTCTTTCACGTTATACCAAAGATAAAGTTTTAAAGCATCCGATTAAATTTTGCCGGCGTGTGTTTCAATCGGTTGTAATAACGTCGGAATTGGACGTTCTGCCGTGTTGCTACGACAAGGATACCAATTTCATTCTCGGCAACCTGCGCCACGATACGCTCACAGATATTATACATTCATCAGCCGCTTTTGATTTTGTACGCCGCATTTTAATATTCCAACGTCCCAAAATGTGTCAAAATTGCCAAGGATAAATTTGGATTATCGCGTTTTTTATTTTACCTTTCCAAAAATTTTTAACCAATAATAGTATGAAAAGATTATTACCTATTTTTATTTTGTTGTGGGCGATAATACCTGCAACACAGTTGTTTGCTCAGCCTATTGTTAAAACCCACGTAGAGACCGGCGACATCGAGGGCGTTCTCGAAAACGGTCTTGGAGTCTTTAAAGCCATTCCCTACGCCGCTCCTCCAGTGGGCGACCTCCGTTGGCGCGCCCCTCAACCCGCAAAGCCGTGGACTGGCGTTTACAAAGCCGACAAGTTTGGTCCTTGGCCTCCGCAGCCCACTCGTCCGGGACTCACCAAAGATATGATGAGCGAAGACTGCCTCTATCTCGGCATTGCCACTCCTGCCACTTCGGTCAACGACAACCTTCCAGTAATGGTGTGGATTCACGGAGGTGGCTTTAAAACAGAATATTACGGCGGCGACCTTTGGCAGTATCTTGCCAAACGCGGTGTTGTGGTGGTAAGCATTGAATACCGCACAGGAGCATTGGGCTTTATGGCTCATCCCGAACTTTCAAAAGAGTCTGCCAACGGACATTCGGGCAATTACGGACTTCTCGACCAGATTTTTGCCCTCAAATGGGTTCAGCGAAACATAAAAAACTTTGGCGGCGACCCCTCTAATGTTACCATCTTTGGGGAGAGCGCAGGTGCTATCAGTTGCAGTATGTTGTGTGCGTCGCCATTGGCTAAGGGATTATTTCACAGAGTAATAAGTCAGAGCGGAGGTTCGTTTTCACCCTACGCCGACGCTCCACGAAGCAACCTTTCCGGCTCCACACAGCGCATAGCCGAGCAACAGGGCATTGAGGCAATGAAAATATTCAAAAAGAAATCTATCAAGCAGTTGCGTCAGGTAGACGCATACGACATTGTAAGCAACAATCAGATTAACTGTTGGCCGTGCGTTGATGGCTACGTTATCACCGACGACCAGTACCGCCTTTACGAGCGCGGCGAATACAACGATGTGCCTGTAATAGCAATGAGCAACAGCGACGAGGGCGTGCTATTTGTATATGGCGAGGTAAAATCCGATGCTGTTAAGCAGCAGGCTAAGATGATGTTTGGCAACATGGCAGACGAGGCTCTCAAAGTTTACCCCGCCAACACCGACAACGAGGCTTTCCATGCCAACTGCGATTTATTCAGAGATTTAGCATTTGCTTGGCCGTCGTATGCTTGGGCAAAATTGCAGAACAAGAATGGCAAAAGTCCTGCCTATTTAGCATATCTTGCACAGCCATCCACACGCAGTTTTTCAGGAGACCCGCGCCGCCGTGGAGTGTCGCACGTTGACGACATTCTCTATATCAATGGCGAGTTTCTCACACAGCCCGAAAAATATCCCACCGAAGCAGCCCTCTCGGAGATAATTCAGCAATATTGGATCAACTTTGCCAAAACAGGCAACCCAAACGGCAAAGGACTTCCCTATTGGCCCGCGTTTGACGAAACAAAACCCACCACAATGCAGTTTAGCAACGGTGCATCGCTCGTTGACCTCCCCAATGCCGATAAAATTCACTTTATCGACAAGGTAATCAAGGATGTAAGGGAAAAAACCGAGGCGGCAAGGAAGAAATAATTCCACTTTAACCACGGAATTTTTTTAACCGCGGAACAATTATTTTAACCACGGAACACACCAAAAGCACGGGAATAAGTATGTGTTATAAGTGTGTACCGTGGTTAATTGTTTTTATACATCAAACAAGATTTTTATTACCTTTGCCCTATCAAACCATAAATATATCTCACTATGAAAAAACTAAGCATACTGTTGATTCTTTTACTATTCCTATGTATCGATGCCTATTCGCAAAAAGTAGCATACGCGGTATTTAAAGGCAGTACTTTGACTTTTTATTATGACGATAAAAAGCCGGAGGGGGCTTATGATGTGGAAAAAAAGGTAGCAGACATAATACCTTTATCGAACATAATA
>JAFYFR010000137.1 GCA_017543645.1 Bacteroidales bacterium
CGAGGACGGATACCTCTGGTTTGTCGGTCGTACCGACGACGTTATCAAGAGTTCGGGCTACCGTATCGGACCGTTCGAGGTAGAAAGCGCGCTAATGACACACCCCGCCGTAGTGGAATGTGCAGTAACAGGCGTACCCGACCCCGTACGTGGCAAAGTGGTAAAAGCCACCATAGTGCTTGGACGCGGCTACGAACCTTCCGACGACCTTGTTAAGGAGATTCAAAACCACGTAAAGAAAACCACCGCTCCCTACAAATATCCTCGCATCATTGAGTTTGTAAAAGAACTTCCCAAAACCATCAGCGGCAAAATCCGCCGCGTTGAAATCCGCAAAAATGATGAGGAAAAAGCTAAGTAATCTTTCACTCTAACTTGATAAATACAAAAAGAGGCTCGGTAATGTTTACTGAGCCGCTTTTTTTTAGGTGGGCTGTAGTTTAATAATTTTGCAATATCAAACATATTGCCTATCTTTGCCCCATAACTAAATGCGTTTACACTATGGCACAACTTATAGCAAATCCTATCTACGATTCGGCATTCAAATATATGATGCAAAACGAGCGGGCTGCAACCGTCTTGCTTGAAAACCTTCTCGACAAGGAGATTCTCAAACTCGACATCCTCACCAACGACACACCCATTATTGAGGAAAAAAGCGGCGTAAGGATTCTGCGTCTTGATTTTTCTGCCAAAGTAAAAGATAAAACCACCGGTGAAACCGAACTTGTTACCATCGAACTCCAAAAATCGTATCTCGACACCGAGATAATGCGTTTTCGTACATACCTTGGACAGCAATATTCTGACGTTAACGTAGCCATATACATACTTGGGCACACGTTCCAAGAAATCGACATACCCAAGCCTGTAATCTACAACTATCCTGACCCACGCGGCATTGAGAAAGAGCCTGTGCCCGAAATCCTGAAAACCCGCTTTTTTAGAGGCGTTACACACGACACCATCATTGTTCAGATACCATACCTAAAACGCAACGCCAAAACCAAACTTGAACAGATGTTGGAAATCTTCTGTCAGGATTATGTTTCTGCCAATACAGAGCAACTTCTTGAAATAGATGATTTTGACAACCGTTCGCAAGAGTTCAGAGAATTGGCACGTCCGCTTGTTTACGCCGTGTCCGACCCCCACGTGCGAAAAGTTATGACCATAGAATACGAGATGTCAATCCATTTTCAAAACGTCAAATACGTTACCGACGAAAACGAGGCATTGCACATCATGATAGAAGAAGGTCGTCAGAGGTTACAGGAGCAACAGAGCCAGTTACAAGAGCAGCAGAGCCAGTTACAAGAGCAAAAAAGCCAGTTACAAGAGCAACAGAGCCAGATACAAGAACAAAAAAGCCAGTTACAAGAGCAACAGAGCCAGTTACAGGAGCAACAAAGCCAATTGGCATCCTCTATTCAGATGCTTTCAGAATTAGGTGCATCGCCTGAACAAATCGCCGACAAACTTAAAATATCTGTCGATATAGTGAAACGGATGCTACATTAGTAGGGAATCTGCAACGGATAAGTTATATCCTCACATTTATCCCCTCTTTGTTCAAATACTCCTTCAAATCCGGGATCTTAATTTTTCCGAAGTGGAATATGCTGGCGGCAAGGGCGGCGTCGGCTTTGCCTTTGTTGAATACGTCGCGGAAATGCTCCATCTCGCCGGCTCCGCCCGAGGCTATTACGGGGATTGATAGCATCTCCGACATACGGCAGAGGGCTTCGTTGGCAAAACCTGTCTGGTGTCCGTCGTGATCCATCGAGGTGAAAAGTATCTCGCCTGCGCCGCGGTCTTCGATTTCCTTCGCCCACGAAAACAACTCCCTTTCGGTTGGACGTTTGCCGCCGTGGGTGTGCACTATCCATTGGTTGCCGATGGTTTTGGCATCAATCGCCACCACCACAAACTGACGTCCGAACTTGTTGGCAAGGTCGCTCACCAACTGAGGGTTGCGCACAGCCGCGCTGTTGACCGAAATTTTGTCGGCGCCGTGGATCAGGAGGTTTTCGGCATCCTCCACCGAGGTGATTCCTCCGCCTATGGTGAAGGGAATGTTGAGGTTCCTTGCCACACTCTCAACAAGCGAGTATATCTGTTTTCGGCCTTCGTTGGTGGCGGTGATGTCTAAGTATACAAGCTCGTCGATACCCTGGTCGGAATATGCGCGGCCAAGCTCCACAGGGTCGCCGGCATACCGGAGGTTCTCAAAGCTCACGCCCTTTACAGTCTGACCGTCCTTTACGTCGAGGCAGGCTATTATTCTTTTTGCTAACATAGTTTTGAGAAATTGGCTAACTGTTGTAATGTAACACGTTTTTCGTAAATAGCTTTACCCACTATAACCGAGTGGCAGCCGGTCTGGGCAAGGCGTTCGATGTCGCCCATGTCTGACACGCCTCCGCTGGCAGTGATTTTGAGGTCAGGGTATTTTTCCTGAAGGCGTTTGTAGAGTACGATGTCGGGCCCGTTGAGCATACCGTCGCACTTGATAGCGGTAACGCACACGCGCTGGAGACCCGCCGGAAGGAACTTTTCGATAAGTTCGCCGATGGTGGTTCCTGCGTCGCTCTGCCATCCGTTGATTCTGACGGTTTCGCCGTTGACATCGGCGCTTAGGATTATTTTGTCGGGGCCGTATTTCTCGAGGCACTTGGTCATTACGGCAGGATTCTTAACAGCCACGCTGCCGAGGTTTACCGCGTACGCGCCCAGTGAGAACAGCATCTCCACGTCGCCTATGGTCTTGATTCCTCCGCCGCAGTCGATTTTCAGGTCGGTCTTGTTGGCAATGTTGTTGAGCACGTTGGTGTTCTGCAGCATACCCTTGCGTGCGCCGTCGAGGTCTACGAGGTGCAGGTGCGTAAGACCCGCCTCGCAGTACTGCTCAGCCACTTTCACGGGGTCGCTGTCGTATTTCTTAAGGTTGTCGAACAATCCTTGCTGAAGCCTTACGCATTGTCCGCCAATAATGTCGATTGCTGGTATTATAATCATAGCTTAATAAAGTTTTCAAGAATTCTGAGGCCTGTGCTGCCGCTCTTTTCGGGGTGGAACTGGCAACCGTAGAAATTGTCCTTGGCTATAGCTGCCGAAAAGTCCTGCGCGTAGGAGCAGGCCGCCGCCGTATGCTCAAACACCGGCACCATGTAGCTGTGCACAAAGTACATGAAGCTCTCTTCGGGGATACCCTCGAAGAGTGGCGATTTGAGATTGTGTATCTGGTTCCATCCCATGTGCGGGATTTTTTCGTTGTTGACTGCGCGGAATTTCACTACCTCGGTGTCGAATATTCCGAGGCACCGTGTGTCGCCCTCCTCGCTGTGGCGGCACATCATCTGCATTCCGAGGCAGATGCCTAATACCGGCTGCCGGAGGTTTGGAATGAGGGTGTCGAGCCCTGCGGCTTTGAGGGCGTCTAACGCTGCGTTGGCGTGTCCCACACCGGGAAATATCACCTTGTCGGCGGCTTCGATAGTGCTAATATCCTTGGTAAGCACGGTCTGGCAGCCCAGACGCTGCAGTGCCGCCTCCACCGATTTGATATTGCCAGCCTTGTAGTCGATAATTGCTATCTTCATCTAAATTGAGTTTTTTTTATACGCGGCAAAGATAGTAAATAATTTATATTGCATTACGCATTAAAACAACACCAATTTGTACGTGTTCCCGTTAATCCTTACCACAAACAAACCAGATTTTGAAATATTGATTTCCTCGTGTGAGGATTGTGTGGCGGATGATTTGATGGTGTGGCCGTTGGTATCAATTACGGTATAATTGCTGCCGGGGACTGTTTCGATAAATATGGTGCGGCTATTAGACCATACTTTGGCGGCGGTGGTTTGGGATACTGACGATACAGGGGTTGACTGCTTGTCTGCAACTGTAACGGTCAATGTGGTTTCCATGCCTTGGTATTCTATCTTTAAAGTCTGCTCACCTACCTTGGTATTGTCGTAGCCTGTGATGGTGGCTTCTGATAGGTCTATGGTTTCTGTTTCGTCGGTGTTGTAGGTTAGGGTGAGAATGCCGTTTTCAGCTGAGAAGTCGTCGCCTTCGGTGTATTCGGTTTTGGGCGATGTGGTAACAGATATTGAGGCAAGAGCCTTCTTAATCTTTACGGTAACGGTCAGTGTGGTTTCCATGCCTTGGTATTCTATCTTTAAAGTCTGCTCACCTACCTTGGTATTGTCGTAGCCTGTGATGGTGGCTTCTGATAGGTCTATGGTTTCTGTTTCGTCGGTGTTGTAGGTCAAGGTGAGAATGCCGTTTTCAGCTGAGAAGTCGTCGCCTTCGGTGTATTCGGTTTTGGGCGATGTGGTTACCTCTATGGCAACAATTTTTTTGAATGGAGCATTGCCCAATTTGGTAAAGTATCCGGGATTATCCTTGCCGCCGTCGATACGGGCGTAGGTGGCGTCGATATAGTGTTGATTGTACTCTGTGCCTTTGCCGCCTATAAGGTTGTCGCAGCCGTAGAACATTTGTGGGTCGTTGTTTACAGTACTATTGTCCCAGCTGTCGCCTATATAAATGGTGGTGAGTTGGTAGCAATCTTGAAACATGTGTCCTGTCCTCGGATTGTTTTGTGTGCCGAATCCGGGGAGGTTGAGCTCTGTAAGCTGGCTACATTCTATAAACATGCACCAGAAATCTTTGGCGTTCTTGGTGTTAAAGGTGTGGAGGTCGATTTCTTCCAAGTTGGAGCATCGCTCAAACATGCAGGCAAACTCTGTTACATTTTCGGTGTTGAAACTGCTCAGGTCAATTTTTTTGCATCCGGCTCTGCGGAACATGCAGCTGATGTCGGTAGCGTTGGCGGTATTAAAGCCGCTGAGGTCAACGCTTTGGAGCTGCGGGCAGTCTTGAAACATTCCTTTAAACGAGGTAACTTGGTCGGTAATAAGGTTCTCGATGCCAACAATAGAGGTGAGGTTTTTAAAACCGTTGAACCAGCAGTAGCAAGATGTGGGCTTATATTCTGCAAACGACTTGTCGAATACCACCTTGGTAATATTCTCAGCCGACGAACCCCAATCGGGTTTGTTCTCGGTGTCGTTTAGCTCATAAGCATCTGAAGTTTTTTTGTTGTTGTAATAGAATGTGAGTGTGCCGTCGTTTACCACAACGTATGGTACAGGAGGAGTATATGCAGGTTCGCCCGATTTGGTGAAGTAGCCGGGATTCTCCGCGCCGCCGTCGATATGGGCGTAGGTGAGATCTATAAAGTCTTGGTTGTATGCTGTGCCTTGTCCGCCGTATAGTTTTATGCAACAATAAAACATCCAGTCATATTCTGTAACCGAGGTATTCCAGTCCTCGCCGACAAAAATCGCATGGAGATTATAACAATCCCTGAACATTTGACACATATCCGTTACATTCGCTGTGTTAAAATTGGATAAGTCGAGGGTGGTAAGACTTTCACAGCCTGCGAACATACTATTCATACTCGTAACATTCTCCGTATTGAGGAATTCACCTATTCCAGATATTTCTGTAAGGTTTTTAAAATTACTAAACAAATATATGCAATTTGTGGGCTTGTAGTTTTTGAATGATTCGTCGAACACTACCTTAGTGACAGTGTTTTTGGCATCATCTGGCCACAAATCACACAACTGATCAGAGAACAATGGAACCGTAAAAGCACCTTCGGGCTTGGCATTGTTGTAATAGAATGTGGCAGTGCCGTCTTTGATTGTAACATACGGTTCGTCAGGAATAAACGCAGGTTCGCCCGATTTGGTAAGGTAGCCGGGGTTCTCAGAGCCGCCGTCGATATGGGCGTAGGAGGCATCGAGATATTCTTTATTGTACGCTGTGCCTTTGCCTCCATAAAGTTTGTCGCAAGCCTGAAACATATCATAAGAAACCGTTACCGAAGAGGTAACCCAACCTTCACCGACGAAAATTGTTTGAAGATACATGCATCCCGTGAACATAAGCCGTATATTCGTAACTTTTGCCATATTGAAATTGCTGAGGTCGAGGTTGGTAAGCTGTTTGCAAAAATAGAACATCGCAGTCATATCCGTAACATCCTCCGTATTGAGGTATTCTTTCATTCCTGATATTTCTGTAAGGTTTATTAACATTCTAAACCAATTTTCGCAACTTGTGGGCTTGTAGTCTTTGAACGATTTGTCGAAAACTACCTTTGTGACAGAGTTTCTGACATCTTCTGACCAGTAGTTAGAACTTGATTGTAACTTCAAAGCATCTTCGGACTTGGTATTGTTGTAATAGAATGTGGCAGTGCCGTCTTTGATTACCACATACGGTTCGGAGTCGGCAGGGACATATTCAGGTTCGCCCGATTTGGTGAAGTAGCCGGGATTCTCAGGGCCGCCGTCGATGCGGGCGTAGGTTTTACTATCGCCTAATGATGCAAAAGCAGAGCCTTTTCCTCCCACCAGATTTGAACAATCATAAAACATCTGTCCTGTTTCGGTAATTGTAGCGTTAGACCAGCTGTCGCCGACATAGATAGTTTTCAAGCTGCTACAATACTGAAACATCTGAACTGTAACAGGGCTGCTCTGAGTATCAAAGCCTGACAAATCAAGCGTTGTAAGAGCGGAACATCTAATAAACATACAACGGAAAGAAGTTGCGCTCTTGGTATTAAAGGAGGACAAGTCAACAGATTGCAAAGTAGAACAACCTTCAAACATGGAACTGAATTCTTTCACATTTTCGGTATTGAACATACTTAAATCCAGAGATTTAAACACAGTTCTGCGGAACATACAGCTGATGTCGATAGCTTTGGCTGTATTGAAACCGCTGAGGTCAACGCTTTGGAGAGCGGTGCAGTCTGAGAACATCGCCTTAAAATATTGGACATCCTTGGTTTTAAGATTCTCGATACCAACTATCTGAGTAAGATTTTTGCATTTAAAGAACCAGTATGCGCAAGATTTTGGCAAATAGTCTGCAAACGAAGCATCAAACTTGACTGTGGTAATAGTTGCGGCCGTGGCTTCATCCACCGTCCAACCGGGATTGTTAATATCAGTATTCATACCATAAGCGTCTGACGGTATGCTGCTGTTGTAGTAGAATGTGAGTGTGCCGGAGTTAAGCACGGCGTATGCCTCGTTGGTCCCTTGGGCAAATGCGGCAAGGGACAATAATGTTAATAATGAAGTAGTAATTAGATTTTTGATTTTCATGCTGTTAGTTTTTATTGTTAAACAAATAGTATTATTAATAATCAGTTTTAGATTTCAGAAGTTTTTTCAGTCTTTTGATTGCAAACGTAAATATTATTTTCCTAATAACCAAAAAAACTCGCGGCATAAATATATAATGGTGCTAAAAGCTGTAACTCTCCTGACTTGGTTGTTTATTTTATTGTTTGTAATGATGATATTTGCTATAAACATATATTTCTAATTATATTTTTATAGTTACACAAAATGTGTAACATCTATCAAATTATACAAATTGTGCTAATATTATATTTCTAAGGCTTTCGGTATTATAAGAAAGTATGAGTACAAGTTGTACATTTGCCTTCCGTAGCTACCGAAAGCCGTAGTGCAAAAAAAATTTTGCCTTCCGTAGCTACCGAAAGCCTTAGTACAAAAAAAGTTTTGCCTTCGGTAATTACCGAAAGCCTTAGTACAAAAAAAGTTTTGCCTTCGGTAATTGCCGAAAGCCTTAGTACAAAAAAAGTTTTGCCTTCGGTAGTTGCCGAAAATGGTTACTTTTTTTGCGCAAGAGCTTTCGGTTATTACCGAAAACCACTTTTACTTTTGCATTACGGCTTTCCTTAGTTGCGGATTGGTGTTGTGATTTTTGAACTACCCTTTTCCGTAGCTACCGAAAGGTGTTGCACATTTGAACTATACCTTTCGGTAGCTGCCGAAAGGTGTTGTTACATTTGCACGAGGGCTTCCGGCTATAGCGGAAGACTGATGTTACAACCGAATTACTGTTTTCTGTACAAAAAAACTGTAATACATTTTTTTGCGTAGGATATTGCCATATTGTAATTATTCATTATATTTGGCACTTGAAAATATATTTACTTTTCTACTATTTGTTACTTAATTATGGCAAGTTTAAAAGAGAAAATAGGCTACGCGCTCGGCGATGCGGCTTCTGGCGGCATCACGTGGAAAATCATGTCGATTGCTTTTCCGTTTTATTTTACTAATGTTTTCGGACTGTCGCTGGCGGATGCTGCAGTGCTGATGCTTGTGGCGAGGATGTTCGACGTGGTTACCGACCCGCTGATGGGCAGCCTTGCCGACCGTACGCAGTCGCGCTGGGGCACTTACCGTCCGTGGCTGATTATCGGAGCCATACCGTTCGGACTTATATTCGCCCTGCTGCTCTACACTCCCGACTTTGGCGAGGTGGGCAAGCGAGTGTATGCCTATACGCTGTATTTGCTGATGATGGCTTGCTATACGGCTGTTAACGTGCCATACGGTTCGCTGCTCGGCGTTATGACCAGCGACGACAACGAGAAAAACCAGTTTTCCTCGTTCCGCATGGTGGGCGCGTATGCCATGGGCTTTATAACGCTGCTGTCGTTCCCCTATATTCAGAAATTTATCGGCGGCACCGACCAGCACCAGTATGCGGTTATCGGAGTGGTGTTTGGAATAATAGCTGCCGCAATGACCCTTGCCTGCGGTCTGATGACAAAAGAGAGGCTCAAGCCGGTGCGCGCCGAGAAATTCTCGTTCAAGCAGTTTGCCGACTTGGTTAAGAACAAGCCGTGGATCTACCTCACAAGCATCGGCATCTGCACCAACTTTTTCAACGGATTCCGCTACGCCGTGGCAAGCTATATGTTCACCTACTGCCTCAACGGCGAGGTTACGTTAGGTTCGTTTATCATCAACTACACAGTGTTTATGGCATTCGGCGAGGTTGCCTGCATGATTTTCGGAGGAGTGTCGCCGGCATTTACTAAAAAAATCGGTTCTAAGCACATGGCGTTCACCTATTCGGCTATTATATGTCTGGTTTGCTCGGTGCTGTTCTTCCTTATACCTATGGAAGCGGGGTATATGTGGCTGATGGTGGCCGTTGTGGTGCTTACCTCGGTGGGAGTGGGTCTCTATTCGCCGCTGCTTTGGTCGATGTATGCCGACGTGGCCGATTACGCTACCCAGACTAACGGAACTTCGTCTACAGGATTGATTTTCTCGTCGGGAACAATGGCTCAGAAACTCGGCGGCGCGGTGTCGGGCTCGTTGATAGCGGCGCTTCTCGGACTTGCCGGCGCGTCGATGATTACCGACGAAATGGGCAACAGCTCCATCGATCCCAAATCGGTTACCGACAGCGTTAAGACGATGATTTGGAGCTTGTTCTCGCTATTTCCTGCCGTTATTGCCGCCATTATGGGATTCCTGGCTTACAAGTTCCCCATAAAGAAGTAAAGGAGGTACTCAGCTTATCGGATAATTTAATACTAAATAACATGAAAAAACTATTAGCACTAATATGCGCGGCAGCCGTTACCACCGGCGCATACGCGCAAGACGACGACGATGAGTTCGACTTTGTCAACGAATCTTCGGTATCGTTCAGCGTTGGCACCGACATTGCCAGCGGCTACTTATGGCGTGGCATCTCTCTCACCGACTGCGCCAACTTCCAGCCTTGGGTCGAGTTTAGCGCAGGGCCTTTTGCGGTAGGTGTGTGGAATATTTCCTCGTTTAACGGAGATTATCAGGAGTTCGACATGTACACCTCGCTCACAGCCGGACAGGTTACATTCACTTTTACCGATTACTACACGATACGCGAAGACGGCATTCCGTCGGCTGCAAAGTTTAGCGAGTACCATGCCCACGATACCGGGCACTCCATTGAGTTTTCCACCGACTGGGAGAGCGAGTTCGGCTTGGACGCCTCGTTTAACATAGTGTTCTACGGCGACGACAAGCGCGAATGGGAGGAGGACGACGACGATGCTCTTAAAAACGCCTACTCCACATATTTTGAGCTTGGATACACAGCCACGGTAAAGGGGGTTGACTTCCGTCCGTTTGCAGGAGCCACATTCGGCAAGACGGTATGGTACGGCGACTGCTCCGGCACACACGGCGCCAACGTGGTTAACTTCGGCGTGCAGGCATCGCGCGAGCTGAAGATTACAGAGCATTTTGCGCTGCCAGTGTACGCCACATTCGCATACAACCCGCAGGCCGAGACTGTGGGAGCCTTCGCAGGATTCAAGATTGGGTTTTAAGAGGGTCTGTAAGAGTTTGCTGTGGCAGGCGGAATACCTGTTTGGAATATTTTTGGGGCTCACAGTTCGATCTTCCCCATTTTTGGCATCAGGGAGAGTATCTTTGACTGACGGCCGCGGATGTATTTCGACGGCTTGTTTACCTTGTACACCAACGGGTTGGGCAGACATGCGGCTATAAGTGCGCACTGTTCGGAACTGAGGCTCTTGGCGTGGCACTTGAAAAACTCCAGCGACGCGGCCTCTGCGCCGTATATGCCGTCGCCCATCTCTATCACGTTGAGATATACCTCCATTATGCGGCGTTTGCCCCAGATCTGTTCTATCAAGACCGTAAGATACGCCTCGTATGCCTTGCGCACGTATGATTTTACAGGAAAGAGGAATACGTTTTTGGCGGTCTGCTGGCTGATGGTGCTTCCCCCACGGAAACGCTTGCCGTTCTGAATGTCGTCCCACGCCTTTTGGATGTTGTCGAAACTGAAACCGCAGTGCTTTTGGAAAAGGTTGTCCTCGGATGATATAACAGCCCTTGCGAGCGCGGGCGATATGTCGTCGAAAGCCACCCACGTCTTTTTGGCAGGAACAGCGTTTTCCACGCCTATATTCTCGACGTAACGCTGCAGCATCAGCGGAGTGTAGTATACCGGGACGTATTTATATAAGACCACGAGATATATAGGCCACAGCAATAGCACCACCGCCAAGCATAACGCGGCTCGCAGTGCCACAAACCAGAAGCCCCGCCTCCTGCGGGCGGTATTATTTCTTGTTCTTCCGCGCACCATCGGCCAACACCTTTATATTATATGTCTTTTTGTCCTTGTTGGTCAGCTTGGTGTCCCTCAGCCACGGATTCAGCAGCTTGAATATCTTGTAGTTGACGGTGTAGGCCTTGGCAAAGGTGTACATGTCGGTAATTGCGCTGTCCACCTCGATGGTGGTGGTGTGGATCTCTTGGTAGAGGTCTTTCTGCCGGTAGCAGAATCCGAAGTCGGCCGGCTTTGACAGCAGCATCTTGTAGGCGAGTATGCGGTATACGTAGCGTCCGGTTTCGGAGTTGTGCTTAAGGTCGTAGTAGTTGTTTTCGCCCTGACGGTTGACGAGCCTCTGGAGGCCGTACTGACCGCAGTTGTACGACGCGGCGGCCATTGTCCACGAACCGAACTTGGCGTAAGCCTGCTTTAGGAAGTAGCACGCGGCGTAGGTCGATTTTTCAAAGTCGTAACGCTCGTCTACCTCGTCGTTTATTTCCAGACCGCACTCCTTGCCTGTGGATTCGAGTATCTGCCAGAAACCCACCGCCTTCATGGGCGACACCACATTGTCCATACCGCTCTCCACCACGCAGAGGTAGAGGAAATCCTCGGGAACGCCCTGCTCCTTGAGAATCCTGCGCATGGCGGGGAAGTAACGGTTGGCGCGTTTGATGTAGAGGAATGTCTCGGAATGCCAATACATGGTCTTAAGAATTTCCTTTTCGAGCGACTCGCGCACATCGAAATTGTCGAGCGGCACGGGTTCGCCGCAGAAGTCGAGCGTGTCGGGAATCATGGGACAGTATACGTTGTATTTGGTCTGCATTTCGGCACGGTAGAGGCCGTCGCCGTCGTCGTCTACCGAGCAGACAAACATCTTGAACGCCAACACGCTTATTACTAATATAGTTATTACATATAAGGCTGACAATACATATTGGGGAACTGACGTAGCTTTCATTTCTATTAAGTATTTTGCACAAAAAATAACGTATGCTTTGCTATTGTAGTTTTGATTGCAAAAATAAAACAAATATGCGTAACATGTTACAAAAACTGGAACATTTTTTACTTTCCCTCAATCACCTCCATCTCCACTTCATGCTTTGAAGTAGCCTTGTTGTAGTTAATTCCGCAGAGCACTATCTGTTTAGAAAAACCTTTTAGGCTCTTTGGGTAATCTTTGCGCTTGATTTGGGAGATGGCAGAATCGGCTGATTTGTCGTATTTTAATTCTACCACAATTGCAGGGAACGGTGTTGTTGGCAGGGGGATGAAAACCATATCGGCGAAACCCTTGCCGGTGGGTAGTTCGTGAAAAATCTTATAAAAAGGTTTTGCAGCGTAATATGCCAACGTTATGGCGCAACGCATAGAGTTCTCATCGTTGAATTCCAGTAGCGACGATGCTTCAAAATGGTAGTCGTCGAATGCTCGGGCTACTCTCTCTTTTTTGAGTTCAATGGTGTCGTCTAATAACTGACGTGATTGACCTACCGCCTTGGATAACTCGTTCCAACCTGCCATTCTGACTGCGTTTTTAAACTCTACCGAAACCTCAGTGTTTGGTATCATTACCTTTTGAGTTTCAGGATTGTATGACAAATAACCAAGATGAGCCAAAAGAGTCAGCACATCGTCGCAAGTTTGAATGTTTTTCATATCGTTGCGAAAACTTGCAGGTTCTATGGTTACCTTTTCGCCATCCATCATATTGATTATTTTGGTGCGGACTTGGTCGGCATCAATGGCAAGGTAACTCTCTATTGCCATAAACGAAGCCGTCTTTGACCAAAAACTATTATAATTGTGTTTTAAAATCGACTGCATTACCGAAAAAGGATTAAACATCGACTTTTGGTCGCCTATTATGTAACCATCGTAGGCGTGTTTCATTAGATCGAAGTTCATATTGTGCTTCTTGCAGAGATTTTTAACCTCATCATCAGTAAAACCGTAGTACTTGTCAGTATCACCGGGGTCTATAATGCTATATTCCACAAAATTATTCAATGCCGACTGTGTTTTTATTTTGATAATCGGCAGAATACCTGTCATATACACCAAGTGGAATATGTTGCTGGCATTGTACGATTTAAACATTGAACGCAGAAAATCCACGTACTCATCTTGTACATTTATTTCCACGTCCCGTACAAGCATATCCCATTCGTCGATTATCAAGACAAAGCGGTCGCCGGTTTTTTGGTTGATTTCGGCAAGGGCTTTGCCAAGCGATGTTTTTTCTTCCAAAAAGTTGTACGATAGTTTCAAGTCGGCAATTATACTCAGTTGTGCCTCTTTAAGTTTGTCCTTGTCTGGAATATTAGCAAACGTGTTCCAATCAATAAAAATAGTTGGATATTTATTAAGATGTTTCTCATAATCAGGCGACTTGGTAATTTCCAAACCGTTGAAAAGTACTTTAGAATCGGATTTGCGGTCGTAGTAGGCATACGCCATTTTTGCCGCCACCGATTTGCCAAAACGCCTTGGACGCGATATGCACATAAAACTACTTTCGGTGTCCATATTCTTGTTGAGAATATTCAATAGCCCCGATTTGTCTACAAAATCGCTGTTTTTAATACGTTGAAATGCAAAATTTCCGTTGTCAATAAACTGTCCCATGATGATTATTTTCTGCAAATATATAGTACTTTTATGTAAAAGAAAAATTTATTTACCAGCCCAAAATGCAACAATATCAAAAAATTTCCGCTTAAAGAAATGAATTATTATAACTATTAACCAAACCTTTATGACCCGATATTATGCTACACAAAAAGTAGCGTTTACTTTACGGGGGGTGAACCATTGGCACTGTCTTCGCCATACCTTTATTCATTTAACAACAGCGACAATACAATAGCGTTTTTGATTGATTTAAATGACAATACCACTCATAAAGCGCAAGCATACTTGATTAATACCCAAGACAGTTACCAAAGTTGGCGGAATAGGTCGTGAAGACGGCATTGATACAGCCACGGACATCTCGCCGCATTAGCGGAGTGATGTCCGTGGTTATTTGTATCAACACGCTACCCTACTTTTTTTGCATTATTCCAAAAATTATTATTTTTGGGGCATAAAAATAGAAGCATGAAACCCAAACTACTACTGCCACTGATAGCTCTTTGCGCCGCCTGCCACAATGCCGGCGACAGTTACGAAATCGACATCCGCTGTTCCGACTGCGGCGGCGTGAGGGTGTCGCTGTGGCAGTACACGGGCAGCGGGCTTTACCCTGCGGGCCTTACCAAGATGGAGCACGGACGCGCGGAGTTCAAGGGCGACGTGGAGACACCTTCGCTGATGTATGTTTATGTGGAGGGAGCGTCCGACTATCTGCCCCTGTTTGTGGAGAACGGCGACATCGACATCGACTTTGTGTATTCGCGCCCGTCGCGCAGTGTGGTGGCAGGGTCGCAGAGCCACAAGAAATTCAACGATTTTCTTCAATCCTATTCGGCATACAGCGACAAAGGCACGGGAATTGAAAAGATGATAGAAAACGCCGAGCAGAATCAGGACACCATGATGCTGCAGCGTCTGAGGGAGAACCTTGAGGTGCTAAAACACGAGGAAATCGAATTTCAAACCCAGTACGTTGTACAGAATATCAATTCGCCAGTGGCTGCTTACATATTGTGCGCCAGCCTGATGTACGACATCGGGCCAGAGAAGCTTGACTCTATTGTGGGATTGTTCGGCGGCGAAACAGCTAACAGCGACTATGTGAAACTTGCGGCGGACTATCTTGCCAAAACGAGGCGGGATACCGTTATTAATAAGACAGAACTATGAAAAAACTTTGGGCAGTGATAGCTGCTTTGATAATTTCGTCGGGCGCGTGGGCACAGACATCCGAGTACCTTACCCTGTACAAGCATTACGAGGGCAAACTCGGCAACAAGGAGGCTGTTTTGGATATTGTTTACTACGATACCGATGTGATGGGCGTGTTTTATCACAAACGCACCGACACGAGCCTGCGCCTGCATGGAACGGTGATTGACGGCGAAATGGAGCTTGTAGACGAGGCGTCTGACAAAACTTTTATCAAAGCCGACACTGCGGGCGGAATCAACGGCAAATGCCTTTTTAAAAGCTTGGGCGGCACAGCCAATTTTGTAGAAGATTATTCTAAAAGCATGAGGTTCAACGGCATTTCAGCCACATTGGAACATGAGATTCCGTTTCGTTCAGACGAGGATTCCAATGCCTCAGCCAAGATAGCAGTATATTACCACTACCTACAGCCCGCCGAATACAAGGGCGAGGCTGCTGCGGCGCAGACCAGAGAGCTGTTTGGCGAAAAGTTCAACACCGTTCCGCGCCAAAGCGTCGAGGGCGATTTCTTCAACCCCGAGCCATATCCGCTGATGAATTTCAAAAACCTTCTGCAGGCATCCAAGAACAGCTTTGTAGAGAACGTTACACGCCAGCTCAACGACGAACCGAATATCTCCTCGTTTGAACTCCTGCGCGAAGAGGTCAACAACCAGTACGTCACCTACAACAGCAACGGACTTGTGTCTGTTATCAACAGCTGCTATTCGTACTTGGGCGGAGCTCACGGAATGTACGCCAAAGTGCCAGTGATATTTGATTTGGAAAGCGGCAGGACGCTTGACAAAGGGGATATTTTCAAGCCCGGCACCGATGCAAAGATTATTAGCCTCATAGTCAAATATTTTGTCGACAACGGCAAGGCTTCCGCCAACGACGATGACGAAGAAGGAATATTCACCGACCAGGTGTTCGTGGACAACAATATCGGTATCGAAAACGGTTTCCTTGTCTTCTACTACCAGCCTTACGACATCGACAGCTACATTGCCGGTATCTACACAGCCAAGGTCAGAATTTCGGACCTGCTTCCTTATATAATTGATAATTCACCTATTAAACGAATGTTGAAATGAAAAGACTACTCTTATCTATTATTCTTGCCTTTGCGCTAACATCCGCCTTTGCGCAGAACAGCCACGACAAAGGCATCTACACCGACCTCCGTGCCGAGCTCATGGGCACAGCAAAGGACGACATCAACAATGTGGTCTCTATTACCGCCAAATACTTTTTAGAGACGCCATACGTGGCGCACACTTTGGACTCCGGCAGCGTGGAGCAGCTTGTGGTGCATTTAGACCGTTTCGACTGCATGACTTTTGTAGAAACTGTTCTCGCCCTGAGCATCGACTACATGTCGCCCGACCCCGGCTACGCCAACTTTGAAAACATTCTGCAGCGCATCCGCTACCGTGGAGGAGTTATCGGCGGCTATACGTCGCGCCTGCACTACACTTCCGACTGGATTTACGACAACATTCAGAAACAGACCGTGGAAGACAGGACAAAACTTCTCGGCGGGATTCCCTTCCGCCCTACGCTCAACTACATGAGCACGCATCCGCAGAGCTACGCGCAATTGAAAGGCAACAGCGCCGCCACCGACTCGATGCGCACCATCGAAAAACAAATCAACCTCCGCAAGAGTATGAACTACATTCCCAAATACAAGGTGGCAGCTGTAGAAAAGAAAATCAACCCCGGCGACATTATCCTCATTACCACCTCCACACCGGGTTTAGACTATGCGCACGTGGGTTTTGCCATCCGCGAGGGCAACGAGCTGAGGTTTATCCACGCATCGTCGGACCAGAAAAAGGTGGTGGTCTCCTCGTCGTGGCTGCACACCTATCTCAACGGTGTGAAAAGCTTCACCGGCATAACGGTGCTGAAAGCAAAATAGTTAGAACTGCCTCAGAAACAGCTCGGCGGTAAACATATTGATACTTGCCGCCGCTCCGTAGCTTGTGCGCGAATACTGCACGGCGAACCTTCTCAGCCTCACGTCGGCACCGATGGAGAATCCGGCGAAGGGAGTGGTGTTGCGCACGCTCAAATCGTTGTGCCTTCGCACGTTCATACCCGTTTTTACCGATACGGTGGATTTAGGAAAAAGCTCTAATCCGATAACAAGATGTTCGGCTAAGTTTCTGCCAAAGTCGCTGTGGAGACGGCTTTGCAAGTCGGTGAAGGTTGCCGAAAACCTCAGGGGCGCGTGCTGGAGCAGCAGGCTCGCGCCCACTTGCACGCACAGGGGCAGCGGCTCGCGCTCGCCGCCAGTGTAAGGGCTGCACTGGAAACCAACGTTGCTGGCAGTGGCGGCGAGGGTAAGTCCGATATTGTAGAAACTGTAGACAGCCCCGAAGTCAAATGCCATTCCCCACGACTTGTAAGTTTCGAGATGCGAGAATATGGTCTTTAGCGTAACGCTTGTGCGCAGATGGCTTACCACCTGCCTGATGCCCGAAACATATATGGCGTAGTCCTTGGCAGAGAACGTTCCGCCAAGAATACCGGCTTCGTCGGCATAGTTGAACGAGCCGTAGTTGACAAACTGTACGCCGCCAGCCACGCTCCACACGTTGTTTACCGAGGCACAGTATGCAGCAGAGCCGAAGCTGATGTCGGCTATGTAGTCGGCATAGTTGAGCGCGGCGTAGCGGTCGGCGGCGGAGTCGATCATGGCGGCGTTGAAAAACACGCTGTTTGCACCGAGGTTACCACTTGCTATAGCCGCTCCGCCCAATGCTGCCGAATTGCTGCCTACGGGCAGCTTGAGAAAGGTGTAGACGCTCTCGCCGCCGGTCTGCGCTGTGGCGGTAACGGCGGCTGTGGCAAACGCTAATATGGTGGGCAATATTTTCATGCTGCAAAATTGTAATTTTTGTGTGGAAAAAGCATCATTCTTAAAAAAAATCTTTAATTTCGTTCCCTTATATCTTTTACAACAATTAATATAACTTTTACGTTTACAAACGTGTTTTTTTATAACAATTATTATGAAAGTATCTTTTAAGATTTGTAGTTTTTTAGCAATCGCGCTATTGCTCTGCGTCAACGCCTGTGGCAGAATAGGCGGAAGCGGCGAAACAGCGCAAGAAAGCAGCTCACCCTCGCAGGCGTCGAACACCACTATTTATCTCAACCAAGACGAGTTGCCTCCTGTCAACGACCTTGCACGTTTTCTCGCAGGAAAGCCTGTTGACAAGTTCGCCGACATACAAAGTTCAGAATACTACAAAGATTTTGCAAAAAAGGCAAGCCAGCAGTGGAGCGACCTCAGGACACGCACACTCAATCCCATAAAGCAGTGGTGCGGCAGCAATATTCCAGAGTTTCACAACGATACCACCTGCCTGTTCTATCCCTTCGGCGGTCCCGACCTTGTGTTCGCCTTTACATTTTTTCCTAACGAGACCGACTATGTGCTTCTTGGACTTGAGAATCCCGGCTCAGTAACAATGCCCGACCGTCTCAGCGAGAACGAGACACGCGAATATCTCGATTCGCTGCTCTATTCGTACAGATATATCAACAAATACGGTTTCTTTGTGGCGAGCCACATGCACGACGATTTCAAGAACCAGACCCTCAACGGCACCATACACCTGCTGCTCTACACCCTCGCCATGGAAAACTGCATTATCACATCCTACAAGGATGTCTATATTAACGATTTGGGCAAGATAGTGGAGACAGACGCCAACAAGAAGAAGCATCCCTACGGCTACAAGATAACATTTACCAAGGAGGGCGATTTCAAGCCCCGGTCGGTTACGTACCTGCGCATGGAGGCGAGTGATCCCGCCATGGCGGGGACGTTTGAGTTCGCATATTTTATCAACTCATATCCCGACAAGATATGCTATCTAAAATCGGCGTCGTACCTGTTGCAGAACAATGAGTTCACCATTATGCGCAAGATTCTCCTCGACCAGTGCGACCGCATTCTTCAGGACGAGTCGGGACTTGCCTACGCCCGCGTTGTCAAGGATTACGACGTGGACGTGTTCGGCACATACACCCGTCCTATGAACGTGTTTTCGTACTACAAGCAGGAAGACCTCAAGAACGCCCTCAAAGCCAAGAACTCCAAGCCGCTGCCGTTTAAAATCGGTTACGCGTCGCAAATCAACGAGTCGGTGCTGATGGCTTGCACCCGCAAAGGCAAATATCCAGCGCGGGAGGAAACCCCTCAGCAGGAGGTTGCAGCTTCAAACTCAAAAGACACTATATATAAGGTGCAGTTCAAGGTGAGCTGGAACATGATTCCGCCCGACGACCCGATGCTCAGCGGTATTCCCGAAGTGGATTTCTACACCGACGACAGCGTTTACAAATACACCGCCGGAAGCCGCAAGTCGGAGGCGGAGTGCAGGGAGATTCTCCAGATTGTGAGAAACAAAGGTTTCTCCGACGCCTTTATTGTTAAGTTCTGTAATGGAAAACGAATAAAATAATTATAGAGAGATGGCAAAAAGATTACTGTTTATAGACCGCGACGGTACAATTATTCAAGAGCCGCCGGTAGACTATCAAGTAGACAGGCTTGAAAAGTTTAAATTTGTTGACGGCGCGATAGTTTCGCTTTACAACATTCGCAGGTATACTGATTTTGAATTTGTAATGGCCACCAATCAGGACGGTCTTGGCACAAGCTCGTTTCCCGAGGAAGATTTCTGGCCGTATCAGAACCTCATGCTCGACACGCTGAAATCGGCAGGGGTGGAGTTTTCCGACATATTAATCGACCGCAGTTTCGAGAGCGACCCCACGCCCTCGCGCAAGCCCGGCACAGGCATGATGACCAAGTATATCTCCAATCCCGAATACGACCTTTCGCAGAGCCTCGTAGTAGGCGACCGCGCCACCGACGTTGAGCTGGCAAAGAACCTCGGATGCAGGGCTGTGTTTCTGGGCAAAGAGCTTCCCGAGGCACTCGAGCCATACTGCGCCCTCAAAGCCGTCAGCTGGACAGAGGCTGAGCGTTTTATCATCAGCAGCAACAATATCGTAGAGGTGGTACGCAATACCGCCGAAACCAAAATCACCCTGAAACTCTATCCCGCCAATCCCGAAATCAAGCATATCGACACCGGTGTAAAGTTTTTCGACCACATGCTGTCGCAGCTTCCTGTGCATGGCTGCTTTGGACTCGACTTGGTATGCAAAGGCGACATAGAGGTGGACGAGCATCACACCATCGAGGATGTGGCTATCGCGCTCGGCACTGCCGTTAATTTCCTTTGGCAGAAACGAAAGCTGATAAACCGTTACGCATTTGTGCTGCCAATGGACGACTGTCTTGCTCAGGTGGCGATGGATTTGGGCGGACGTCCGTGGATGCTCTACAAGGCGGAGTTCGCCCGCGAGAAAATCGGCGACTTCCCAACCGAGATGATTACACACTTCTTTAAATCGTTCTGCGACAATGCCAAGTGCAACCTCAACATCAAAGCCGAGGGCGAAAACGAGCATCACAAGCTCGAAGGCATATTCAAGGCATTTGCCAAATGTCTCAAGCAGGCTATAAGTTACGATTTTTCACTTCAGACCATACCAAGTTCTAAAGGAACACTTTAAAAAATGATAGGCGACAAGAAAATAGGAGTGGTGCTGCCGGCATACAACGCCGAAAAGACATTGAAACGCACCTACGAAGAGATTCCTCATGATATTGTGGACGAGGTGATACTCACCGACGACTGCAGTCAGGACGCTACAAGCCAAGTGGCGGCGCAGCTCGGCATCAAGCACATTATCCGTCACGAAACCAACAAGGGCTACGGCGGCAACCAGAAAACCTGCTACCGCAAGGCTCTCGAACTCGGTTGCGACATCATTGTTATGCTCCACCCCGACTATCAGTACACACCAAAACTTATCCACAGTATGTGCTACACTATTGCCGACGGCGTTTATCCCGTGGTGATAGCGTCGCGAATATTGGGCAAGGGAGCGCGCAAGGGCGGAATGCCGCTTTATAAATACATTGCTAACAGGTGCCTGACATTGTTTCAGAATCTGATGATGAACCAGAAACTCAGCGAGTACCACACCGGCTACCGCGCTTTTTCGCGTGAGGTAATAGAAAAACTCAACTTGGAAGCCGACAGCGACGACTTTGTGTTCGACAACCAGATGCTGGCGCAGATATTCTACGCCGGTTACGAGATTGCCGAAATCACTTGTCCCACAAAATATTTTGAAGAGGCCTCGTCGATAAACTTCAGACGGAGTGTTAAATATGGACTCGGTGTTATTTTTACCTCAATAAACTACCTGTTTGCCAAAACCGGAATTAAAATTCATCGTATATTTAAGACGTAATTAATCACAAAACGTAGTACTATAAATTAACCGGCAATATGTTGCCGACAAACTAATGACTATTAACTACTTTATAAACCGATTGCTAATCGTAGCGGCATTTCTTGCTTTGGCGCTGCCCGATGACGCAGCAGCTCGCACCAGCGACATCCTCCCTGTTCAGGACGATTCCACTGGCGCCGATGCCGTGTGTGTCAACGGTTTTACGATAATCTCATCGATTACCGTAACCGGCAACAAAAAGACCAAGGAGAAAATAATACTCCGGGAGGTGTGTTTCCAAGCCGGCGACACTATCGATGCCGTGCTGCTTCCCGATTATTTTGTAAAAAGCCAGAACAACCTTCTTAAGACATCGCTATTCAATTACGTAACCATCACGCCCGACTATTCAGTAGACGGATATACCGCCGTGAATATCAATGTGGAAGAACGCTGGTATTTCTGGCCTATGGTAAATATCACGCCTCACAACGGAAACCTTAACCAGTGGCTCCGCAACCCCGACCTCGACAAAGTGGACTACTGTTTCGGCGCAAGTAAATACAACTTCCGTGGACGCAGGGAGAGCCTCGTGTTCAATTTCCGCCGCGGGTTCAACAACGTTTCGCAGATTGGGTTCGCTGATATTGCTGTCGACCGTCAATACCGACATCTGTTGGCATTATACGCCACATTTCAGGCTCAGAAAGACGTTATCCTCCGCACAAAAGACGACAAGCCAGAATATCACTCATTCGACGAGACCGCTTTCTACGAGAAAAAATTAGAACTTCTCTACACCTTCCGTCAGGACATCAACAAGTCGCACATTCTGCATTTCGACTACCGCAAAATATCAATTTGCGATTCGTTGGCGATGATCAATCCCGCCTATCTCGGCAACGGACTCACCACCGCCAAAAATTTCACCATCTCCTACATTTACAAAGTCGACAACCGCAGCTCGTCGTACTATCCGCTCACAGGGGCGTTTTATGAGTTCAAGGTACAGGAAACCGGACTCTTCTGCCATTCGCAGGCGGTGTTCGGATTCACAGCCGACGTAAGGCAGTATTACAATCCTTGCGGACGCTTTTATTGCGCGGGACAGGCTGTGGTGTCGGAGTTTACCAACAATGTGCCTTTTTATATGCGTCCCAGCATCGGCGCAAAACCTAATATCATCGAAGGCTACGAGCACAACCTCGTATACGGCAACGGAATAGCATACATGAAGACATCTTACAAGTTTGAGCTTATCCCCACCAGAGTGATACATGTGCGCCGTATCAACGTGCCGAAGTTTAACAAGATACACTTTGCCGCATATCTCAATGTGTTTGCCAACTGCGCCTTTGTGGAGGAGAACTCTTATACCGACTCGCTGCAAAACTCGCTCGACAACACATTCTTAGGGGCAATCGGTGTCGGTCTCGACCTTGTTACATATTACGACAAAGCGTTCTCGGTATACGCCACGCGTAACATTCAAAACGAATATTACATAGGAGTGGGATTCCGTTCGTTTTTTTAAAAGAGTTTTGTTTGCGATTGTTGAGGATGTTTTTTATTTTTGCGCAAAAAATAGAAAACCAGTGTCTTGCCATACATCTAATCTCATAGACAATGACAACAACAAAAATAGCAATCATCGCCCGCGAAACCCACGACGACAGCGACGAAACCATACTTAAGGTGTTTGAAACTCTCAACCGATACCGTGTGGAGATATTTGTGCATGATGATTATCTCAAGCATATTGCCGAAACAGGCGGGTTGATGCCAAAATACACAGCCTCGTTCAACAGTTGCAACCAGATGCCCGACGGGCTTCAGCTCCTTATAAGCGTAGGTGGCGACGGCACAATGCTCAAGAGCGTTCCATACGCCGTGCGGGCCGACATTCCCGTGCTCGGCATCAACAGCGGACGGCTCGGATTTCTTGCCTCTGTGTCGCAAAAACAGCTCGATGCCTCGTTCGACGACGTGTTCAACGGCAACTTTTCCATAGAGCAACGCTCGCTAATCGAAGTGTCGAGCGAGGTCAACCGCTTTGGCGACATCAACTTCGCGCTCAACGAGTTTGCCATAATGCGCGTAAATTCCAGTTCGATGATAAGCATCAACGCATACGTCAACGACGAATTTCTCAACACATACTGGGCGGATGGCTTGATTGTTGCAACGCCTACAGGCAGCACCGCCTACTCGCTCAGCGCGGGAGGCCCGATTATCACACCCGGCAGCGGCAACTTTGTAATCACGCCAGTCTCGCCGCACAACCTATCTGTACGCCCGATAGTAATATCCGACACCAGCGTGCTCAGGCTCAAAGCCGAAGGCCGGGAGCAGAACCTGCTTGCCTCGCTCGACTACCGTCAGGTGATTTTCCCGCTCAAAGACGAGTTCACAGTGCGGAAATCCGACAAGCAGATAAAGCTTATCAAATTAAGTAACAGCAGCTTTTTCACCACCCTTCGCAACAAGCTCCTCTGGGGAATGGATAAAAGAAACAGATAATTATATACCATTGTGAAAAAATATTTTTAACTTTGCGGCGATATTTATATCAATTTTAGACAAAAATACGTTTTAACACTGAGTTATCGGAAAGCATAATATATTAAACCATGAAAAAAGTAGCAACCGTTTTACTATTGTTAATATTTGGATTAACAGACGCATTTTCACAATCCACCGCTTGGAAACGCGACCGCAACAGCGTGTTCGGTGGCATAGGCTATAATTTCTTCATGGGAGAGTTAGGCGGCGGCAAAAAAGATGCAGCCCACTTCTTCGGCATCCGCGACGTTGACCTCAAATGCACACGTCCGTCGTTTCAGCTCGGATATCGTTACCGTGTGCTCGAGCCTCTTTCGGTGAGGGCGAGTTTTTCGTTTTCGAGAATCTACGGCGACGACGCCGAATCCGCCAACATCTACCGTAAGGCCCGTAACCTCAATTTCCGCAGCAACCTTTGGGAGTTTGGCGTTACTGCCGACTACTATTTTATAAAAGAGAAAGCCGTATCGCGTTTTGGCGCATTCCAGAGCGTTTCACAATGGAAACAGAGAATCTCCGCATACTTTTTCGTAGGTCTCGGAGCAATACATTTCAAACCGCAAGGCAAGCTCAATGGACAATGGCACGACCTCCAGCCTCTCTGCACCGAAGGCCAAGGCTCGGGAACACCAATCAAAGTAGTTGACGAAAACGACAACACCATAATCATCAAAACCGAAGCCAAGCCGTACAAGCTCTGGGCAGTGTCTATTCCGATCGGAATCGGTGTTAAATACCGCCTCAACCCCAAGATGGCTCTCAGCCTTGAAATCGCTAACCATTACACCACCACCGACTACATCGACGACGTTTCGTCCGACTATTATTTCAACTACGACCAGGAAGGCGTTACGCCTCCGAACGCGTTGACTACCCAGTTCGCCGACCGCCATTTCGACGTTGACAACAACGGAAATCTCATCAACCCCTCCGAACCTTACAAGTCGGGACAGATGAGGCGCGGAAACTCAGGCTACAACGACGCATACCTCGTTACGATGGTATGTTTCCACTACAAAATCACCGAAAACTTTTTGCCTCAGCGCAAACCTAAATATTATTAGTATTTAAATAATTAAAAACCAAATACTTATTTTTAGAAATCTATACGCAAAGTATTTTTTTAAGAAAAAAAATACAAAAACACATAATTATATTTTGTAAAATAAAAACAAAATATTTAACTTTGCGCAAAATTATTAATGGAGGGGACTCAGTGTCCCCTCTTTTATTCGCACAGCCAAATGATATCAGAACAAAGTATACGAGCCATATTAGAGCAAGAAAAGGAGTTTGAAAAGTTTTTCTTTGTCAGTGTAAAAGTATCAGGCGACAATCAGATAACCATCACCGCCGATACCGACCAAGGCATAACCATCGACGAGTGCGGAGCCATAAGCACCAAGCTCGAAGAGCTGCTCGACCGTGACAAAGAAGATTTTGAACTCGAAGTATCAAGCCCGGGACTCACCGAGCCATTCAAAGTTCCGTGGCAGTACGCTAAAAATATCGGCAAAACCGTAGACATAGTTCTCATCGACGGCGAAAAAATAAGCGGCGAAATCATTAGTGCCGACAACGCAGGCGTTACCGTAAAGCAGACAATAGCTGCCAAAGTCAACGGCAAACGCACCAAAAACGAAGTGGTAAACACACTGAACTTTGCCAGCATAAAGTCAACTAAATTGAAATTAAAATTTTAAAAACATAGGCGGTTAAAACAATGGAAATCAATAATCTCATAGAAACCTTTGCCGAATTTAAAGAGCAGAAAAGCATTGACCGCGCCACAATGATGCGCGTTATCGAAGAAGTATTCAGGAACATCCTTGCCAAAATGTACGGCACCGACGAAAACTTCGACATCATTATCAACATCGACAAAGGAGACCTTGAAATATGGAGAAACAGGGTAGTAGTGGAAGACGCTGACCTGCAGGATCCCAACCTCGAAATCTCGCTCTCCGATGCCAAGAAAATCGACAGCGACTACGAAATCGACGAGGAAGTAACCGACGAAGTGCCGTTTAGAGACTTCGGCAGAAGAAACATCCTTACTCTCAGACAGAACCTCACATCTAAAATATTAGAATTAGAAAAAGAAAAACTCTACGAAAAGTATAAAAACAGAATCGGTGAAATCGTAGCTGGTGAAGTATACCAAGTGTGGAAACGCGAGATACTTATCCTCGACGACGAAGGAAACGAGCTGATGCTCCCCAAAGCGGAACAGATCCCGACAGACTTTTTCCGCAAGGGCGACAACCTCAGAGCCGTTATCAGCCACGTGGAAATGCGCAACGGTTCGCCATTCATCCTCCTATCAAGAACAGATCCGGCATTTCTCGAGAGATTGTTTGAATTGGAAGTTCCCGAAATTAACGACGGACTTATCACAATTAAGAAAATTGTTAGAATCCCGGGCGAACGCGCAAAAGTGGCTGTGGAAAGTTACGACGACCGTATCGACCCAGTGGGCGCATGCGTGGGCATGAAAGGCTCAAGAATCCACGGTATTGTCCGTGAGCTACGAAACGAAAACATCGACGTAGTCAACTTCTCCGCCAACACCCAACTTTACATCACAAGAGCTCTCAATCCAGCTAAGATTAACAATATTAAGGTAAACGAAGCTGAAAAGAAAGCCGAAGTATACCTCGACCCGGAAGAAGTTTCAAAAGCCATCGGCAAAATGGGTGCGAATATCAAGCTCGCTACTCAGCTCACCGGCTACGACATCGAAGTGTACCGCGACATCGACGAAGGCGAAGAGGACGTTGACCTCGAAGAGTTCAACGACGAAATCGAAATGTGGATTATCGACACTCTGAAATCTATCGGATGCGATACCGCCAAAAACGTACTCAAAATCCCCAAGGACGAACTCGTTAAACGTACCGACCTTGAAGAGGAGACTATCGAAGAAGTTCTGAACATACTTAAAGCCGAATTTGAATAGTCATGAATTCGCCCGTAATATGTCGCAGACGCAAATTTAACAGCAGTTAATACTTTTATCCAAACAATGGGACAAGACATTAGACTAAAAACAATAGCAAAAGAACTCAACGTTGGCGTCAACACCATCGTAGAATTCCTTCACAAAAAAGGGTATGTAATCGACGCCAATCCTAACACTAAGATTGACAGCGGTCAGTATGCCATGCTTATAAAAGAATACAGCTCCGACATGATGGCCAAAAAACAGATGGAAAAACAAGTTGAGATCGACAAGAAAAGAAAAGAGAACATAACAGCCGACAGAGAACAGACTAACAAACCTCAGAACAACGCCGCAGAAACAACCAACCAGTCGAACCCTAAGCCCGAAATTAAACTCGTAGGAAAAATAGACCTCGGTCAAAATAAAACTAAAACAACAAACACACAACAGCAACAAAAAACTGCTGACGACAACAAACAGAAACAGCCAGTGCAACAAGACAACACCAAAACAGAAAATTCCGGCAATCAGGGCGGTCAACAAAAAAACGACAACAAGAAAAACCAGCAAGGCAATAAGCCTCAGAGGGAAGACAGGACTGTAAAGGTTGTAGGCAAGGTTGACTTAGACTCGCTCAATCCCAAAAACCGCAACAACGACCGCAAGCAAGGCGACAAACGCGACGACAACCGTCAGCAGCAAGACCGCGACCGTAACCGCAAGCCCGAACGTCAGGCAGCAGAAACTCCCGCTCGTAGCGAAGAAATTTTTGCTCCAAAGGTTCAAAAAATCACAGGCCCTACCATTTTAGGCAAAATAGAATTGCCCGTTGAGCCCAAAGGCAACTCTACGCGCAAGCTCAGCAAGAAAAAACGCCGCAGAATAGGCAAAGAGCCTGTCGACATCCAGCAGAAAGACGAAATGCGCGAAAACTCACGCGGCGACTCCAAAAACCGTCCTGCCAAAAAGGACAAGAAGGGTGAGCAAAAGGGCGAGCGCAACGAGTCGAGAGTCGGAAACAACAACGATTCACGCAAAAACCGCGACAAAAAACGTCGCAACGAAGATATAAAGAAAGAAATCACCGTAGAGGACACAAAGAAACAGGTGAAGGAGACTCTCGCACGCCTTACCAACGCGGGCGGCAAGAGCCAGACTTCTAAGCACAACCGCGAAAAACGCGAGAAGGTGCGCGAGCGTATCAACGAGGAGAACAAAATAGCCGAGAGCGAGAAGAAATTGCTCGAGGTTACAGAGTACATCTCTGCCAACGACCTGTCTACGCTTATGAACGTGCCCGTCCGCGACCTGCTTTCGATATGTTTCGACCTCGGTTTCCCTGTTTCTATCAACTCAAGCCTCGACGCCGAAATGATAAAGGTGCTGGCAGAAGAGTTCGGTTTCGAGGTAAAATTCCTCGGCTTAGGCGAAGAACCCGACCCTGTAAACAAGTTGGATCCCGCCGAAATGAAGCCGCGTCCGCCGATTGTTACCATCATGGGACACGTAGACCACGGCAAGACCGCGCTCCTCGACTACATCCGCAAGACCAATGTGATAGCTGGCGAGGCCGGCGGCATCACTCAACATATCGGAGCTTACAACGTAACGCTCCCCGACGGAAAACGTATCACATTCCTCGACACACCGGGTCACGAGGCGTTCACCGCAATGCGTGCCAGAGGAACCAAGATTACCGACATTGTGGTAATCGTAATAGCTGCCGACTCGCAGGTGATGCCCACCACCGAAGAGGCTATCAGCCACGCCAAGGCAGCCAATGTGCCTATCATTTTCGCAATCAACAAAATCGACCGTCCTAACGCCGACCCTGAAAAAATCAGACGCGAGCTTGCCGACCGTGGAATGTTGGTAGAGGACTGGGGCGGCGACTACGGCTGCGTTAACATCTCGGCCAAACAAGGAACCAACGTAGACCAGCTTTTGGAACGCATACTGCTCGAGGCAGAAATGCTCGACCTCAAAGCTCACTACACCTGTCCGGCATTCGGTTCGGTGGTTGACGCCGCTCTTGATCACGGTCAGGGCTACGTTACCAATGTGGTTATCAGTCACGGCACACTCAAAGTGGGCGACGTGGTTTGGGCAGGATGTTACTCGGGCAAAATCAAGGCTATGTTTAACGAGCGTAACAAACGTGTTAAATCAGCCGGACCCGCAATGGCAGCCTCTATCTTAGGTCTCAACGGCGCACCAAACGCTGGCGACAAGTTTGAAGTAATGGAAGACGAACGTTCGGCACGCGAAAGAGCGGTACGCCGCCAGCAGCTCGAGCGCGAAATCACCAACCGCATCAATGTAATCGACCTCAACAAGTTTGCCCACGACGTGATAGCAGGCAACACCGAAGAGCTTGTGCTCAACCTCGTTATCAAGGGCGACGTTCAAGGCTCTATCGAGGCATTGAAGAGCTCGTTTGAAAAACTCTCTACCGACAACATCAAGGTCAAAGTTATACATGCCGGCGTAGGTCAGATTTCGGAATCCGACGTAATGCTTGCCAAAGCATCCAAGGCTATTATCATCGGTTTCCAAGTTCGTCCGGCGCAAGGCACTAAGAAACTCGCCGAGAAAGACAACGTGGAAATCCGTCTCTACTCTATCATCTACGACGCTATCGACGATGTTAAGGACGCTCTCGAAGGTATGCTTTCGCCCGACATCAAGGAGGAAATCACCGGTACTGCCGAAATCAAAGAGATATTCAAGATTTCAAAAGTGGGCAATATCGCAGGCTGTATGGTTCAGGACGGAAAGATTATCCGCAAAAACAAGTGCCGCGTAATTCGCGACGGCATTGTGGTATACTCTGGCGAACTCGGCTCGTTGAAACGTTACAAAGACGACGTGGCAGAAGTTACCACCGGCATGGAGTGCGGCTTGAATATCGACAAGTTCAACGACATCCAAGTTGGCGACATCATCGAATCGTTTGAAGAAAAGAAAGTTAAGAAAACTCTTTAGCATCCATATATCATCATCCTTAATACATCCATCAATCATTCATCCATCCATCGGCGGAGTCCTGTTCAGGACTCCGCTTTTTTTATTTGCTCCGGTAATTTATTGCCCAGTTTTTTTTGAAAACCGTTTTTTTGTGTTTTCTTTGCATTGGCAACCATAATTATCAACTTCAAAATTACAATTGACATGAAAAAATTACAACTATTATTAATTTCTATCCTCATTCCATTTACTGTTTTTGGGGAAATAATGCGTGCAGAGTCCTACTCATTTGACGAATCTACACAAACTCTTACTATCAGTGACGGTTTTTCCAGATATAGTTTCTACGGCGACAAAAACTTGGTTCTAAAAATTGTTGCCGAAGAAGGTGCTCTGTTGCCCCAAAACTGTTCATCTTTATTGGATGAGTACTTCAATGTTACTGAGATTGACCTTTCAAAGGCTGACGCTTCTGAGGTAACATCGATGCGTAGTATGTTTTACAACTGTATTAATCTTGAAAGCATTACCTTCGGTGATGAATTCAGCACTCCTCAATTAACCGATATGGAGAATATGTTTTGGAATTGTTACAAATTAAAATCAGTTACATTTGGCAAAAAATTCAATACATCGAAAGTACAGGATATGACATTTATGTTTATGAATTGCAAAAGTCTTGAAAGCGTAATTTTCGGCGAACAGTTCACAGCTGATGATGTCCAATACATTAATTGTATGTTCAGCAATTGTTACAGTCTCAAAACTGTTGACTTGAGCAGTTTTAACACTAAGGAGTTAGTCTCTATGGGACAGATGTTTGATAATTGCCGCAGCCTTACCACTGTTAACTTCGGAAACATGAATACATCGTCGGTTAAGTATATGAACTATATGTTCAATGGATGTATGAGTCTTACAAATGTTACATTAGATTTTGATTCTCAGAATGTAGAAACCATGGATAAGATGTTTGCAGATTGTATCAGTCTTAAAGACATCTCATTCGGCAAAAACTTCAGCACTGCCAAAGTCAAGAATATGGACGATATGTTCTTAAACTGCAAGAGTCTTACAGAGCTTACTTTGAATTTTGATAACAGCAATGTATCAACCTTGGTTCGTATGTTCAAAGGTTGCGAAAAACTCGTTACTATTTATGTCGGCAGTGAATGGTATCCTTCAAAGGTGAACCAATCTTCTGCATACTCACTGTTTCAAGATTGTTTTAATCTTATTGGTGGAGAAGGCACATGTTATGCCAGCCATAGCTACGAAGCCAACCTTTCAACGTATGCCCAAATAGACGGCGGCACTGGAAATCCCGGCTTTTTTACAGAAATTGGCAAAGAAAAAAACATCGGAGTAACAATTCTATCGGTTGATCCTAAATATACAGAATTTGCCATAGGTGAGAAAATTAACACAGCCGAAGGCACCGTAACATATCTCTGCACTAAGGAAGGTAGCAATACAGGAACTGAAGTTACTGTAGCATTGGCACATGGATATCTGTTGGATTACGATCCTTATAAAGAAGGCACTCAGACTATTCAAGTTGCATGTTGTGGTTCTACAAACACAGTGTCCTTTGATGTTTCATTCAACGAAAAACCTATGCTATACATGTTATACGACCTCGAACAGAAGCAATTGAACTACTATTTCGGCAGTTATCAACCAAATGCTACGCTCTACCGTTTGTCATATTTAGATTCAGATATTAAAAAAGTGCATATTGACCAGTCGTTAAACACCGCCAAACTTTCATCTCTGAAATTTAACAATTTATCCAACGTTACAGAGATAGAAGGCCTGAACTATATTCATACAGACAATATGTCTAACATGCAGGAAATGTTTAAAAATTGCAGCTCGCTTTTGAGCCTTGATTTGCGTAGTTTTAATACCGAAAAAGTAGAAAACATGGATGATATGTTTAGTGGTTGCTTTAAGCTTCGCAGAATATTTGTTTCTTCCGGATGGCAAATCAATAGTATTCTTACTGGATCCTATCTTAATGGATTCTATGATTATATTTTTAACAGCTGTAACAAATTGATAGGAGGACAAGGTACACAGTACAAGGATGACGCCGCAACGATAGGCTTACCTTACGCAAAAATAGACGAAGGTGCAACATCGCCTGGATATTTGACCGATAGGGTTTCTCTCTCCACTTTGGAGAATATGATTTCGCCCGACCCATTTGTGTATACTGGCGAGCCTATCTGCCCCATAGTTTACGATGGTGCAATTCAGCTTGTAGAAAATATTGATTACACTGCCACATATTCCAACAATATCAATGTAGGTACAGCCACGATGATCATTACGGGCAAGGACAAATATTCTGGAACAGTAACTTTGAATTATTCTATTTATAAAGCCAAAGCCTCATTAATCAAAGCTCCTGCCGTTATCGAAAATCTTGTTTACGATGGCAAGCCTATAGCACTTGTTACAGAAGGAAAAACGAATTTGGGCAAAATGGTTTATCGTCTTGGCTATGATGGAGAACCTTCCGAAGAAATACCTACTGCCACCGATGCCGGAACCTATTTAGTTTTTTATAATGTGCCAGGCACCGACAACTACGATGGTGTTTCGGATAATTATTTGACAGTTTCTATCGCCGAAGCCAATTCTGAGCTTGTTACCGCGCCAGAGCCTGTTAGCAACCTTGTGTATACCGGCAAGCCTCAGAGCATTGTTGTGCCAGGAGTTGCCAAAAACGGAACGGTTATATACCGTATCGGCTCTTACGGCATATTTTCGGAAGATATTCCCTCTCCCACGCTTGCCCAAGATTATCTTGTATATTACAAGGTGGAGGGCGACAATAATTACAACGATGTTGACGAACAATTTTTCACAGTGTCGATTTCCCCAGCCGAAGCTAAAATAACAACCGAACCCATGGCGGTGCAAAATCTTGTGTACAATGGTAAAAGTCAAGAACTTATTTCTGCGGGAGAGTCTAATTTCGGTAATGTAGTCTATAAACTTGGTTCCAACGGCGTGTATTCGTCCGCTATTCCAACAGCCACCGATGCCGCTGAGTACACTGTATATTACAAAGTGGAAGGCAACGATAATTTCAAAGGCATTGCCGAAGCCTCTGTAAAGGTTGCTATTAACAAGGGTGTGCCAACATACACCAAACCATCGATTCCGACATTAGCATGCAATGCCAAGTTAGACGATATTACATTTGACAATGGTTTCGCTTTCGCACCCAACAGCAACCCACTTAAAATCGGCGCAAACAAACTTATGCTTGTGTACACTCCCGACGACACCGACAATTATGAGGTTGTGGAGGATATTGAGATAACTATTACCGTAGCCGACCATGTGGGAGCTGACCCCGTTGTTGAAAATAATCAACCTGCTACCTGCAACAATACTGGTTCGTGTCACAAAGTTGTGTACTGCTCTGTTTGCAACAAGGAGTTAAGCCGCACGCCAACTACAATTCCCGCATTAAGCCACCAATTCGGTACGCCTGAATACACATGGAGCGACGACGGCTCATCTTGCACCGCAAAAGCAGTTTGCGCCAACGACAAATCGCACATTCTTACCGAAACCGCAACAATTTCCAGCGAAGTAACTACCCAACCCACCACCGAGAGCAAGGGTACTACCACATACACGGCTACTTTCAAAAACGAATTGTTTTCCACTCAGACCAAGGCTGTAGAGGATATTGACAAACTCCAACCCGAGAACCCAGAAAATCCCGAGAATCCAGAAAACCCAGAAAATCCAGAAAATCCCGAGAATCCTGAAAACCCCGAGAATCCCGAGAACCCCGAGAATCCTGAAAATCCAGAGAATCCTGAAAACCCTGAAAACCCCGAGAATCCCGAGAATCCGGGAACCCCTGTTTCAGATGTTCCTGTGTCGAGCGTAAAAGTTTGGAGTTTCAGCAACATCATCGTTATAGAATCTGCTTCCGACTGTCATTACAAAATAGTTGACCTCAACGGACATACGATTTCGGAATCAACCACAACATCTACCCGCGAACAGATATCAATCAACCAATCGGGCATTTATATTGTACTTATTAATCAAAAATCGTATAAAGTTTTGATTAATTGATGATTCTATTTAATATTTTGAATTAATTATCATGCGTAAAATTATTTTATTGCTTTTTGCATTGTTCTCATTTGCCAACGTTCAGGCTGGCGAGGGAATGTGGATACTGTCGCTTATCGGCAAAAACTACGAGCAGATGAAGGCGATGGGTTTCAAACTCACACCCGAGGAAATTTACAGCATTAATCAAGCGTGCCTCAAGGATGCTGTGATTTCGCTTAACCACGGCGAATGTACTGGTGAGTTCGTTTCGGCTCAGGGACTGTTTTTTACCAACTACCATTGCGGTTTTGAAGACATACAGTCGCAGAGTTCCGTTCTGCACGATTATCTCACCGACGGTTTTTGGGCAAAAAATCTCAGCGAGGAGCTTCCACTTCCCGGTAAAACTATCTCGATGCTAATCAGTATCGAGGATGTTACATCCAAAGTGATTCCGCCCAACGCTAAAGATCTATCTCCGAAAGCGTTATCGGCTGTAATCGAAGGCAATATCGCCATTTTAGAAGATGACTATTCCGATGCAGGCCAATACGAGGTGGAGGTTGCAAATTTTTTTGACGGAAACAATTATTATCTGTTCAAGTATTTGGTTTATAGTGATGTGCGTTTGGTTGGCGCACCGCCTCAGTCGATAGGACAGTTTGGTGGTGAAACCGACAACTGGATGTGGCCGCGTCAAACCGTTGATTTTTCGGTATTTAGGGTTTATACCGCGCCCGACGGCTCTCCGGCTGAATATTCCGACAAGAACATTCCCTTAAAGCCCAAAAAATACTTGAAAATCAATGCAAAAGGCATCAGCGAAGGTGATTTTGCCATGGTAATAGGCTATCCAGGCGAAACCATGCGGCAGTATTCATCGTGGCAGGTGGCGCAGGATCGCGATAATCTCAACACTATCTGCGTGGAGGCTTTCGGCAAAAAGCTGCAGATTGTCAAGCCTTTTATGGAGGAGAACGACGAAATCCGCATCCAGTACTCCTCCAAGTACGATGAGGACTGCAACGCGTACAAGTGCTACAAAGGCATGAACGTGGGAATCGCCAATTTGAACGTTATCGAGCGCAAGCAGAACCTCGAAAAACGCCTTTCGCAATGGATTGCAGCCAACAGCAAAAAAGAGTATTCCTCGGTTTTGAAGTCGCTCAAAAAACTTATCGTATCGTCCGACGCCAAAGACAAATACAACTATTACTGGGAGTTGGCTATTTACAGCGGATGCGAGTTTGTTAAGTTTGGCTTGTCGCATTTCGCCCTCTACCGCTATCTTTCTATCGGCGACCAACGGAGAGCCGAATCCCAAGTACAGCATCTCAAAGAGACTTATCAAAAACATTTCCGCGATTACAATCCCGAGGTAGACCATGCCGTGTCGGAGCAGATGTTGAAGTACTATGCGCAGCACGTTCCCCAAAAATACTGTCCAAAAGGCATTGACAATGAGGCTTTTTATGAACTGTTGTCGCTTAGTTTTTCAAACTCTTTCCTGACAAGTAAGGCAGAATACGAAAAATTTCTCGACGACCCGACACTCGACAAGTTTTCCAACGACTTGTTGTTCCAGTTTTCGATGGAATGTTTAAAAGTCATGGACAAGATGGCAGAAACCGACTCGTATTTCTACAAAATGGAGTATTACCAGCGTCTGTACACCAAGGCGATGATGGAAATGATTGCCGAGAGCTCTCCCGACACGCTTTTTTCGCCCGATGCCAACAGCACCATGCGTCTCACTTACGGGCAGGTGCGCGGTTATGCCTACAACGGCAAGGACATGGGCTGGTACACCGATTTCGACTCCTACATCGCCAAGAAAAACAATGCAGACCGTGAGTTTATGGTTTGTCAGCGGCTGCAGGATTTGTACGACAGCCGCGATTTCGGTCCTTACGCGCAGGACGGTTCTATCCGCACATGTTTTCTCACCGACAACGACATAACAGGTGGCAACAGCGGCAGCCCCGTACTCAACGGTAGCGGCGAACTTATAGGTCTTGCATTCGACGGCAATTGGGAATCAATGAGTTGCGACATTATATTTGAACCGGCTTTTACTCGCACCATCTGCGTTGACATACGTATGGTGCTGTTCATAATAGATAAATTTGCCGGAGCTAAAAATATTATCGACGAGTTGGACATCGAAATATAATTCTATGTATTATATTTGCGGTGTCTTTATTTGTTAACTGCACATTTGTCAACCGCCAATGGAAGTAAAATTAGATTTGGATAACATCGACCCGATAGTTTTTTATGGTGTCAACGAACAGCGTTTGGATACTATACGGAAGTTTTTCCCTAAAATCAAACTTATCGCCCGGGGACACGAAATCAAGATTCTGGGCGAGAGCGACGAGGTGCAACGCTTTTCGGAGGCTATCGAACTTATCAAGGCTCATTTTGCCAAATACAATTCGCTTTCGGATAATGAGTTGGAGAGCATACTTCATCGCGACATCGACAAGGCGCGTCTTTATGCCGGCGGCGGCGATGCCATTGTGTATTCCGTAACGGGGATTCCTGTGCGTCCGAGGTCGAAAAACCAAGTGCAGATGGTGAAGGAGTTCGACCGCAACGACCTTCTCTTTGCAACAGGTCCGGCAGGAACTGGTAAAACATATCTTGCTGTGGCATTGGCTGTCAGAGCGTTAAAAACCGGAATGGTGCGCCGCATCATACTCTGTCGCCCGGCGGTGGAGGCTGGCGAAAAAATCGGTTTCCTGCCCGGCGACATGAAAGAAAAGCTCGACCCCTATATGCAGGCTCTCTACGACGCGCTCAACGACATGATTCCGCAACGCCGTCTTGAAGATATGATTGAGGAACGCATTGTGCAGATAGCTCCACTGGCGTTTATGCGCGGCAGAACACTTTCCGACGCCGTGGTGATATTAGACGAGGCTCAAAACGCAACCGTGGCGCAGCTCAAAATGTTCCTTACGCGTATGGGCGAAAACTCCAAATTTATTGTTACAGGCGACCAAACCCAAATCGACATTCCTAACAAAAACGACAGCGGTCTTGCTCACGCCCTCCGCATCTTGAAGAATATCAGCGAAATATCTTTCGTCTCGTTTAGTGGCGACGACGTTGTGCGGCACCGCGTGGTTAAAAAGATTCTCGACGCTTACGACAGAACAGATAGTAAATAACTTTAAATATCATTAGCATGTCAAACGCATTAGTTAAAACCGACTTTAATTTCAAAGGTCAGAAAGGCGTATACCACGGCAAAGTCCGCGACGTATACAATATCAACGATGAAAAACTTGTTATGGTGGCTACCGACCGTATTTCGGCTTTCGACGTGGTGCTTCCTAAGGGCATTCCGTTCAAGGGTCAGATTCTCAACCAGATTGCTGCCAAGTTTTTAGACGAAACCAAGGACATTGTTCCTAACTGGAAACTCGCTACTCCCGACCCCATGGTAACAGTGGGACGCAAGGCTGAGACATTCCCTGTGGAGATGATTATCCGTGGTTACCTTACAGGAAGCTCGTGGCGCACATACAAATCGGGCGCACGTGAGATTTGCGGCGTAAAGATTCCCGACGGCATGAAAGAGCATCAGAAATTCCCTTCGCCCATTATCACTCCCACCACCAAGGCAGAAGAGGGACACGATGAGGATATTTCTAAGGAGGAGATTCTCAAACGCGGACTTATTTCGCCTGAGGATTACGCTCAGATTGAGGAGATTACATATAAACTTTTCCAACGCGGAACCGAGATTGCCGCCAAACGCGGTCTTATCCTCGTTGACACCAAATACGAATTCGGCAAAATCGATGGCAAGATTGTGCTTATCGACGAAATACACACTCCAGACTCGTCGAGATATTTCTACAAAGAGGGTTACGAAGAGCGTTTTGCCAAAGGCGAAGCACAGAAACAGCTTTCAAAGGAGTTTGTACGCGAATGGCTTATGGCAAACGGTTTCCAAGGCAAAGAAGGTCAGAAGGTTCCCGAAATGACCGACGAGATAGTTGAAGGAATTTCAAACCGTTACATCGAGCTTTACGAAAACATCACCGGCGAAAAATTCCAAAAGGCCGACACCACCACCGACCTCGCCGCCCGCATCGAACAAAACGTCACCAAATATCTTGGATAAGATTGTGATATAAAAAAATATAAGGCGGAGAGTTTCGGATTCTCCGCCTTATTTATAGATAACATAAAAGCTAATTAACGTCTGCTATTCCACTTCTTTTAAAATCTTCTCATACGGAGGATACATTTTCATGTCTTTCATTGCTTGTGAAGGTGGAAAGGGAATTATGGAATTGAGTTTTTTAATGTCGATATTGGATAATTCATAACGAATCAATATGTTATAGTTTGTTGCAATACTGTGCCAATCATTATTAAGTACCGTAGCCGCAGATAGAATGAAAACACTTAGGGTATCATTTCTATTTTCGGGGCGTAAGTTTAAAACGCTATTGTATTGAAGAATAATTTCTCTTGCACCAAGTCCAATTTCTGCATGATATAAATAACGCTCAAATGTTGTATCAGGATAGAAATAACCGCAACATGCTACTATCTCGCACGATGACTGATTATTCACATAAATATTATAATCAGGTTCGGAATAATCGTAACAAGACGCAAATCCAATAACAAGCAATAATAACAGATACTTTGTCATATCATTGATTATAAGGTGGGTACATATTTATCTGTTTCATATCTTCATTAGGTGGATACGTTATTTTGTACTTAGCAAAATCCTTACCTCGCAAATCATAACGGCAAAGAACTTTGTATCCAATCTTGATTGTATTGAAATCATATTTTTTTATAGTGTCCTTATCAATTACGAACAAACAAAACACTTCATTCTTGGCTGCTTTTTTGGGGTCTTGGTCGGTAGATGTATATACGTATTTTGCATCATTTCCAGGTGGTAAACAACAAATTCGATAGTAATCTGTATTTGGTATCGTATCAGGATAACAATGAGTTATACAAGTATAAACGGTGTCTTGAGAATAATTGTAAAAGGGCAACTTATATTCAGAATCAACAAAAGCACAATCTTCGCACGCTGTCAGCAACAACAGCATAATCAAAGAACCGATGTGTGGTTGTTTAATCATAGAAGCATCTATAAATTGCTGATTGTCATTAATGTTCTCCCTGATAAATCAGATATTTCTATTTGTAGAATGTCAGTGTCCTTCAATTCTATTTGTAAATAATTCTTGGTGGGATTGGGATATAATTTTACTAAATTATCTTGAAAAGTTTGGTTGTTGACCTCTGCGACAGAAGTTGGATGATTAGGTTTGGGCAAATGAACATAGCGTTCTGTTCGTGCTCCGTTTTTGTTATAATCAAAGGTAACTTTTTGCGGAAAAACACAATTGCAAGATCGCAAAAAGTAAAGTGTTATAAGAAGGTATTTCATTGATTAGTAGTTAGTAGTTTTTTACAAAAAAAAAGGATTCAAATCCATTATTGCAACCAATAAATGTTAAAAAAAACTAAAAGGCACGAATTATTCCGTGCCTTTTAGTTTTTGTATTTTAATTCTCTTCTACCTTGCCTTTTATATAATCCATAATCACATCGCAGTTTTCCATAGCGTCGGTAGAGCCAACGTTTTCGATAAATACTGCAATTTGTTCGAGGGCTGAATTGATGTCTTTGGTTTTAAATTCTTCTTCGTTCCAATGGCTGAGGCTCTGGCGAGGTATCCACAAAAG
>JAFYFR010000138.1 GCA_017543645.1 Bacteroidales bacterium
ACATGATTTCGTAAGTATCTCGCTGAAAGGTAAATGTGGTATTGTCTTCTCGTATTCGCTGCGTTCCTTTTATAAACAAATCACCAATTTTGCCAGCTAAAACGTCGTCTTTGTTGATGAATCCAAGAAATGTGGCGAATGTAGCATCTTTGTCGTTGTGAAAACTGATGCAGAAATAATTGTCGGTTTTGCTAAATTCTTTATGAAGTTGATACGAAGGAATATTTAGTACATAATTACCTCTAAACCTGTTACTTTTGCGGTGCATCGACTTGATATCTATCGACAGAGTTTGGTTATTCACATCAAGCAAAAAATCCTGACCGAAATCCTGACCGTCTACCGCACCAAAAGACCTTTTGGGACGCGTTAATCCGTAAACATCAGCAAAAACCACCTCGCCCAATGTACCAGTATATCTAAACTCCCGCTGACGTTTTTTGCCATCGGGGTCATGAGCAAAAATATCTGTAACAGGGTGATTGATAATTGAATAATCAACAAGTTTAATAGCGTACTGTTTTTGTTCGGAAGTTACCCCAACTTGAAATACGTATCGTTCGTTCATTTTGTTTTGTTTTTTCAATATGTTAGCCAATGTTTATTTCACTAAGTTATGAAATTTTTCAATATGCTCACAATATTTCTATCTTGAAACCAATTTCTTCTGGAAAGTTTTTGGTTTCGATGATACATTCTATTGAATCAGTTAGGGGATTCTTCAATTTAAATCCATCTTGTGCTTATGTAAATCTATACTATTGTCAAGTGTATCATTCTGAAACCGTCAAACTTCTTGGACAAGATATTCATGAAAATTTTTAATACACATAGTGCCACAAACGATAAAAATACCGTTTGGCAGCCTCAAAGCCATGGGGAACGTTGTTTGAGTGGTGGACGTGATGTTTGAGTTGTCATAATTTTGCAATGTTTATGATGTCTGAATGTTTGTAGATTATTTCTGTTTCGAATGGATGATTATTGAAAGCAAATCACCGAAAGTTTTTATTACATAGTTTGCTTAGATCCGTATTATATGTTTTAAAAAAAAAACTCCGTACAATTATCTTGCACGGAGTTTTTTATATCAAATCAGCCTATGGCTGTTATTTCACTTCCTCATAGTCCACGTCGGTTACGTTATCGCCGCCGTTGTTGTTAGAGTTAGACTGCTGGGTGTTGGCCTGAGGACCGGGCTGAGGACCTTGTGCGCCTGCGCCAGGTTGTCCTGCGCCTGCATTGTAGAGGTCTTGGCTTGCGGCTTGGAACACTGTGTTGAGTTTTGCTGATGCAGCGTCGATAGCCGAGATGTCCTGTTTCTGGTGAGCATCTTTCAACTCTTTGAGAGCCTCTTCGATAGGAGCCTTCTTTTCTGCCGGAATCTTGTCGCCGTATTCTTTGAGAGCCTTTTCGGTCTGGAAGATAAGCGAGTCAGCCTGATTGAGTTTGTCGATACGCTCTTTTTCTGCCTTGTCGGCTGCTTCGTTGGCCTTAGCCTCGTTGCGCATACGCTCAATTTCGTCTTGAGAAAGTCCCGAAGATGCTTCGATACGTATTTTCTGCTCTTTGCCAGTGGCTTTGTCTTTGGCAGTTACGTTAAGAATACCGTTGGCATCGATATCGAATGAAACCTCAATTTGGGGAACTCCACGCATTGCCGGTGGTAAACCATCCAAGTGGAATTTGCCGAGGGTCTTGTTGTCCTTAGCCATAGGACGTTCGCCTTGGAGAACGTGGATTTCAACCGAAGGCTGGTTGTCGACAGCAGTAGTGAATACCTCAGACTTTTTGCAGGGGATTGTGGTGTTGCTTTCGATAAGTTTGGTCATTACGCCGCCCATTGTCTCGATACCGAGCGAAAGCGGGGTAACGTCGAGCAAAAGCACGTCTTTAACATCACCGGTGAGAATACCGCCCTGGATAGAAGCACCTACTGCAACCACCTCGTCGGGGTTAACACCCTTAGAAGGTTTTCTGCCGAAGAATTGTTCTACCTCGGCCTGAACAGCGGGGATACGAGACGAACCACCTACGAGGATAACCTCGTTGATGTCGCTTGCCTGCATACCTGCATCTTTAAGAGCCTGACGGCAGGGTTCGATACAAGCCTTGATAAGGTCGTCGCAGAGCTGTTCAAATTTAGCACGGCTGAGGGTCATTACCAAGTGCTTTGGAACACCGTTTACAGGCATAATGTAAGGCAAGTTGATTTCTGTGGTGGTAGAGCTTGAAAGTTCGATTTTTGCTTTTTCGGCAGCCTCTTTCAAACGTTGAAGAGCCATCGGGTCTTTGCGGAGGTCTACGCCGTTCTCTTTCTGGAACTCGTCGGCCATCCAGTCGATAATCTTGTGGTCGAAGTCGTCGCCGCCAAGGTGTGTGTCGCCGTTGGTAGACTTAACCTCGAATACGCCGTCGCCAAGTTCAAGGATTGAAATATCGAATGTACCGCCACCAAGGTCGAATACAGCGATTTTCATATCTTTGCCGCCTTTGTCCAAGCCGTAGGCAAGTGATGCAGCGGTAGGCTCGTTGATGATACGGCGAACTTTCAAGCCTGCAATTTCGCCAGCCTCTTTGGTAGCCTGACGTTGCGAGTCGGAGAAGTATGCGGGAACTGTGATAACAGCCTCGGTAACTTCCTGACCAAGATAATCTTCGGCAGTTTTTTTCATTTTTTGAAGAATCATAGCCGAAATCTCTTGGGGAGTATATTGACGGTCGTTGATTTTAACGCGTGGAGTGTTGTTGTCGCCACGTACTACCTGATAAGGCACGCGCTCAACCTCTTTGTTTACTTGGTCGTAGGTTTCGCCCATGAAACGTTTGATTGAGTAAACAGTGTTTTTAGGGTTGGTGATGGCCTGACGTTTAGCGGGGTCGCCCACTTTGCGTTCGCCGTTGTCCAAAAAAGCTACTATTGAAGGAGTAGTTCTTTTACCTTCTGAGTTGGCAATTACTACTGG
>JAFYFR010000139.1 GCA_017543645.1 Bacteroidales bacterium
TCTCGAACATAGTATGGTGGTAGGTGTCGTGCCCCACCTCCTCGAGGTCGTTATGCTTGCCCGACACGCGGAGGCATTTCTGACTGTCGGCCACGCGCTTGCTTGCCGCCGGCTCGTTGCCGAGAAAAATATCCTTAAACTGGTTCATACCTGCGTTGGTAAACATCAGGGTAGGGTCGTTTTTCACAACCATAGGTGCCGAGGGCACAATCTTATGCTGCTTCGACGCAAAAAAATCCAAAAAGGCTTTGCGTATCTCCTTTGAGGTCATCATCTTTTAATGCTTTGTTTATAATAATTATGCCGCAAAGTTATTGCGTTTTTTGTTATTATCAGTATTTTTATCAAAAAAATATCGTACATTTGGGATATATTTATCGGCAAAGGTTCAATTTTTGTGCCTGATACTCCGACAATAAATAACAACTAATTAGCTATGTGCAGAAAAATCAGTTTGAAACTTCGGGCTGCCATCGTCTTCCTGCTGCTCTTCGCGGTATCTACGGTGGTGTTTATAATGTTCAGAAGCAGCATGGCGCGGACCACCTATTTCAGCGCGGGAGCATGGGTGCAGTCGTTTTTCAAGATTGCCGACCAGAAATACTTCGACTTCTTGGAAGACTACGGCAACTATACTGAACTGGCAGAAGTGGTAGACAGCGACGACGCCGGCGCCCTCTGGCAAAACCTTGAAATGGACGACGTGGTGCACGACCACCACATCCACGCAATAGCCCTGCTCGGTGAAGAAGGTAATCCTATAGCATCAGCCGGACACTTCGACCCTGAGCTGATCTACGACGACAAAAATGACATCACCGAAAAAATCGAGTACTACAACCATTTCAAATACTTCAAATACCACAACGACTCGCTGTTTGTAATCTACGGCGTGCCGGCAAAGGACACCGACAAAAAGCGTCTCGAATCAGGGGGATACCTCCTCGCCATAGGCAACATACAGGAGATGGTGTCGCAGATGCTCCCCACCAACCTGTGGAAGGTGGAGTACGTAAGAGACAAGGAGTATCTCAAGCAGAGCCTCAACCCCGTTATCATCAACGAGTTTGTCCGCGACATCAACAACCTCGACTACGGTATGCTCCAATTCTCGTTCAGCGGCAGCGAGACAGCCATCGGCAGCCGGTTCTGGACATGGTACATAGTAATTTCGCTGCTCCTGCTGCTCGGCCTCCTCTTCTTAGGCTGCGGCAACGACACCAAGGTAATGAAAAACGAGATAGAGCTTAACAACAAGCTCAAGGCGTTTCTCGAAGTAATGCCTACAAGAATGTATGTAAAAAACCATTCGCTCAAGTTCGAGTTTGTCAACAGCATGTTTGCCAAGTCGTTCGGAATACCGCCCGATGAGTTTATCGGCAAGGACGAGCGCGAACTCGGACTCCCGGAAGAAATCTTCCCGCTTTTCGACGAAGACCGCGCCATACTCAAGGTCAACAAGAAACAGATGCTCAAGATGCAGTTTCTCTCCTGTTTCGACAACAGCCAAAGATGCTACTCCGTGTCGAAAATCCCTTTCAACTACGGAGGAGAAACGCCTTACGGGGTGTTCTGCTCACTCATGGACATCTCAAAACAGCGCGAGAAGGAGAAAAACATCATAGAGCAGAACCGCCTGATGCAAAGCACCATCGACAACCTCACCGACCTATATATACGCACCGACCTCGAAGGCACAATTCTTCAGGCCAGCCGCTCCTGCTGCGAAGCCCTCGGATACGGAAGCCTCGACGAAATCATCGGACGCAACATCACCGAAGTGGTAACTACTGCCATCGACTGGGACGCCATAGCCCGGACAGGAGACATCAAGGGTTTTTCGTTCAAGATGAAAAACCACCTCGGCAAGACCCTCCACTGCGAGACCAACATCAACAGATACTTTGCCCAAGACGGCGCGCCTGCCGGATACGAGGGTATTGTCCACAACGTTACCGAACGCAAGCAGTACGAACAGCAGCTCAAGACACTCACCGAAAACCTCATGACATCGCTCGAGCAGACCGAGGAGAAAAACAGCCAGCTCGAAAACGCACACCGCCGCATGGAAGAGAGCATGACCTACGCCAAGCGCATCCAGGACGCGCTCTTCTTCCCGTCGTCGGAAAACACCGCAAAGCTCTTCCCCGACAGCTTCGTGCTCTACCTGCCGTGCGAGATAGTGGGCGGCGACTTCTACTACGTTTCGCAAATAGGGCAGACCAAGGTGTGCATCGTGGCAGACTGCACAGGGCACGGCGTTCCGGGCGCGCTTATGAGCGTGCTATCGGAAAGCCTCCTATCCGACATTATCAACATGCACGGACTCGACGAAGGATTCTCGCCAGCGCAGCTGCTCGAACACCTCAGAACCAAGATTATCGCCACACTTCAGAACTCCGTAATACTGCGCGACGGATTAGACATCGCCGTAACCTTTGTCAGCGGCTACACAATAGAGTACGCAGGAGCTAACATTCCGCTCATTACCGTCCGCAAAGACGCATTGCAGGTTCACAACCCCACCAAATGCCCAATTGGAATATACCCCATGCAGCTCAGCTTCCAAAACGTCACCATCCAAGCAGAACCCGGCGACATGATATACATGGCCACCGACGGTTTTGCCGACCAGTTCGGTATCAGCGAAAACCGCAAATACTCGCGCCGCGACTTCAACTCGCTATTGGCATCGGTGGCTCAGCTGCCCAGCAGCGAGCAGAAAGAGAGGCTCGAAAACGAACTGCTCTCATGGCGAGGCATCCGAAAGCAGACCGACGACATAACTGTATTCGGATTCAGAGTATTATAAAAAAAATTTAAAATTGAAAATTGAAAAAGGAAAAACTCCTCTTTCAATTTTCAATTTTCAACTTTCAACTTACTGAATTACCATCCTCTTAACCACTGTCTTCGATGGGGTAATAAGACGGAGGATATAAACTCCGGGACGGCCTGTCAGGTCGAGTTCTATGGTAGAATCTGTAATATCTTTCACAGCAATCACACGTCCCGAAACGGCTACGAGCATCATCTTCACA
>JAFYFR010000140.1 GCA_017543645.1 Bacteroidales bacterium
GCCCGTGATGGTGCTCAGAATTGAGGACAAAAACGGCAACGAGATAGCATCGTTCACAGCCAAACACCAGGAAGCAATCGACGAAACCACAGCCTACAAGATGGTGGAAATGCTCCGTGGCGTAGTTCAGGGCGGTACTGCAGGACGTCTGCGCCGCGATTTCGGACTCACCAACGACATAGGCGGCAAAACCGGAACCACCAACCTCTGCGCCGACGGATGGTTTATGGGCATCACCCCAAAACTCGTTACAGGCGTATGGGCAGGCGGCGAGGAACGCTCTATCCAGTTCTCAAACGGCGAGTTAGGACAAGGCTCGCGTATGGCTCTGCCCGCCTGGGGTATCTATATGAAAAAGGTATACGACGACCCCGTGCTGTCGCAGATATACTCGCGCGACGACAAGTTTGAAGCTCCCGCCGGGTACAACGCCAACGCCGGATGCAACGACGACGCCGGCAGCAACGAGACTCTGGAGTCGGAGATCAACAACTCGTTCTCCGAGTCGATAGAAGATTATTAAAATTTCGTTTCCATAGTATGGCACAGATCACCCCATCAAAGTTAATCTCCTTATCATCGGCGGTGGTCTGTGCCTTTTTTGTATGCCAAAGCTGCGTACACAAATACGAATTCCATCTGGAACAGCCCAAAGACACCACAGTGGTGATAGAGGGCATGATAACCAATGAGAACAAGCGTCAGATAGTATACGTGTCGCAAGTGTCGAGATACGACAACAACCGTCGCGCTCCAGTGTCGGGAGCGATGGTGGCTGTTACGGCGTCGAACGACAGTACGTACTACTACTTCGAAGATACTTTAAACCTGGGCACGTATATATCTGAATATCCGTTTATTGGAGTTGCGGGAAATATTTATTACCTCAACGTGAAAGTAAACGGAAGCACCTACACAGCCGAAAGCAACATGCTGCCCGTAACCCCTCCCGAAAAAATCAAGTTTACACGGAACGAGAGCGGAATGTTGAGCATAGCCCACGTGGCGGAGAGCTTTGTGGCTGACAATCCTGCCATGTACACCGTGGATTTAGACTGGAGCGGCGTGGACGGATACAAAGAATACGACCCAAAGAACACCAGGGCAAGACTCTACTACTATTCGCTCACAACGGTGGACGTAAGCCAGCTGTTCGCCCCCAAAATAGAGAAAATAGAGTTTCCCGAAGGTACGCAGGTGATAGAGTGCAAATACTCCATCGACCACAATTACGAGCTGTTTCTGCGCTCGCTGCTAACCGAAACTCAATGGTGCGGCGGCTATTTTGACGAGGCTCATGGAAATTTGCATACCAACATATCAAACAACGCCGCAGGATATTTTGCAGCATGCACAGTGGCGGTGGATACGGTGTATGCTAACTAAAAAAAAACCGGCTAATCATCACTGACTGCCGGTAATAAAAACCAATTAATCCTTTTCGAAAATACCTGCCGCGTGGTTAACGACGCTGCGAGGCCTTGTTGTCTTCTAACATTTTTTTCATGGTAATCTGCAATTGTTCGCATTGCTCGGCGGCTTTTTCGGCAAAATCTTCGCCATTGCTTGCGTAGATAATTTGACGAGATGAGTTTACAAGCAAACCACAACTTTCGTTCATACCGTAAAATGCCACGTCTTCGAGGCTACCACCTTGTGCGCCAATGCCGGGGACAAGTAAGAAATTGTTTTTAGCGATTTTTCTTACCTGCTGGAATTTGTATGCCTGTGTAGCACCGCAGACAAACATTATCTGATCTTGCGAACCCCAAAGTTGACCGTATTTGAGGGTTTTTTCAAATATATATTCGTTGGATTCTTTTTCTTGAATAACTTGGAAATCAGATGCGCTCGGGTTGGAAGTGAGGGCAAGGATAATAACCCATTTGCCATCGTATTCGAGATAAGGCGTTACCGAATCGCGACCCATATAAGGCGAAACTGTTACC
>JAFYFR010000141.1 GCA_017543645.1 Bacteroidales bacterium
GTTTACCTCGCTTTCGTCGCTTTTACCCTCGTCAAAAGCGTTGAGCGTTGAGTAATAGCGTCTTATGATTTCTTGTTTTGAAGCCTCGCAGCACACATCATCGTTGATAATGCAGTTGCCAGCCATATTCACGCCCATATCGGTGGGCGATTTGTATGGATTTTCGCCGTAAATGCCTTCAAATATGGCGTTTAGCACGGGGAAAATTTCAATATCGCGGTTGTAGTTTACTGTGGTTTCGCCGTAAGCCTCAAGATGAAACGGGTCTATCATGTTCACGTCGTTGAGGTCGGCTGTGGCAGCCTCGTAAGCCATATTTACGGGGTGTTTCAATGGGAGATTCCAAATTGGGAAGGTCTCGAATTTGGCGTATCCGGCTTTGATTCCTTTTTTGTTTTCTTGGTACAACTGACTGAGACACACTGCCATTTTGCCACTTCCGGGTCCGGGGGCTGTTACTACCACAAGTGGACGAGTGGTTTCTACATAATCGTTTTTGCCGAAACCTTCATCGCTGTCGATTAATGCCACATTGGTGGGATAGCCTTCAATGGTGTAATGATAATAGGTTTTGATATTCAAGCGTTTAAGACGGTTGCGGAATGCCTTTGCGCTGTCTTGACCTTTGTAGTGAGTGATTACCACCGAGCCAACAAACAGTCCGCGTTTTTGAAACTCATCGCGGAGGCGGAGCACGTCGTTGTCGTAAGTGATGCCGATGTCGCCGCGCACTTTGTTTTTTTCGATGTCTACCGCGCTGATTACAATAATGATTTCCACGTCGTTAGCCACCTTCATAAGCATTTTTAACTTGCTGTCGGGTTCAAAACCGGGCAGTACGCGCGATGCGTGATAATCGTCGAAAAGTTTTCCTCCAAACTCCAAGTAAAGTTTGTCGCCGAATTTCTTAATCCGTTCCTTAATATGTGCCGACTGTATTTTCAGATACTTGTCGTTATCAAAACCGTATTTCATAGTATGCGTTTTTTTAACGGCGCAAAGTTAGAAACTTTTTTTGTAAAAAAAAGGGGGCGCACATACGTAACGCCCCTAATTTTTTGCTATAATATTAAAGTGTTTTTAGTCACCAAATTTGAATGCAACGCCGATGTTGAATTGGGTTGTACCGGCGTTGACTTTTTGTTTGGCATTTTTGTTACCTGTGAGTAAGTATTCTCCAAAGTTTGTTACTTCGTAGTCGGCGGGCAACATCCAGCCTACACCGATTGTAAACCATCCAAATGCTACGCCAAGTTCTGGTTTAATAGCAAATGTGGTGGCAGGGTCGTATTCAAAATCGTCACCGATATTTACCGACACTTGTTTTAGCGATGCAGTATTAATTTCGCCGAGTTTCAAACGTCCTGCGCCAAATGTGATTGCAGCGTAGGGTTTAACAACGGGTGCTTTGAGGTCGAAACGAATTTTACCGCCTACAAGTCCGAGTTTTGACGCGCTGTAATCAAGTTCATAGTTTCCATTGCCTTTCTTAACTCCGAAAAGGATGTTGCCGTCTTTTGCGATACCGAACGAGAGTTGCCCGTTGAGGAAACTTGGAACGAACATCAGGTCGAGCGAATAACCCAATCCGGCTTTTGCAGCGTCTTTGAATTGTTCGCCTTGGGGAGCCGACCAGCCTACTTGTGCA
>JAFYFR010000142.1 GCA_017543645.1 Bacteroidales bacterium
GATAATGAAAAGGTCAGAAAACTAAAAATCGCTGTCGACAAAATACAACTATCAGCTTAATCACTTGCAAAACTTGAAAATTGTAACAATCCATTTTTTTTGCGTAAAAAATTTTGTACGGCGGATAATTTTTGCCAATATTGCAAAGCATTTTAATACCAATAATGATGAAATATATCGGAGCGCATGTAAGTGCATCGGGCGGAGTTCAAAATGCACCAGTAAACGCCAAGGCCATAGGTGCAACGGCTTTTGCACTTTTTACCAAAAATCAGCGGCAATGGTTTGCCAAAGAACTTGCCGACAGCGAGATAGAAGAATTTAAGAGCAACTGCGAGAAACTCGGCTACAAGCCGGAGCAGATTCTCCCGCACGACAGCTATTTGATAAATCTTGGAAGTCCAGAGGCGGAAGGTCTTGACAAATCGCGCAAGTCGTTTGTTCAGGAATTACAGCGTTGCGGGCAGTTGGGACTGAAGTTGCTGAATTTTCATCCTGGTAGCCATCTGAAAAAGATTTCCGAAACAGAGTGCCTCAACCGCATAGCCGACTCGATTAACATTGCTCTCGACAAGACCGACGGAGTAACAGCCGTTATAGAAAACACTGCCGGACAGGGTACTAACCTCGGTTTTTCGTTTCATCACCTTAGGCACATAATCGACCGTGTGGACGACAAGAGCCGTGTAGGGGTTTGTATTGATACCTGCCACGCTTTTGCCGCAGGATACAATCTTGCCGACAAATACGAGTTTGAGCGCATTTGGGACGAGTTTGACCAGATTGTTGGTTTTAAATATCTCCGAGGAATGCACCTCAACGACGCTATGAAACCGGCTGGGTCGCACGTCGACCGTCATGCCTCCATCGGGTGCGGAGCTATCGGCAAAGAACCCTTCCAATGGATAATGGAGGACGCTCGTTTCGACAACATTCCGTTGATTCTCGAAACGCCTGACGAGTTGATTTGGGCTGACGAAATATCTATGTTGAAAGGATTTATGTAACAGTTGATTTATATGGAACGTATTATTTTATTTTTATTGTCTGCATCGTTATCGGGAGCGGCTTTTGCTCAGAAGGTCTTTACCTTAGAAAACACAGTTCCGGGTGGAAATGACTATTCCAACTACCGCATTTCGTCGTACTGCGGATATTTCGACCATACTACGGGAGAGTTTATTAGCGACGAAGATTCCGAATCAAAAACCGACAACATCCACCGTGTGTTGGAGCAGAACGGATTGTCGAATAGGGGATTTATTTCAGCATGGATCGACAAAAACATAGTTTCGTATTACAGTTATTCCACCAATTCGCTATATTACATTGATTTAACAAACAATACATTCCGAGATTCGTTAACACAGATTTATGCCGATTTTGAATATGCTCCTGGCGATAGAAACGTGGCGTATTCCGACGATGGCGACCTTTTTGTCTGTGGACGCAACGGTCAGGTTAAGGTTAACGGACGTAGGGGACGGGGTGTTGTCTACGGCACTTCGGTTCACCGCAACGAGTTCGGCATCGAAAAAGGCACGTTCTGGTCGCCTTCCGGCAAAAAACTCGCTTTTTACAGAATGGACGAGAGCATGGTGACAGAATATCCCAAAGTGGATGTTACACAGCGAATTGCCTCTACCGACCCGTTCCGATATCCCATGGCTGGCGAAACAAGCCACGAAGTAAGCGTCGGCGTTTACGACCTTGCGAGTGCGCAAACCGTATACCTCAAAACCGCATCGCCTGTCAACCGTTACTTTACCAACATAGCATGGAGCCGTGACGACAAATATATCCTCGTTGCCGAAATCAACCGTGAACAAAATCATCTATGGATGAATGTCTACAACGCATCCGACGGCAGTTTTGTGAAAACCCTGTTTGAGGAGAAAGACGAGCAGTGGGTAGAACCGTGTGTGCCGCCGTGTTTTGTCGATAACCGTAAGTTTGTATGGCTCAGCGAGCGCGATGGTTTCAAGCATCTATACCTTTATAATGTAGATAACGGAAAATGCACTCAGTTAACAAAAGGAAATTATTGCGTAACAGATATTTACGGAGTAAACAACGGCGTAGTATATTTTCAATCAAATCACAAGGGCTATCTTTACCGCGACATCTGCAAGGTAGACCTCAAAGGTCGGTTTACCTGTTTGAGCAAGGGGCTCGGTTTGCACAATGCCAATTTCAACCGTCAGTTTACGCAGTATATCGACATCTATTCGTCACCCACAACGGCTCTCAAATGCACCCTTTGCAAAACCGACGGTTCTGAAATCAAAGTTTTAAAGCAGACCGACAATCCCTATTCTGCTTTCAAGATGCCCCAGATACGTTTGGTAAACTTAAAATCTGCCGACGGCAAATTTCCGCTCTCAGGTAGGTTGATACTTCCGTCCGATTTCGACTCCACAAAGGTTTATCCTGTAATTGATTACGTTTACGGTGGTCCGCATAGTCAGTTGGTAGACGGCGGATGGCTCTATGGCGCGTCGTCGTGGATGCTCTATTTTGCTCAACAGGGCTACATTTTTTTTACAATGGACAACCGTGGCACCGAATTCCGTGGCGTTGAATATGAGCACTGCATTCACCGTCAACTTGGCGAATTAGAGATGCAAGACCAAATGGAAGGCGTAAAATATTTAAAATCGCTAAGTTACGTAGATAAAAACCGCATTGGCGTGCAAGGTTGGAGTTTTGGCGGATTTATGACCATCGACCTTATGACCACCTATCCCGGCGTGTTTAAAGCAGGCGTGGCAGGCGGACCTGTATGCGATTGGCAGTATTACGAGGTGATGTATGGCGAGCGTTATATGGATACTCCCGACGAAAATCCCGAAGGATATGAAAAGACCGCCGTCGTTAACAAAATTGGCAATCTTAAAGACCGTCTGCTTGTGATTCACGGCGACATCGACAATATTGTGGTTTGGCAGCACAGTCTCCGATTGCTTCAAGAAGCGGTAAACTCAGGCGTTCAAGTAGACTATGCCGTTTATCCGCAGCACGAGCACAACGTCTTCGGACACGACCGCGTGCACCTTTACCAAAAAATCGAAAGATATTTCGATGACTTTTTAAAGTAGACGGCTAATTGTCGTACATAATCTGGTAGTCCTTTTTCCTGCCGCGAATCCAAAAGTCTTGGGGCACTGCTTTCCAATTGCCCTTGGCTTTTGGCGATACTATGCGCATCTGCTCTATGTGCTGCATGATGATGTAGCGGAGGTCTTTGTCGGTGGAGGAAATAATTCGGTTGAGCAGTTCGTCGTGACTGATGCCCGAGCCTTCGGTAAGGTGACCGCCGCCGCCGTTGCCTCTGTACGAATTTATAGCCACTTTGTAAATCTTGTCAGGCTCGAATTTCCGTCCGTCAGAAAAGCCGTGGATGGAGATTTTTTCGCCTGCGGGCTTGGTAAGGTCAACGGTGTAGTCGATGCCCGAAGCCGACGAGTAGTTGTAGAATTTGCCAGCCGTGCGTCCGTTGCCCCGCTCGTCTACCTCGAAAAGCACAAGATGGTCTTTGCGGTCGCTCATTGTGTTGAACCACGAGCCGTAAGAATATTCCAAATAGTCGAGAATCTCCTTGCCGGTGAGTTCCACAGTGTAAAGAAGGTTTTCAAACTTGTAAAGTTTAAACATGTCGCGGATGCAGACAGTACCCTTGTCCACCTTGCTGTCGAAAGTCAGCGGAGCGGCAAACGACACGTCCGCGCCTGTGGCCTCAAGCTGTATGCTGTGTATAAGGTCTACAAACGCCGAGTTTCCGAACATAGCGTCGCGCGAGGAGATAGTGCGGGTAAATTTGGCAATAGGCTTTGATACATAGTGCTTTATCATTTTTATGTAGTCGGCGTAACGCTTCATCATGTCGCGGTCGGGTTCGCAGCTGTTCATCTCCATAATCAGACCGGTGATTTTTTTGTCGATGATTTTGTCGCCCTCTTTTCTGATTTGCACAGAAGCCACGGCGGCAAGTTTAGCGCAGTTTTTCGGGTCGAGGATAATCACACGGCCGCCGTCGCAGTTGCGCACCACCATGTTCACCTCCTGATGGTCGTGTCCGGCAAAAATAATGTCGAACCCCGGAACACGCTGTGCCACAAGGTTTGAAGCGTTTTCGTTCTTGTAGTCTTGGGCGTTGCGGTTGTTGTACGTGTTGTCAACTCCCGAATGAAAAAGTCCCACAATCAGGTCGGGATTCTCCTTTTCTTTTACTATGCTGACCCATTTTTTAGCACATTCCACCATGTCTTCAAACTCCATGCCTTCCCATATTTTTTCGGGAAGCCAAACAGGAATCGATGGCGTAATCATGCCAATGATTGCAATCTTGACATTTTTCCGTTGGATAATGGCGTATGGCTTAAAATAAGGCTCTCCGTTTTTTTTGTCAACGGCGTTGGCTGCCAACCAAGGAAAGTTGAATTCTTTAATAAGCTGGTCGTACACTTCGTGTCCGGTTTCGATGTCGTGGTTGCCAACGCTTGCGGCATCGTATTTCATGTAGTTCATCACATCGGCGCAGATATGCTGACCTTCGTGTTTTTCGTAGTTGGAGTAGTAAACCACCGGCTGACCTTGAAGAAAATCGCCGTTGTCCAAGAGTATCACTTCCTGGCTTTTTACACTGCGCTGCTCTTTTATATAGGTGTAAATTTGAGCAAGCGATGTATTTAGCGGCTCGTTTTCGATAAAATCGTATGGGAAAATTGCCCCGTGGACATCGCCGGTTGCAATTAGTTTTATCTTGGTGGTTTCAACTGCCGTATTGGTTTCCATTATTATGTTGTGTTGTTATAATATTATCTATTAATAGTTTAGTGGTTTTTATATGATAAAAATATAAAAAAATCAGTTTTCAAAGTTACGTTTTTTTTTTCAATTATTTATAACTTTGTAAAAAAAAATATGTTCGGCAGGTTGCGAAAATATATCGAAGAGAAAGTTATTTATTTGAAAAAAGTTAAATATTCATTGTTGATGAACTACAAGAAAGGCAAGCAGAAGATAAAGTCAAAGCTCAAAAAAAGGAATAAAAAAGTAACAGAAGAAAAATCTCACGGCATAGCAAAACTCTTGGTGGCAGGAACGATAGCCCTTGTGGTGTTTCTGATTTTTAGTGTCGGCAAGAAAGCACCGTCGGAGCAGGGAGGCGTGCAGGGCGCGTACAACAACTACGGGCGCGAGGTGAAAAAGCTCTCCCGCCAGTTCGACCTTTCGCCGTCGTACCTTATGGCGCTGATAATGCTCGAGTGTTCTGGCGTTAGCAACGTGCCGCCGAGATTCGAGAAGCATGTTTTCAACAAGCTTAAAGACGTCCGCGCAAAAAAAGTCTCCGACCTTGAGAATATTTCTTACAACGAGATTTCAAACGCTTCCGATGATGCCTTGCGCAATCTCGCCTCCTCTTGGGGTCCTTTTCAGCTGATGGGTTACAAATGTATTCATCTCGGCATTACTATCAAGGATTTGCGTGGCGACAATTCGCTTTATTATGGTGTTAAGTGGATTAACGACACCTACGGCGACTATATCCGCAAGGGGCGTTACGCCGACGCATTCCACATACACAACACCGGGCATCCCGTGCCAAAAAACGGAAAATACAAAACTTACGACAAAAACTACGTGCCGCGTGGTTTGGAATATATGAAAGAGTTCGACAAGTTGTTCAATGATTAATGTGTGTTTATTGCAATAATGCATTTTATTTTAACAATTTTTTGCAGTATTTTTGCGGTGTAAAACTAACAAATCGATTATTAACATTAATTATGACAGAAATATGAAAAAATTTAGTAAAAAACTCTTTACCGCTTTTTCGGCGGTGGCTCTCTGTGCGTTGATGCCCTCTCAGGCAGACGCTCAAATCACGGTCGTTCCCGAAAACGACAACTTCTCCCTTAAACTAATCGGACGTACTAATTTTGACTTTGGTTCGTTTCTCAACGAAAAGGCCGACGGTTCAAAACCCGACAACGGCGTGGCTGTAAACGATACCCGTCTCGGTGTTTCGGGTAAATTCCTCGACAAATGGGACTACAAAATCGAATTGTGCTTTGCATATAACAGTAACGCAAAAGCCACTACAATCTCATTTCGCGATGTGTTTGTAAAATACAATTTCAACAAAACCCACCACATTCAGTTTGGTAACGTGTTTATGGGTTACGGTATGAAA
>JAFYFR010000143.1 GCA_017543645.1 Bacteroidales bacterium
GGAATGGAAAAACAAGTTTATCTCTATGGCTGTGGAGCACAACCTGCCGATAGTGCCGGTGTATGTTGACGCCCAAAACAGCAGTTTCTTTTATTCGGTGGCAAACATCCGCAAAAAACTCGGCATCAAATTCAACTACGAGCTTGTGCTTCTGCCCAGCGAAGTATTTAAATATCACGACAAGCCAATTAATCTGTACTACGGCGAACCTGTGATGTCTTCGGTGCTTGCCGAAATCAAAGACCCAAAAGAAAGGACACAATATGTTCGCAAAATGACATATATGCTTAAACCATAATCTTATGCCCATGGAAGATATTATTGAACCCATAGACAAGCAACTGCTGCTATCAGAGCTTACCCACGAAAGGTTTGTTAGAGACACCAACTACGGCGGCAACAAAATATACATCGTAAACGCCCACAACGCGCCTAACACAATGAAAGAGATAGGACGTCTGCGCGAACTTGCATTCCGTCAGGCAGGCGGAGGCACAGGCAAAAGCTGCGACATCGACGAGTGCGACACCCGCGAAATCCCTTACCAACAACTCATTGTATGGAGCGAAGAGATGGACGAAATACTTGGAGGATACCGCTTTATCGACTGCTCTCTGCCAATTTACGACAAGGACGGCAAGCCCGAGCTATCCACTGCCGAGATATTCACATTTTCTGACACCTTTATTAATAAGTATCTGCCTCACACCATTGAGCTTGGACGAAGCTTTGTTCAGCCAAAATTCCAAAGTAGGCAGTATTTTAAACAGGCAATCTATGCGTTAGACAACCTTTGGGACGGTCTCGGTGCAATTTACATGCTTAACAAAGACCATATCAAGTATTTCTTTGGAAAGATGACCATGTACACGTCGTTTAACCAGACAGCCCGCGACTATCTTCTGAGTTTTATGAAGCTCTATTTCAAAGACCCCGACCATCTTGTTACGCCAATCAACGGCATTGTCCCCTCACTCACAGAGCAGCAGATAGCCGAGGCGTTCCCCAACAAGAACTACAAAGACGATTTCAAATGCCTCAACCGCTTGGTAAGAGACCTCGGCGAGAACATTCCGCCGATGTTCAACGCCTATATGAACCTTTCGTCCACCATGAAACTGTTCGGCACTGCGCCCAACCCGTATTTCGGCGGCGTGGAGGAGACCGGCATACTCATCACCGTTGACGATGTTTACCAAGACAAAAAGGCACGGCATATCGACACATTCAAACCTAAGAACTAAACAACTGCCAGAATATGAAAAAATTAGACATATTCACCATAAAGAGTTTCATCGGACCGCTGATAGCCACGTTCTTCATCTCGCTGTTCGTGCTGCTGATGCAGTTCTTATGGAAGTATATCGACGAGCTTGTAGGCAAAGGACTCGAAGCGTCGGTGATAGCGGAACTTCTGTTTTACGCATCCATCACGCTGATACCCATGGCATTGCCGCTCGCAATACTGTTGGCGTCGATTATGACATTCGGCAACCTCGGCGAAAAGTTTGAGCTAACGGCCATCAAGGCGGCAGGCATATCGTTGCAGCGCACTATGCGTCCGCTGATAATATTCTGCGTGCTGATAAGCCTGATGGCGTTTGTCATTGCCAACAACATAATCCCTGTTGCGAGTCTCAAGATGCACTCGCTATTGTGGAGCATCAAGCAGCAGCGCCCCGAAATGAACATCAAGCCGGGCATCTTTAACAACGACCTTGGCGAAGTGAGCATACGAATCAATCAGAAAAACTCCAAGACCAACATGATGTACGGATTCCGCATCTACGACCACCAGCTCGGCAAGGGCAACTATATGGTAACTGTGGCAGATTCGGGCAGCATCAAGATGACCGACGACAACCGCTACATGATTCTCACCCTCTACCACGGCATCTCCTACACCGAAGACGAGGACAAGGTTAACGAACCCGAAAAGAAATACGCTCACCGTATCAACACCTTCGACCAGCAGACAATTATGCAGAGCATGGCTGGCTTCGACTTCGACCGTACCGACGAGAGCCTGTTCCGCAACAACTACCAGGTGATGAACCTCTACCAGCTGAAACATTCGGGCGACTCGCTCAACAACAACTACCTCTCGCAAGCGGGAGCGTTGACCTCCATACTCACTAACCAGTTTTATCTGCGTAACGCCAAGCACACGCAGATGATCTACGCCGACTCGGTGAGGTCAAGACGTGTGCATCAAATCGACAACTCTGGCATGCAGATGATAAAATCTCCCGAATTTGGCGATGCGAGAGAGAGGTACGTGCCAGACACCGCCTATCTTAGAGAAGATTCTATTATCGAATCCAAGATAGCCCGTCACAAAGACAGTCTGAGCCGTATTTACGCGATATCCACCAACAAAGCCAAGGCGGTTATCAACCTCGACAGCCTGCTACAGTCGCTTCCCGACGACAAGTTCAAGCAAGTGAAAACCAAAGCCATCGAGTTTGCCACTGAAACTCAGAACTACATCATACGCAATGCCGAGGAGGTGCAGACACGCCAGAAGACTGTGGCCAAATACCGTAACGCCTGGCATCAGAAAATCACCCTTTCGATAGCCTGCCTGATATTCTTCTTCATAGGCGCACCGCTCGGAGCCATTATCCGCAAGGGTGGCTTCGGACTGCCTATCGTTGTGTCTGTCCTGGTGTTCATCATCTATTACATTATATCCACAGCCGGCATGAAGATGTCGCGCGAGGGTATCTGGGAACCGTGGCAGGGAATGTGGCTCAGTACCATTGTGATACTTCCGTTTGGAATTTTTCTCACCTACAAGGCAACCGTAGATGCGCAGCTCTTCAACAAGGAGGCTTGGGCACGAGGCTGGGACAAGGTGATAGGTTTCTTCAAGATATTTGGAAAGCTCAAAGACACCGGCAACGACACCGGTCACTATCCGTTGCGCTCTTACAGTCTCAATATCGGCTTGATAGCATCCGCGATAGCTCTGGCATTCTCATTCACGCCTACCAAAAACGCAGCATTCATTTTCGGCGGATTGGCATTGGTTCTGGCCGTAATAACATTCATTATCAACAAAAAGCACAATTTCAAACACAAGTTCGTAATACTCACGGCTGTTTTGGCGGTAGCTGCAATAACCATAGCCGCTATCACCTACAAGAAAAAGGTCATGAAATTCTCTACCAAACAGCAGACCGAGGTTACCACCAACTACACACCCAACATTTTGTAAGATGAACAAGATACAACTCAACACTATAGAAGAAGCAATCGAAGATTTCCGTCAAGGAAAGATTATAATCATCGTTGACGACGAAGACCGAGAAAACGAAGGCGACTTTATCACCGCCGCCGAAACCATCACCGAGGAGAAAATAAATTTCATGCTTCAAAACGGCAGAGGCGTCCTCTGCTCGCCTATCACCATTTCACGCGCCAAGGAGTTAAGTCTTCACCACCAAGTAGAGGAAAACACATCGATACTCGGCACGCCGTTCACAGTTACCATCGACAAGATAGAGGGATGCACCACAGGCGTTTCAGTACACGACCGCACCGCCACCATCAAGGCTCTCGCCGACCCCGACTCCAAACCCGGCACATTCGCCCGTCCGGGGCACATCAATCCCCTCTACGCGCAAGACCGTGGAGTGCTGCAACGCGCAGGACACACCGAGGCTTCTATCGACATGGCACGTTTGGCTGGTCTATATCCCGCCGCCGCCCTTATCGAGATTCTCAATCCCGACGGTACAATGGCGCGTCTGCCACAATTGATGGATGTGGCACAAAAGCACAACATGAAAATAATCTCAATACGCGACCTCATAGCCTACCGTCTGCGCACCGAAACCACCGTGGAAGCATCTCCTCAAGTCAATATGCCCACACGCTACGGCGAGTTCAAGATGACGGTATTCCGCCAGATAAGCAACGGACTGGAACATTCGGCACTTGTAAAAGGCACATGGGACAAAGACGAGCCTATCTTGGTGCGCGTACATTCGTCGTGCGCCACCGGCGACATTTTCGGCTCGATGCGGTGCGACTGCGGCGACCAGCTCCATCAGGCTATGACGCGTATCAGTCAGGAAGGCAAAGGAATACTGCTCTACATGAACCAAGAAGGCAGGGGAATAGGGCTTTTCAACAAAATAAAGGCGTACAAGCTGCAGGAGCAGGGCTACGACACTGTAGACGCCAACGTCCATCTCGGATTCGACCCCGACCTGCGCGACTACGGCACAGGAGCCGAAATACTCCGCAAACTGGGCGTTACAAAGATGCGCCTACTCACCAACAACCCCGTAAAACGCGTAGGACTGGAAGCTTACGGATTAGAAATCGTTGAAAACGTCCCGATTGAGATTCCTGCCAATCAGTACGACAAGAAATACCTCATCACCAAGCGCGACCGTATGGGACACTTGCTAAACAACTTGTAAAACAACTGACTAAAACATTACCACAGTGAAAAAACATCTGATTGCCATATTGCTATTGATTGCGTGCCTTGCCTCATCACGGGCGCAAGAACCCACCAAGATAGAGATTGTCAATACCAACACATTGGAGGTGAACGAGACTCTCGGTCCAGACATCAAGATTCTAAGAGGCGACGTGGTGTTCTACCACGACAGCGCGTATATGTACTGCGACAGCGCGCATTACAACAACAAAGCAAACTTTTTCCAGGCTTTCGGACAAATCCACATCATTAAACTGATGTCCGATAACGACACGGTGCACCTATGGAGCGACTCGGCTCAATACAACGGCAACATCAAGCTCGCACAAGCACGCAAAAACGTCAAGATGACCCGCGACAGCATGATTATGCTCACCGAAAACCTCGACTTCAACATGATTGACAACGTGGCATACTATTTCGACGGAGGAACTACCTTCTCGGGCGAAGACACACTCATCTCGCAAAACGGCTATTTCTACCCCAATACCAACGACCTCAAGTACACCAACCATGTGGAAATACACAACCCGAAATACCTGATGCTCTCCGACACGCTCACCCACAATATATCTACAAAGATAAGCACATTCCTCGGTCCCTCTGAAATCTTCGGCGGCGACGACTACCTCTACACCGAGCGTGGCTGGTACAATCACAACCTCGACCAAGGGAAGCTAACCAAAAACAGCTACCTCACAAGCAAAGAGCGGCGTTTGGATGCCGACTCTATTTTCTACGACCGCGCCAAAAACTACGGCTTCGGCGAAAACAACGTTGTTATCACCGACACCGTCCAATCTATCATCCTGCTTGGGAACAAGGCGCATTACTACGATGCCGACCAGAAGAGCATTCTTACCGACAAGGCTCTGATGATATACTATTCCGACATCGACACGGTGTTTCTCCATGCCGACACCATATGCTCTTACATGACGCCCTACGTTAAAGACAATCCCGACTCGCTCTACCGGATGGTAAAGGCGTACCACCACACCAAGATGTTCCGCCGCGACATTCAGGGTATGTGCGACAGCATGGTGTACAACTTTAGCGACAGCACCGTTACCATGAACCGCAACCCAGTTATCTGGCATAACGAAAACCAGATTACCGCCAAAAACATGAAGTTCTACACCTCTAACAACCATATCGACATGGTGGAACTGCTCAACGAGGCGTTTGTAATATCAAAGGTTGACGACGAAGACCGTTACAACCAGATTTACGGCAAGAACATGGTGGCATACTTAGACAGCAACAAAATACAGGAAGTGGAGGTGATTTCCAACGCCAACACAGTGTACTACACAGTGGAAGACCATTATGCCACAGGCATGAACCTGATTTCGAGTCAAGACATGAACATTCATTTCACCAAAGGCAAAGTAGACCGTATATGGTTCTACAAAAAGCCACAAGGCGCACTCTATCCGCTCAAAGGGCTTACCAAACGCCAGATGTTCTTAGACGGCTTCGTATGGTTAGACAAGCACCGTCCATACGGCAGGGACGACGTGTTTGTCTGGGGTGAGATTACCGAAAAGCCAATCACCGCCCAGCAGCTTGAGGAAGAAGCCGAAGCCGAACGCCTCGCGAAAGAAGAAATGGAAGAATTTTAAACATACCGACCATGGAAAAAACTTTAATAATAACCGCCGCCACCCTACTGCCCCTTGCAGGCTGCTCACAAATCACAGGCAGCGGAGACATCGACGCGCAAACCGCCGACTCGCTCAAAAAAGATTCGATAGCAAAGCATATCATCTTTCAAAAAGACTCGCTCGCACGCGTCGCCGCCGAGATAGCCGACTCACCCAAATGCGACAGCAATTTCGTAGATTTGATAATTGCTAATTTCGACTAACGTCAACCAACAGAAAAGATTTACAATTTTAAGATATCAATAGTGAAAAAGATTCTCCTCACCATTTTTGCCGCTGCCACGGCGGTTGTAGCACAGGCATTACCGCTGCCACCTGTCTACGGCGACACCATTCGCATCAAGACAGCCATCGACACCCTCGACACCGGCGACAAATACAAGAAGGTCGTTCTCTTTGACGACAACACGTGGCAATACTACGAATTAGACCGTCCGAATATCAGCGACGAAGATTTTGAAGACAACTGGGACATCGAAAGCATCCACATCTGCAAGGATATTCCAGTGTCGTCGCTTCCCGAGGAGGTAGACCTCGTGCTTACCGACAGCACCCACGGATACAGCGCGCCCATCACTGGCAGAGTAAGCTCTGGATTCAAATTCCGCAGGACCCGCAACCACAACGGCACCGACATCGTACTCAACGTAGGCGACACCATCCGCGCCGCATTCGACGGCAAAGTCCGCGTAGTGCGTACCGTAGGACACGCCGGCGGTTACGGCAACCTCATGGTAATACGCCACGCCAACGGTTTGGAAACATACTACGCGCATCTTTCGGGATTCATCGCCGACGAAAACGAGATAGTGAAAGCTGGCGAACCCGTAGCACTCGGCGGCAACACAGGCCGCAGCACCGGCCCCCACCTCCATTTTGAAGTCCGCTACATGGGCAAGCCTTTCGACGCAGAACGCCTTTTCGACTTTGCCACAGGAGAGCTCCGCTGCAGCGATTTCACACTCAAACGCCACTATTTCAACATCTACTCGCACTACGGCATGACCGACGCCGAGTCGGCAGCCACACAAGAGCGCGTTTATCACACCGTGCGTAGCGGCGACACTCTCGGAGCCATAGCCCGCAAGTACAACACCACCGTCAGCAGAATTTGCCAGCTCAACGGCATTTCACAGAACAAAATACTAAGGTTAGGACAGAAATTGGCTGTCCGTTAACGCATACAAGCCCGACTCACTGCAGCCGGGCTTTTGTGTTTTTTAATATACATTAAACCTTTTAATGGTTCAAAATCATTACAAGATAAAATTCTATTTATAATTTTGCAGTGCAGAATGCACCCATTTTTACTCACTTATAATGGTATTACAGATACTTACATTCCTCGGAGGCCTCGCCCTGCTGATGTTCGGTCTTAAAAACATGACTGAGAGCCTCCAGAAATTGGCCGGAGAAAGTCTCGGCAAATTTCTCGGCGTAATGGGCAAAAACAGATTCACCGGACTTTTCTCCGGCGCGGCTATCACAGCCACCATCCAGTCGTCTACCGCCACAACGCTCCTCACGGTTACGTTTGTCAACGCGGGACTTTTCACCCTCAACCAAGCCATCCCCATCATCATGGGTGCTAACATCGGCACCACCATCACGGCGTGGATCATGAGCCTCGGTTTCTCGTTCGACATGGGCAAGATAGTCTACCCGATATTCGTCATAGGCATCATCTGCATCTACATGAAACGCAGCAAGATAAAGACCTTGGGCGACTTTGTGTTCGGTCTTGCGTTCCTGTTCTTCGGTCTAACCATTCTAAAATCCAACGCCGAAGCCATGGACTTGGGCAACAACGAAACCGTAATCAACTTTTTTAAGAGCAAGAACGACGGCGGATTCGGCTCTATGATGCTGTTTCTGCTGGTTGGCGGCGTGCTTACATTCTGCGTGCAGTCGTCGGCGGCGATAGTTGCGTTCACACAATTGCTCTGCGCAAGCGGCGTGCTTCAAATCGACCAAGGCATCGCCCTTGTGCTCGGCGAAAACATCGGAACAACAATCACCTCTAACATATCGGCGATGAAAGCCTCCGCTTCGGCACGAAGGACGGCTCTCGCCCACCTGATGTTCAACCTTTTCGGCGTGCTGTGGGTATGCGCGCTATTTTCGCCGTTCAACAAGTTCGTGGCTCATGTCTGGGGGTTCGGCGATTTTCACTCCATCACTCCCGAACAGCTGCCCAAGTTCATCGCAGCGTTCCACACCTCGTTTAACGTATGCAACGTGCTGCTGCTTATCGGATTTGTCAACCAGATGGAAAAAATCATCGAAAAGATTATCAAGAAAAACGACGAAGATTCCGAAGGTAAGCTCAAATACATCGGCGGCTCAGTTAGCGCAGTAGGCGACTCTGGAATGTTCGCTGCCGTGCAGGAGACCTTCGAAATGGCGCAACGCATGGAAAAGATGTTCGGCTTTGTGGAGCAGCTCACAAAGGAGAGCAGCAACAAGACCAAGGAGTACGAAGCCCTGTACAAGCGGATCGACAAGTACGAGAACATCAGCGACAACATGGAAATTGAGATTTCGAAATACTTGGCCAAGATAAGCAAGGATCACCTGAGCAACGATGCCAAAATAAAAAGCCGCGTGATACTCAAAGTAATATCCGAATTAGAGTCAATCGGCGACAGCGGCGCAAACATTGCACGGAGCATACAACGCCGCTACGAAAGCAAAGCGAACCTCACCGAAGATCAGCAAAAAAACATCGAAAAAATGTACGGCATTGTAAAAGAGGCGTTAACACAGATGCTCTTCATTATCAAAAACTTTGAAACCATCAAAGAAGCTGACGTGAAAATGTCGTATGCAATAGAAGACCGTATAAACAACCTTCGTCAGGAGCTCCGCGAGGAAAACATCGAAAACATCACAGCCAAAAGATACGACTACCTCAGCGGTGTATTCTATATGGACATAATAAGCGGCTGCGAAAAAATAGGCGATTTCATAATCAACATAGTTCAGGAGTACAAGAGGCTGAAGTTTAAAAAATAAATCATGACTCCACCCTACTTGAAATAATCTATCGCGCTACGGAGGTTTTCGGCCTGATTGGCAAGGTCGTTGGCACTGGCGGCGAGCATCTCGGAAGACGAAGCGTTGATTTTAACAGTGCTGTTGAGCTTCTGGATTATGTTGTTTACTTGGACAGCTCCGGCGTTCTGCTCCATGCTTGCATTGGCGATTTCGTTGACGAGCGTTCTCGTGTTCTCAATCTTGGGGATAGTCTGCTGCATTACAGAACCAGCCTCTTCTGAGAGTTCGAGGCTTCGTTGCGACATCTCCACAATGCTGTCGGCGGCAGTCTTTGACTTTTCGGCGAGCGAGCGCACCTCTTTTGCCACCACAGCGAATCCTTTGCCGTACTCACCGGCGCGGGCGGCCTCCACTGCGGCATTGAGTGCGAGAATGTTGGTCTGGAAAGCTATCTCGTTAATAATGGATATGGCCTCGGCAATCGACTTGTTGTTGTCTAAAAGACTGTTGATTTTTTCCACTACCTCGTTAAACTTGTTGCAAGCGTCCTGACTTACAATGTTGGTCTGCTTAGCGTTGTAGGTGTTCTGCTCGATATTAGAAGTCATCTGCTCCATTGTGGCAGAAAGGTCTTCTATATTGTTGGATTGCGACATCGAACCTTGCATTACCTGCTGCGATGTGGCGTTAAGCTCCTCCGAATTGGTGGCAAGACGTTCGGAACCATCTTTAATAGTGTCCACGATATTGGCAAGCTGGGTGCTCATGTCGCGGATATCGTTACACATTTCGCCAATCTCGTCGTTTGAAGAATAGTCTATCTTATTGTGCAAACGACCGTTGGAAATTTCCTTGATAGCCGTTGACAATTGCGACAGCGGTTTTGAGAGCATGTTTTTGAGGCACATCATCACCACTAACACAATCACCACAATAACCACTACAAGGAATACGATCATAACCTTGAGGTTTTGGGTGGCTGAGCTTTTAAGTTCGGAATCGGGAAGTGTTCCGATGACAAACCAGCCGGGAGTTCCCTCTATTTTCCGGCTCATAGTGTAGCGGTTTTCGCCGGTGGAGGCATCCTTGCAATATTTGACGCAGCCCTCGCCGCGCATAACGCACTCGCCTACTTCCTCAAGGCCGGGATAAGCAGTCTTGCCATCGGTAATAAGGTTGAAGTTCATTATCAGTTCGTCGTAGATGCTGCCAATGACAACGGCCTTCTCGTCCACCATGAATGTAACGCCGTTTTTGCCAAAGTTGCACTCCGACACCACCTGCTTCAGCGTGTTGAGGCTGACATTGGCACAGAAAGCTCCCACCACTTTGCCGTCGCGCTTGATAGGCACTGCGAGTGTGTATTTTTTCTCGCCGGTTGACTTGGAAATGTCGGGGCTTGTCATCGAAAAATCTTTGCCAAGATTAAAAATGTTTTTGAAATACTGCCGGTCGGCAATGTTAGCCTTCGACCATCCCCTGTTGTTGATATAGTAGCTGCCGTCGGGAAACGCCACAAACATCATGGAGAAATACTCCTTCTTGTCGGCGGCGATTGCGTCAAGGCGTTTGGCAAACTTTTTCTCATCCATTGAGGTAAAAATATCCTCTTCGGCTATCCATTTCAACTCATCGGTCATAGCGTGCAACTTGAGGGTTACCTCCTGCGCCGACTTTGACGAAAGTTCCTGCATACAGAACTCAAAGAAGCTTTTCTGCGATATAAAATTGATATGGTAGCTTACTACCATCATAGCTATCAATGTTACTGCCACAATGGGGATTATAATAACAAGAATCTTAGCATATACCGACGTCTTTTTCATAGTGTTTAATTTTATTGGGTGATAAGAGAAAAACAACAAAATGCGTGCCTCTTAACAAAAGCATAACATTTAATTAATCCAAATTTACAAAAAATATAAAACTGACGGCGGAAACTTATATTAACAAATTGTTAAAAAAGTGGGCGGCACGCATCACTGCGCACCGCCCACATATCTACGTATAAAAACAACTTCTTATCCTCTGTTGAAAAGCCTATCGAAAAACGACGACTTGCCGCCATCTTCGTTGCCGGGCTTAAAGGTTTCGGACTTTTGAAATACTTCGAATGCCTTCTGCTCGTCTTTGGTGAGCTTTTTGGGAATCCACACATTAACAAGCACCAAAAGGTCGCCCCTGCCGTATGCGCCGTATGAGGGAAGTCCCTTGCCTTTTAAGCGTAGAACCTTCCCTGGCTGCGTTCCGGCATCGATTTTCACCTTCACCTTGCCATCGATGGTGGGAATTTCGGCTGTTGTGCCGAGCACAGCATCGGGGATGCTGATGCTGAGGTTGTATATCAGGTTGTTGTCCTCGCGGGTGAGCTGGGGATCCTGCTCCTCCTCAAAAACCACGAGAAGGTCGCCGTTCTCGCCGCCGTGCTTGGGTGCGTTGCCCTTGTTGGGGACTGTCATCTGCATACCGTCGGCAACACCTGCGGGAATGTTGATAGAGATAACCTCCTCCCCTATCTTTACGCCGTCGCCGCCGCACTCCTTGCATTTCTTGGCGATAATCTTGCCAGTTCCACCGCATGTGGGACATGTAGACTGGGTCTGCATACGTCCGAGAATGGTGTTGCGAACCTGCGTAACCACACCTGAGCCGTGGCAGGTGGAACATGTGTTCATGCTTGAGCCCGCCTCCGCGCCAGTGCCGTTGCAAGCCGAACATGCGCAATATTTCTTAACCTTGATTTTCTTTTCGCAACCGTTGGCTATATCCTTGAGAGTGAGCTTAACCTTCACCCTGATGCTGCTGCCCTTGCTGACACGCTGTCCGCGTCCGCCGTAGCTTCCGCCGCCGAAACCGCTGCCAAAGCCGAAACCGCTGAATATGTCGCCGAAATGGCTGAAAATATCCTCCATATCCATGCTGAATCCGCCCGAGCCGCCTGCTCCGCCAACGCCCGCGTGTCCGAACTGGTCGTAACGTGCGCGTTTCTGGTCGTCGCTCAAAACCTCGTAAGCCTCGGCAGCCTCCTTGAATTTCTCCTCCGCCTCCTTGTCGCCGGGATTGCGGTCGGGATGGTATTTAAGGGCAAGCTGACGGTAAGCCTTTTTGAGTTCGTCCTTAGTGGCGTTCTTGCTTACGCCTAACACTTCGTAGTAATCTCTTTTGTCTGCCATTTTTTGTCAGTAATTAATTATTCTCCAACCACGACTTTCGCATAGCGTATTACCTTGTCGTGCAGGTAATAACCTTTTTCTATCACATCAATAATCTTGCCTTTGAGGTCGTCAGACGGAGCTGCAAACTTGGTAACAGCTTCGTGGAGGTCGGTGTCGAGCTCCTTGTTGAGAGCCTCTATCTCTTTGATGCCGCGCTTTTCGAGAAACTCCATGAACTTTTTGTAGATAAGGTCGATGCCTTCTTTCACGGCGTTGAGGTCGGTAGCCGATTCGAGGCTCTTGATAGCACGTTCCATATTGTCAACCACAGGGAGAATGCCCTTAATGACATCTTCCTCGGCATATTTGGTCAAGTCCATCTTCTCTTTGAGAGTGCGCTTGCGGTAGTTGTCGAACTCTGCCATAAGACGGAGGTAACGGTCGTTGAGCTCGTCGTATTTTTTCTGGAGTTCTTCACCGTTGTCAGCATTTTGCGCCAGGTTGTCAGTGCCAGCGTCTGACGTTTTGTCCTGACTATTGTCTGATTCTGTCGTATTGTCAGCATCCTGTTGGGGTTCTGACTGAGCCTGCTGCTCGTCTTTAATCTCTTTCTGCTCGTTATTTTCCATTTTAACTTCTTTATTATAAGAATTATGGTGTCTTTTACGTTTGCTCATTTCTGTATTAGTTTTTTTATTGTGTATTATATAATGTCAAATAGTTTGCCACACGGCAAAAAATGACAAATTGGCAGAGGCAAAATTTGCAATCTATCAAAATGTTCCATAATTTTACAAACCGAATTAAAAACTACAATATCACACACAAAATGAAAAAAACACTCTTAATAGTACTCACAGCAATGCTTGCAGGCTCAGCATCGGCACAAAGCAAGCTCACCTTTACCGAAACCAAACGTCTCGAATGTCCCGAAATCCAAAACCAAGGACAGTCTGGCACATGCTGGAGCTTCTCCTCACTGTCGTTTATGGAAAGCGAGATGATTGCCAACGGAGCCACCGACGTTCCAAACCTTTCGGAACTATTCGTAGTGAAACTCTCGTATATCGACAAGGCTAAGAAATACGTCTACATGCACGGAAACACCAACTTTTCGGAAGGCGGGTTCTTCTACGACAACTTCTACGTGCTCAAGCACTACGGAATGATGCCCGAAAGCGCGTATCCCAACACACAACGCACCGGACAGCAAATTAACCATTACAGATTTGTGAACAGGATGAGAAACTTTGTAGACTCTGTGGCAGACAACCGAAACAGAACACTCAACACTCAGTGGGTAGACAACTTCGCCAAGCTCACCGACAATTTCTTCGGCGAAATTCCCGAATCGTTTGAATACAACGGCAAGCAGTACACGCCCAAGACATTTGCCGAGGAGGTAGTAAAGCTCAACCCCGACGACTACATACAAATCACATCGTTCAGCCACCACCCTTTCTATCAGAACTGTATTCTCGAGCTGCCCGACAACTGGCGGTGGGGAGAGTTTTTCAACGTCCAGGTCGACGACCTCATCACCATTATCGACAACTCTTTGGAGCAGGGTCACACCGTCCTTTGGGCTGCTGACGTATCGGAATCCGGATTCAACAACGAATTAGGATACGCCATTCTTAAAGATGACAAAGTTACGCAGGAATCGCGCCAACAGGAGTTTGAGGAACGCCGCACCACCGACGACCACGGTATGCAGATTATCGGCACAGCGAAAGACCAGAAGGGGAACAAGTTTTACATCGTGAAAAACAGCTGGGGCGACTGCAACAAGTACGGAGGATATTTATACGTATCAGTTCCATACGTAAAAGCCAAGACCACAGGACTTATGGTAAACAAGAACTGCTGCAAGGAGATTTTAGAGAAAAAAGCCGAATAGCTATTTCAGAATCAGGAACGCTCCCACAACTATAAGCGACAGGCCTATCCAGCGTGTTGGCGGAACTGTCTCGTGGAATATGAACACCGCCGCCAACATTCCGAACACATAGCTGAAGCTTATCAGAGGATAGGCTATGGAAAAATCCACATGCTTGAGTATGTAAAACCACAGCACGGTGGCGCCGCCCATGCACAATCCTGAGAACAGAAGGTTCCAGTTGGTAAGATAATCCTTGATTACAGGCCATGTAAAGGCGAAGTTCGGAGCGTCTTTCATGGCGATTTTGAGGAAAACCTGTCCCCCTGCCAAGCAAGCCGACTGGCTTAGCGACAATAACAATAGTTTCAGCATCGGCGTAAGATTATAAAAGCGTGGTCTTTGTTGTTGAAATGCCGGTAGATGAGTATGTTCTCGGGCTTGCGTGCAAGGGGTTTGTCCTTTTCCAAATCCAAGACGCTGAAGATCTGCGAACACTGCAGGCACAAAGCCGAGGCATAAAAACCGTAGACACTGCCCGAATACGATTCGCCGAAGATATGGGCAAAACCAAGTTTCTTGCAGCCAAGATTCAGGGAATCAAGATTGCGGAAATACGCCTTATCGTTAGACGGATAGCCGTTGATACCTGTCATAACCGCATCAATATCGCCGACAGCGATTCCGGCATCGCTGAGAGCCTCTGAGAGGGTGTGGGCAAGCAGGGCTTTGTCGTTGGTGTAGACGATTCTTACTGCGGCAACGCGGCAGATTCTGTTAACGCCGTCGATGGTGGAGATTACGCCACCAGCCGCGCTCTCGCCGGCGAAACCCGTGCCGCCGTCCTCGAAATATCCGCTGCGGCATAGCAAAGAGTGGTATGTAACAGACATCTCGTCGAATCCGCAGACAAACGCCGAAGAAATCTTGCCCGAAGAGAGCTGCATAAACGCGTCGAGCAATGCCGATTCAAACGAAATACCCTTGTGGCAGTATGTAGTGTTGTATCCGTTGCATTTGAGGGCTATGCCTATAACGGAACTGATGGTGTTGTGGGTGCTCTGCATAAATTGCGTAGGCTTGAGAAACTCCTCGCCGCTGTATACCAAGCCCTGCAGAAAAGCCTCGGTACTCTCCACACAGCCCAGACCCGAGCCGGTGAACACTCCGTCTACCTGAGATAGTCCTGACTTTGTGAGCGCGTCCTTAGCAACCACCATGGCGCGGCGGAGCACCTTGCTGTTGCGGCGGACAACGTTGGCAGGGAGCAACAGCTTAAAATCAGGGTCGGAGCAGACAACGAGCCTCTCGCCCGGAAACGTGCGCGGCACAGTAGTCCAGTCGTTGCAAAGGGGATTCTGCACCGAAATCTGACTCAGGGAATTGACATATACTGAAAGGTTTTTCATAATCACAACTTGCTGAAAATTAAAGAAGAATCGTTGCCACCGAATCCAAAGCTGTTAGAAAGCACGTTATAGACATCGGTTTCCACGGTAGTGGTGACAGGCACAATGCCAGTTTCGGGAATAGGATTCTGGAAGTTGAGGCTGGCGGGACAGAAACCGTACTTAATGCACATCACCGCAAACACCGCCTCGATAGCACCTGCCGCGCTTGTGGCGTGTCCCGTATACGCTTTGGTAGACGACACCAACGGCAGACTGCCGTTAAAGATACGGCGGAGGGCAACGCTCTCGGTAAGGTCGTTGTTAGGCGTGCCTGTGCCGTGCGCGTTGATATATGTAATATCGGATGGCAGGAGGTTTGCCGATTCGATAGCCTTTGCCATAGCCAAGTAAGGGCCTTCGCCATTGGAGGAAGTGGCGGTCTGGTGAAATGCGTCGCAGGCGTTGGCATAGCCCGTCAGCCGACACAGAGGTGTGGATTTACGCAGAGCCACGGAGTTTTCCGACTCCATGACCACATATCCCGCGCCCTCGCCGAGATTCAACCCCGCACGTGAAGCGTCGAAAGGGCGGCAATGCTCCGAATCCAATATCTTAAGAGTGTTAAAACCGTTGAAATGATAGCGCGAAAGGCTCTCCGCGCCGCCTGCCACCACAATGTCGAAACGTCCTGACCTGATAAGCTCCGCGCCGAGGATTATAGCGTTAGCCCCCGACGAACAGGCCGTGGAGATGCTTGTAACGTAAGAGAACCCTCCAATATGGTCGGCGATATATTCCGAGCTGTCGCCGATGTCGTGGGGATAGAGAAATGAGTTTTTAGAATCGTTGTGGGTAAAGTCGTCGTAATATTTCTCCATCACGTCCATTCCGCCCACGGTAGTACCCGACACAAACGCCATACGCAGGCCTGATGCATTGCTCAGATGGGCGTTGCTCACAGCCTCGCGAGCAGCTATAAGCCCGAGCAGGGGTGTGCGGACAAGGTTTTCCGAAGGGCTGACGCCCGCCATGAGCGCAAGTTCGCGGTTGGTGTGCTTAACCTCGCCCACAGGCATTTGGTTATAGATAGTCTGGAGGTATTCCACTACGGAAATACCCGTGACACCGTGTAACAGGCTGTGGAGAGTGTCTGCCACATTGCAGCCCACGGCGTTGACCGTACCTATGCCTGTAACGTATATTCTCATTTTGTGCGGTGCTGGCTGACGTATTCTGCCATGATTCTAAGCGAGCCGAAGACCTTCTTGCCCTCGGACGCGTCCTTGAGCTTTATGCCGTAGTTTTTTTCCATGAGGACGATGAGTTCGAGGGCGTCGATAGAGTCCAATCCGAGACCGTCGCCGAACAGCGGATCGTCGGGACTGATGTCCTCGGGTTTCACATCCTCGAGATTAAGGGTGGTTATAATCTCCTGTTTTAATTCGTTGATTAATTCTTCCATTTTGGGTTATCTGTTTTAAAAATTTTGTTGTAGATATATTTTAGATTGTCGGCGTTGAAGTTCAGCATCTTCTCGTTGCCTGATTTGGTAATGAGGAACATCACCGTTTCGACGTGCGAATTTACACAATCGTACCAAGCCGTCAATACGTTTGACGAATATTTGAGCGCGTCGCCCGCTATGTCGCTCATCTGCTGAGGGTCGAACTTTTCGCATACATAGAACGACGACTCGCCTTTGAACGAGTTGCGGATGCAGATTTCGCCAGTAACGATATTTGGCAGGGTGTAGACAAATAGCGACGGCGAAGGATAGCAGTTAGCACTGTCGCAGATGGTATTCTCAAACTTGCGGTCGGTGTCGAGCGAGGCAAGGCGGTTAAAAAAAATCACGGCGGTGTTGTCGCGCTCAATCTCGTTGATTGCAGGCGAGTTCCGCATTATCAGCTCCGATGCCACGAAACCCGTCTTGGCAAGCCGGTCCATCTTGAAAAACTTGGGATAGTCTAACTCAAGCTTGCGGTAGACGAGCGTGAGCAAATCGGTATCTACCATCTCGCTGTCGGGAAAGCGCAGCACGCCGTGCTTGGTGCCGGCGGCAAACTTCTCCTCGTTGATATATGCGTACTGAGCTATCTTTGCCATTATTCACCTTTTTTAAAAAGGGCGGCGGCGTTGCTTCCGCCAAACCCCGAAATCAGTTTTATAAAATATTTCTTGTCGGTAGCCGTGTTAGAGTCGGCAACGTTGATTTTTTTTGAAACGCCCGGCTCGCCGAAGCCTACGGTCTTTAGCACCGTGCCATCTTGCAATGCCCTGGCAGAAATTATGGATTCCACTATGCCTGCCGCGCCCAGAGTGTGGCCGAAACAGCCCTTGAGCGAGTTAACCGGCACTCCGTCAAGACCTGCGCGGGCAATAGCCACGGCCTCCATCTCGTCGTTGTAGAGCGTGGAAGTGCCGTGCGCGTTAACAAAAGCCACATCAGCAGCCTTTACGTATTTAAGCACATCCGAAAGCACATGGAAGCTGCCCTCGGCGGTCTTGGAGGGCGAAGATATGTGGTAAGCGTCGTTGCGCACGAATCCGGCCACGAACTTGGGAAACTTCGACCGCGAATCAGCCCTCTGCAGAATCACCGTAGCGGCAGCCTCGCCGAGATTAAGTCCGTTGCGGTTGAGGTCGAACGGGCGGCAAGGCTCGGCCGACAAAGCCTTCAGGCTTGAGAATCCGAGAATCACAAACTTCGACAGCATATCCACGCCCGACACCACGGCGCAGCGGATGCGGCCGCACTCCAAGGCACGTGCTGCGGCGATTATAGCCGAAAGACCCGAGATACAGGCGTTAGACACCACCACGGGTGTGGTGCTGTTGCCAAAATATTTTGCCACTCTCTTGGCGGTATGCCACAGGGGGATTGCGGGATTGTGTGCGTCGCCAAGGTCGAGATAATGCACATTGCCTTTGGTGGAGGCGAGGTAAAACGCGGTACCGGGGCTGCTCAGGTCAATGTTACAATTCTGCGAGGCCATCTTCACCGACAGCATCACCGACTTTTCCACCTTGGAATAATGGTCGGGGTCGAGCATGCAGAAGTCGGCGAACACCTCGTTGAAAGCCTTGCAGTCGATATACGATGCAGCTGTGCGGATGCCGGAGTCCAGCAAGTTGGTAAACACCTCCACCGACGAGCGTCCCTCTTTTACGGCCTGGTAGTTGTCGTCGGAAGAAAACCCGAATGATGATATAATATTGTCGGAAACTATCTCTATCATAATGTCAAATTATTCGTTCACAAAAAAGTCGTAAAAGTTGAACCACTGCGTGGGATGCTCCATCATCTGCTGTTCGAGCAGGCGCACATAGCTTTTGGCAAGGAGTTCGGCCTTGAGCTTGGCGTTAAGGCGGCGGTTGTCAGGAGCCTCGCACTCCACCTTCCGCACCGACACCTTATATTTATATGCGGCTGTTTTGAAAACGAACACAGCCAGCACCGGCACGTCGCGGATGGCGGCCACGGCAAAAGGTCCTATGGGGAAGTCGGCCTTGGCGTTGCCGAAAGCGCACCTCACCGACTTTGCGCTGCCGAATATCCTGTCGGCGGGGAGTGTTACAATGTTGCCGTTCTGCAGTGCCTGATCAAGCACAAAAAGGTGGCTCATATCGTCCTTCACCGCCACCATCTCCACATTGTTCGGCGAAAGCTGGGCAAACCGCTGGCGTTTCATCACCTCCGACTCGCCACCGAACACAAGGGCGAAAATCTTTTTCACGTCCTGACGGAGAAGGTATCCGCAAATCTCGAAGTTGCCTGTATGGCTACCAGCGAGCATAAAGCCGCCTGGCTGTCCTGCGAGCTGGTCGAAAAGCTCCACGCCGTCGCGCTCAACGGCAAACTTGTGTTTCTGCCCTGAGAAAATTGCGAACCTGTCGAGCATCACCTTGCCAAAATTGTTGTAAGTACGCCACGCCATGAAGAAAGGTTTCACACCTTTATAATTATGCACCTGACGGAAATACTTACAGATAGCGTTGCGGGCCTTTGCTCCGAAAACAAGGTAGAACGGGATGGAGATATACATAAAGAAATACCCCACCCTCACGCCGCAATGTCGGAAGAGGAAAATCAACGACCTCTGTCCGAAGTTGCCGCCGCCGGTAGTACCTTTCCATTTTTCGGATTTCACGTCCATAGGCTAATTCTCCGTTTTTGACTGCAGCAGGCTGCACAGCTGTGCAAACGTGGCAATCTGTTTTACCTCCTCGGCCTGAAGCTTGAAACCGAAGACACTCTCTACAATAACCACAATATCAACAAAATCGAGACTGTCGATTCCTAAATCATCTTTCAACAGGGCGTCGTCTTTTATCTTTTCCTCCTCAATTTCGAACTCGTCTACCAAGAAACGCTTGGTTTTTTCTCTTACTTCGTTAATATCCATTTTAGTTATTATATTTTGTTATAATTATTGTAGCGTTAGTGCCGCCGAAACCGAAAGAGTTTGATAATATATTAGTAAGCTTGGCTTCGGTAGCGGTGGTTACTACGTTGAGTTTGTTTGTATATTGGTCGCCCTCGCAGAAATTTATGTTCGGAGCGATAAAATCATTGTTGAGCATAAGCGTTGAGTAAACAATCTCCGACACGCCCGACATCCAGCACTCATGCCCCGTCATCGACTTGGTGCTGCTGACGGGGGTGCTGTTCTGGCCAAAGACAGAACAGATAGCCTCGGCTTCCGAAGCGTCGCCGTCGGGTGTAGAAGTGGCGTGGGCGTTAATGTAGCTTATGTCCTGAGGGCGGAGCTGCGCGTTACGCAATGCCATCTCCATAGAGCCGACCTCGCCCGATACGCTCGGCTGCGTGATTTTAGAGCCGTTGGACGAGAATCCATAGCCCACCACCTCGGCGTAAATTTTGGCGCCCCGCTTCTGGGCGTGTTCCAGATCCTCAAGAATCACCGCCGCCGCTCCTCCGCTCGGCACAAGTCCGTCGCGGAGCCTGTCAAACGGGCGCGATGCCTGCGCGGGATTGCCCTTGAACTTGGAAAACACCCCGAGTGCGTCGAAGCTTATCGACGAGTTGAGGTTAACCTCCTGCGCCGCTCCGCAAATGATAACATCCTGCAGGCCGTTGCGGATAAACATCGACGCCACGCCCACCGAATGGTTGCCCGAGGCGCAGGCGGCACTTACCGTAAAGCTTATGCCCGAAAGGTGGAACACCGTGCTGAGGTTCATGGTAACGGTGCTGTTGATGCTTTGGAACACTGCGCCCGACCCGATCATCGCGGTGTCGTGCTTTTGGTCGATAACCTTGCCCGAGCGGATGATGGCGTCGGCAGAAGAGTCGTTGCCGAAGATCACGCCCACGGGATTGGTTGCGATATAACTGTCGGACAGCCCTGCCGAAAGCAGAGCGTCCTTAGCGGCCATGAAAGCGAACTCCGCCTCCTGCGACATTGAAACGCGATGACGGCGGTCGAGCAGCCTGCGGAGGTCGGGCAGAGGCACAATGCCCGAGAGGGCGGAGTGGTAGCCGTATTCCATGCGTTCAGGCATTATGCCAATACCCGACTTGCCGTGTTGCAACGAATACAGCACAGCATCCACGCTCTGCCCTATGCACGAATATATCCCAAGACCTGTTATAACTACTCTACGCTGCATCAGTATTACGGTTAGTTGTTAGATTTGGGCGGTTGGTTGTTTTTCTGGTAATAATCGCCGTTGCGGTTTTTCTGCCCCTTGAAAGGTTTGTTCTGATTGTTCTTGTTGTTAACCTTCACATTCATACGCTTGTCGGCAGTTGGCGGCTGAGGCGCGGGGGGCGGTGCGGTAGGCGGCAGAGGCTGCTTTGGCTGAGGCACAGGCGACACCGTGAGCATCTGCTGAGGCTGCTCCTGCTGAGGCTGCTGGGCGTTTGGCTGCTGGGCGTTCTTGTTTTTCTTCTTCTTCTTTTTCTTTTTGCGGAGGCTGTCGAAACGAGTTATGTCCTCCGAATCAGAAGCGTCAACAAACTCATCCACAATCTCTTTCGTGGGCTGAGGAGTGTTCTGCTCAGCATTTTTGTCGTTGAGAAGGAGCGTGTCGGGTTTTTCGCCGCGCTTGTTCATTGCGATAATCTCCTTAACACGGTCGATGGGAACCACGGTGATGTTTGCCGAGGAGTTTTGGTCGTAACTAAACCACATAACACGCTTGAAAATATCGGTTTTTTGGTGGTAAGCCGTACCCTCCATAGTTTCGAGCGGCTGACGTACCGAGGGGAAATCGCGCTGAGCGTCTAAGTAAGCATCGATTTCATAGTTGAGGCAGCATTTGAGTTTGCCGCACTGACCAGCGAGTTTCTGCGGATTCAAAGATAGTTCCTGCTGACGGGCATTGTTGGTAGACACCGACACAAAATTGGTAATCCACGTGGTGCAGCAAAGTTCTCTGCCACAAGGACCTATGCCTCCTATCCTACCCGCCTCCTGACGTGCGCCAATCTGTTTCATTTCGATGCGGATTTTAA
>JAFYFR010000144.1 GCA_017543645.1 Bacteroidales bacterium
AAAGAGGGCGTAAGAATTTTCGAAGATGCCGGAAAACTGCTTATCAACATACTTCCCGATATTGAAAAAACCGCTATGCTTGTGCGCGAGATAGCCGAAGCAAGCAACGAACAGACCACAGGCATTGCTCAAATCAACAATGCTGTACGTCAGTTAAACGAAATCACGCAGCAGTATTCGTCGTCGGCAGAGGAACTTTCGTCGTCGAGCCAGACCCTCGCCGTCGAGAGCGAAAACCTCAAAAAGACTGTGGAATATTTTAATATTTGATAAAGTCAGCTTTGAGTTTATCGGGATTACATTTTGAATCCCATAAGTCGGTTATCTTTATAGTTAGTTGGTTTTCAATATAATATATTATCTTTAACCTTTTATCAAAGATATAAGCTCTATATAATTGAGGATAATCTTTTAAAATAGGTTCAGGAAAACCCATCTCAGGAAAACTCAAAAGCCTGTTGGTTAATTTTTCGAGTTTTCTAACTTTTTCATCGACTTTGTGATCTCCATAGTTGTCTCGGCAGTAGGCAAGATAAATATCTAATTTTTCGGATGCCTTTTTAGACCAAACAATCTTCATTTACGCAGTATTTTGCTTTCATTTTTTTTAAAACATCCTCATTAGAAAAACATTCGTTTTCGGCAAACTGTTTTTCTGCCTCGGCCACAGACCGGAAGGCTTCTTCTATGGTATGCGGTCCAAAGTCAGGAAAATTGTCGGTAATATTTTTGGTTCTTGACTGTTCCATAATGTCTACATTTTATATTTCGTTGCTAAATTATAAAATAATACGAAAAATACCAAAAAAATATTCTTTCTGTTTGTCATATTTTTTTTGCAGTTACGATTTATATCCTTAAATTTGTCGTAATTTAAAATTGTTATACATTTTAACCAAATTACCGTTATGACACAGAAAAGATATCTGTTTCCTGCCGACTATATGGCAGACCCCGCCGCACACGTTTTCAACGGCAAAATATTTGTCTATCCCTCGCACGACTGGGAGGCTCACGCCGAAGAGGACGACGACGGCGGTCATTTCCAAATGAAAGACTATCACGCACTTTCGATCGATGGCGACCCGATGACCGGCAATGTCAACGACCACGGTGTAATCTTCGACGTTAAGGATGTGCCTTGGGCTGAAAAACAGTTGTGGGACAGCGACGTAGTGGAGAAAAACGGCAAATATTACTACATATTCTCTGCCAAGGGATACGACGGTGTGTTCCGCCTTGGCGTGGCTGTTGCCGACAAACCCGAAGGTCCGTTTGTGCCTCAGCCTCAGCCTATCCGCGGTTCGTTCTCTATCGACCCCTGCGCTTTTAAAGACGACGACGGAACTATTTACACATATTTTGGCGGTCTTTGGGGCGGACAGCTCCAATGGTGGCAGCCTTTTGAACCCGGTTTTGCTCCTATCCACGGCAAACACGGCGACGAAAACGGTCTTGTAGATATGGGTGCCGAGCCCACACGCAACGGCGAACTTTTTGCAAAACCCGATATGCCCGCTCTTCCAAGTTTTGTTGTTAAAATGAGCGACGACGTTCTTCAATTTGCCGAGGCTCCCCGCCGCGTGCTTATTGTAGACAAAGACGGCAAACCGCTCAAAGCAAGCGACCCGCACCGTTTCTTCGAGGCATCGTGGGTGCACAAGTACAACGGCAAGTACTATTTTTCGTACTCTACCGGCGACAGCCACTATCTCTGCTATGCCATCGGCGACAATCCTTACGGACCATTTACATTCCAAGGCGAAATCCTCACCCCCGTGGTAGGTTGGACCACTCACCACTCTATCGTAGAGTTCAAAGGCAAGTGGTATCTCTTCCATCACGACTGCGTTCCCTCCGAAGGCAAAACTTGGCTCCGCAGCCTTAAAGTTTGCGAACTGCAATACGATAAGGACGGCAAGATTCAGATTATCGAGGGATTAGATAAATAGTTTTTTATAATGATGGGTTCCACTGTATATCATAAAGTATTTGTTACAGTGGAATCCTTTTTATAGCTTTTTTTAGTTCTAAAATAATTAAAGTGTTATGAAAGTTAGATTGGTGTTGTTGTTGTCGGTGGTATTGCTGGTGTGCGGGTGCAACTCGCATTACTCAGTACCTTCGGGGCAGGCTTATTTCAAGTATTTTACCTATGAGGGAAACGACCCATATTTCGACCCTTCCAAGCTTACCAAGGGCAAGATGTGGAATCCCATTCTGCAAGGTTCGCATCCCGGCGCGAGTATCTGCCGCAAGGGAAACGACTATTACATGGTGGCTGCAACCTATTCGATGTATCCCGCCATACCTATCTACCACAGCACCGATTTGGTGAACTGGCAGATAATCAACTTTGCTCTTCCTACCGAGCATCAGTATTTGAACGCTTCGCTGCGTAGCAACGAAGGCATCTATCCGCCCACTATCCGTTACAACGAAAAGCGCGATTTGTTCTATATCGCAGGAACGTTTGTAGGCGGTGGCGGACATTATATTATTTCGGCAAAAGATCCAGCCCAGAAATGGAGCGACCCAAAATATGTGTTTGGCATGGTGGGTATTCATGCGGCGTTGTTTTTCGACGACGACGGCAAAACCTACATCATCCATCAGGACGACCCTCCTTACGACCCTCCTTATGATGGTTACAAGGTGATTTATATTCAAGAGTTCGACCTCGACAAGGCTTCTGCCGTTGGCGAGAAGCACATTATCCTCGAAGGCGGACACGATCTCAGCCATCGTCCCAGCTGGCTCGAGTCGCCACGTATGTACAAGCATGAGGGCTATTACTATCTTTCGGCATCCGAGGGCGGCAGTCTGGGTATGTGGTTCGCCTCGTGTATATACCGCTCGCAGAATATTTTCGGTCCTTACGAGCATTACGAAAAAAATCCAAATCTTACACAGCGTTATCTGAAACGTCAGCCCGACCAGATCTCGTGCGTAGGTCACGCCGATTATTTCGATGTGCCAGACGGACGTTGGTTTGTGATTTTCCAAGGTATGCGCGAGGCAAACAACGACAACTACATGTGCAAAGAAACCTTCATGATGCCTGTAAAATGGACCGACGACGGATGGCCTACCGTTGTGGAGCACGACGAGGCTGTCCCAAAACTGATTGATATGCCATTCGCTGAGTCGAGCTACAGTTCTGACCCGGGTTTTATTCCTCATGGCAATATTACTATGGACGAGCATTTCTATTCCGACACGTTGTCGGCTTATTGGACTACTCTGCGCACGCCTATCGGCAAATTGTTCTACCCCAACAATGATGAGGGTATTTGTATTCCGTTAGATATTAACAATTTCCGCAGTATCCGCCATGTGGGATTCCTTGCCTTGAGAGTGCTTAACAACAAGTTTTCGTTTGGCACCGTGATGGACTTTAATCCCGAAAACGACCATGAGTTAGCCGGTCTTGCGATGTTTCTCGGCGACAGAAACAGCTTTACCTATGGCGTTACCAAACGTGGCGAAAAAACTATTCTCCAGATCAAGAAAAACATCCTCAAGGAGACGCTCGATCCTTTTGTTGTGGCTGAAAAAGATATTTCCGACAAATATAATGGGCATATCTGCCTCAGTGTGGATAATTACAAAACCAAGGTGTTTGAAATGAAGTACCGTTTTGAGGAGGAGGACGAATGGATATTATTGAACGACACCATGTCCACCGACTATATGAACGTCAACCGTATGTTTAACCATGGTTTCTCGGGCAATTATATAGGTATATACGGTTCGTCAGAGGAATAAATTTTTACTACTAATTTACCAATATTATGATAACCAATTTTTCAATACTTTTAAGCGGGAGGTGCTATGTCAGATAGAATGACTAAATTCCGCTGGGTGATTTGTTCGTTGCTCTTTGTGGCAACTACGGTGAATTATCTCGACCGTCAGGTGCTTTCTCTTACGTGGAAAGACTTTATCGCCCTCGACTTTCATTGGAACGACAATGATTATGGCAACATTACTGCCGTATTTTCAATCTTTTACGCGGTGATTTCGCTCTTTGCCGGCAAGTTTATCGACTGGATGGGCACCAAAAAGGGCTACATCTGGGCTATTGTAATTTGGTCGGTGGGTGCGTGCCTTCACGCTGCCTGCGGCGTTGCCACAATGTCGCTTGCCGGAATCGACAATGTGGAGGCTCTCCGCGCTATCGAAAAAGGCTCTGAAATAGCATTGACGGTATCTACCATCAGTGTTTGGCTGTTTCTGGGCTGCCGCATAATACTTGCCACCGGCGAGGCGGGCAACTTCCCTGCGGCTATCAAGGTAACAGCCGAATATTTTCCCAAGAAAGACCGCGCTTACGCAACGTCTATTTTCAACGCAGGTGCATCTGTGGGCGCACTTGCTGCTCCGCTTACCATTCCTCTTTTGGCTAAGAGTATGGGATGGGAGATGGCTCTCATAATCATCGGTTCTATCGGTTTTATCTGGGCAGGATTATGGCTCTGGCTATATTCTGTT
>JAFYFR010000145.1 GCA_017543645.1 Bacteroidales bacterium
GCAGATGTATTTTACATCTTCGAGACGGAGTTCGTAGTATAGCGGCAGGCGGAGGAGCGTGTCCTCGTATTTGTCGCAGTTTTTGAGAGGTGTGCCTTTGTAAGAGTCTTTAAAATAAGGACTTTTGTGCAAACCCAAGTAGTGGGTAACGGCGAGAATCTGCTTTTCGCCAAGGTAGTCGGCTATTTTCTTGCGCTGTTTGGAGTTTTTGCACACTATATAAAATATGTGTCCGTTGCCAGTGGCCTCAGGCTGATGAAACGGCAGGGCAATGTAGCCTTTGTCTTCAAACGGTTTGAGGAGTTTGTAGTACAAGTTCCACAGTTTGATACGTTTTAATTGAATCTGTCCTGATTTTTCGATTTGTGCATAGAGAAACGCCGAGGTAAGTTCCGACGGAAGAAACGAACTGCCTATATCAACCCATTGATACTTATTTACTTTGCCACGCGAAAAATCAGCTCGGTTGGTTCCTTTTTCCCAAATAATTTCGGCACGTGAATATAGTTTGGGGTCGTTTACCACCAACATTCCGCCTTCGCCAGCAATGATATTCTTGGTTTCGTGAAACGAGAACGTTGCCATAGTGCCGAAACATCCCGCCGCCTTGCCATCGTAAAACGAGTCGAAAGCCTGCGCTGCGTCTTCTATCAGCATAATATTGTGGTCTTTGGCGATTTGGCAAATACGTTTCATCTCGCAGACAAATCCTGCATAGTGCACCACTACAATCACCTTTGTCTTGGAAGTGATGAGGCGTTCAATTTCGGCTGCATCTATGTTGGGATTGTCGGCGCGGCTGTCGGCAAAAACCAAAGTGGCGTTCTGACGTGCGAATGCCAACGCCGTGGATACAAACGTGTAGGCGGGCAGAATCACCTCGTCGCCCTCTTTTACGCCGGATAGAATCGCAGCCATTTCGAGAGCGTCGGTGCAGCTTGATGTCATTAAGCATTTGCCGTAGTGGTACTTATCCTCAAAATAGCGCTGACATTTTTGGGTAAACATACCGTTGCCCGAAATTTTGCCGCTCTTAACGGCGTCTCTTATATATTTAATCTCGTTGCCGCAAAGAAACGGCTTATTGTAAGGAATTGGTTCCATTTTTTGTTTTGTAATCAATAATTTTATAATTTTACGTGCTGAAATAATTTAACGATTCAAGCAACATTACATTAATAAAGTGATAGCAAAGATAAAGAATTTTGTAGTAAAGCACCCAATTGTAGCGGTGATTTTTTTGGTAGTTTTGGCGGGAGTGCTGTCGATGTACGGTTTTTTCTCGGGCGAATACCTTTTTTATTTTACGGGACTTGCCGATGATACGTGTTGTTTGCAGATGGTAAGTCAAATGCAGTCGGAACGTTTCGCCACCGAAGGAGGATGGGCGGCCTACTCGTTTTCTACGGGTATGGGTGATGCCTTGGGCAGCGGAAGTGTGAATGTGGAGCCTATTTCCTACGTACTTGGATGGATAAGGCGAATAGTCAACATCTTTGTCCCGATAGATGCAGGTTCGCGTTCGGTTGAGGATTTCTATTTCCAGTTCATCACTTCGTTTTTAGGCACGGCACTATTTACTTTCCTATGGCTCAGAACTTTGAATGTGAGCAAATACTCCTCCACGCTCTTTTCGCTTATTGTTGCATTTTCGGGCAGCATAGTGGTGCTTTCTATATGGCGAATTGAGGGCTTTGGTTTCAGTATGGCGTTCTATCTGTTTGCTTTTGAGCAACTTTTGGTTAAGAACCGACCATATTTCTTCCCGTTTGCGGTGCTAATGCAGGCAGGGTCGCCATTTTTCCTCTATTTAGAATCGCTGTTTCTGTTTATCTATATGGTAATGAGGTTTGTAGTAGTAAAGGCGGACTTTAAAAAAATACTTCGCACGTGTTTATGGATATTTGTACTCGGATTGTTGGGTATGGCAATTGTTCTGCCAGATTTGATTAACAATCTTGTAACGATGCTCACCACCCCACGTATGGCAGGAGGAGTAGGATTTGCCACTTCGGCACCGTCGGAACTATTTATTGAAAAGACAATGGCTATCACCACAATACTCAGACTGTTCGCTAACGATATTCCCGGCTGCGATTTTTCATTTAGCGAATGGAACAATTTTCTGGAGGCTCCGGCATTTTACTGTGGATTGCTCACTTTGCTGCTTTTACCACAGATATTCCAGTTTCTCAACCCTCGCAAGCAGATTGCTTACGGCTGTTTCTTGGCGTTTTGGGTGGGAGTGATGATTTTTCCGTCGTTGCGCCGTGCCATCGTGCTCTATGCCGGCGACTATTACCGCTACGGAATAGACTTCTTTATCACATTTGCGATGATATTTGTGGCAGCTCAGTCGCTCTCGCTTATCGAAAACCTCAAAAAAGTGAGCGTTCCCATACTTGCAGGTTCGCTCGTGGTGTGTGTGATGGCTCTGTACGGAGCGGCTAATAGCGATTTTATGTTGAATAGTCCATTTTTGAAAATGCACGTGGTTTATTTTGTAATCACGTTTTTGGTGATTCATGCCGGAGTGCTGATGTGGAGCGCAAACTGTAAAAACCGGCAGACATTTAAGATTGTGCAAGTTTTGCTGGTGGTAGCAGAAGTCTCCTTTATAACATATTCGAGCTTCGACGGGCGCGACACTGTTTCAAAAATCGAGTTCGACCTCAACCGCAATGGCATTTACGACGGTACTGAGAAGATTGTGGCAAAGTTGAAACAGACCGACACCGCGAAGTTCTACCGTTTGGAAAAAGATTACAAGTCGTCGCGCCAGATACATTCCAACCTAAACGAAGCTATTGCCGTAGGTTATTATGGCACAAAGAATTACAATTCGTTTAACCAACCAAATTATGTTAAGTTTCTCAGCAATACAGGACACATAGCACCGTACATTGAATCGGAGACACGTTGGCTTTCTGGCATAGGCCGCGACCCGCTTTGTCTGTCGTTTGCTGGCATCAAGTATTACCTGACCAAGACCGACACTATGATGGCTTACATACCCATCTGTCAGCCATACGACACTGTAAACAATATCCACGTTATCAAGATAGACAAGTGTCTGCCGCTCGGGTTTACTGTTGACCGATATGTTAAAGCCGATGATTTTAAGAAACTTATCAAATTCCGTATTGATAATAATTCAGTTGATGGCGCGAGTGCCACTCTCGACTATATGGGTGTCCAACCTGCGCAAAAGTTCTCCATTTTGGAGAATCTTCGCAAACTTGTAGGACGCGAATTTCACGATGCTGATAGTCTTTATATGGCTATCCGTGATGCTTCACCGGGAGTGTCTTGGATGATGTTGGCGCAGAGTATTTACCATTCTTCGATAAACAGTTTTATGGCTAACGAGGCTTTGCTGGCATCGTTTGTATACGAAGACGGCTCTGATATTGACACAACATTGTACAATCGTCTTGATATAAACGATAGGAGCGTGATTACACCTGTTGAACAATTTACCACGCCAATGTTCGATTCCCTATTTAATTATGTCAATAGCGAACATCTTGAAATTTCGGAATTTAAACAGGATAACATAAAGGGTAACTTGAATGTTTCTAAAAACAAGCTCCTTGTGCTTACCATTCCGTATGATGTCAACTGGACACTCACACTCGACGGTGCAGAAAAAGAGCTTAAGCTTTGCGATTTCGGTTTTTCGGGTGCGGAAATTCCAGCTGGACATCACACTGTTGAGTTGAAATATCAGAACCAGACATCCAAAAAGTTGAACACTTTTAAGCGAGTGATGGCGTTTTTGCTTTGGGTGTTTGTGGCTGGTGTGATTTTTTACAGGAAGAAAAAAGGTATAGCCTTGTAACGTAGCAACCTACACCTTATATTATAATTAATTAACACAATAATAAATTGTATTAATGTTATTCTTTTAAAAAAAAGATTTAACTTTGCCGCAAATATAAAAAGCATAACGTAGTAAGATATTAAAACGACATGGAATATAATCACCGCCAAATAGAATCTTTCTGGCAAGAATACTGGGATAAAAACGGTACTTTTATCGTTTCTAACAAATCTGAACGCCCTAAATTCTACGTTCTCGATATGTTTCCTTATCCTTCGGGAGCAGGTCTTCATGTAGGACATCCCCTCGGATATATAGCATCCGACATTTACAGCCGTTACAAACGTTTGAAAGGTTTCAACGTGCTGCATCCTATGGGCTACGATGCTTTCGGACTTCCAGCCGAGCAGTATGCTATACAGACTGGTCAGCATCCGGCGGTTACTACCGAAAGAAACGTCGCACGCTACCGTTCGCAGCTCAAAAAAATCGGATTTTCATACGACTGGAGCCGCGAGATTCGTACATGCGATCCTAAATATTATAAGTGGACACAATGGGCGTTTCTTCAAATGTACAACCATTGGTACAACAACGACACACAGAAGGCAGAACCTATCGCCACTCTTACAGCCGAATTTGAACGTAATGGCAATCAGAAGGTTAATGCAGCACATAGCGACGTGCCGATTTTCCCTGCCGAGGTTTGGAACGGACTTAGCGATAGGGAAAAAACAGAAGTGATTGACGCTTACCGTCTTGCCTACCGCGCCAAAACCATGGTTAACTGGTGTCCCAAACTCGGCACTGTGCTTGCCAACGACGAGGTGAAAGAAGGTCTTTCGGTTCGTGGCGGCTATCCTGTGGTGCAAAAACCTATGGAACAGTGGCTTTTGAGAGTTTCGGCATACGCAGAAAGGCTTCTTGAAGGTCTCGACCGAATAGACTGGTCAGACTCGCTCAAAGAGATGCAGCGCAACTGGATAGGCCGTAGCGAAGGCTGCGAGATGTTTTTCGACATTGTAGACAACGATGTCAAGATGAAGATTTTTACAACACGTCCCGATACCGTGTATGGAGTTACATTTATGGTGTTAGCTCCTGAAAGCGAGTATGTCGACCAGATAACCACTCCTGAATACCAAGCCGCAGTTCAGCAGTACCGCGATGATGCTGGAAAACGTACCGAGCGCGAGCGTATGTCTGATACTCACACTGTTAGCGGACAATTTACTGGCGCGTATGCAATCAACCCGTTTACAAACGACAGAATACCTGTTTATATAAGCGATTATGTTTTAGTTGGTTACGGTACTGGTGCAATAATGGCGGTTCCCGCTCACGACAGCCGCGACTACGCATTTGCCAAAAAATTCAACCTCCCGATAATTCCTTTGATTGAAGGTGCAGACGTTTCCGAACAGTCGTATGATGCAAAAGAAGGCGTTATGATGAACAGCGGTATTTTTAACGGCATGACTGTTTTGGATGCTAAACAGGCCGCTATCAACGAAGTAGAGAAACTCGGAATAGGCAACCGCAAGATCAACTACCGTCTGCGTGACGCAATTTTCAGCCGTCAGCGTTATTGGGGCGAACCCTTCCCTGTATATTACAAGGACGGTGTGGTTCACACTTTAGACATCACCAAGCTGCCTTTGGAACTTCCCGAAGTGGATTCGTTCCTCCCAACCGAAAATGGCGAGCCTCCTCTGAGCCGTGCCACCAACTGGAAAACTCCCGACGGCTATCCTTACGAAACAAGCACTATGCCCGGTTTCGCAGGTTCGTCGGCTTACTATCTCCGCTACATGGATCCCGACAACAACAATGCTCTTGTGTCGAAAGAGGCTAACGAGTACTGGCAGGATGTTGATCTCTACATCGGCGGAACTGAACACGCAGTTGGACACCTTATATATTCGCGCTACTGGAACAAGTTTCTTTACGACCTCGGTGTTGTTTGCAAAGACGAGCCATTCAAAAAGCTCGTCAACCAAGGTATGATTCAGGGACAGAGCAAGTTTGTATACCGTATCAAAGGCACTAACCAGTATGTTTCTTACGGGTTGAAAGACGATTTTGACACCACCGAAATACACGTGGACGTTAATCTTGTAAAGAACGACATTCTTGACTTGGAAGCTTTCAGACAGTGGCGTCCCGAATTTGCCGACGCTCAGTTTGTACTCGAAGACGGCAAATACATCTGCGGCACAGCTGTTGAAAAAATGAGCAAGTCGATGTTCAACGTGGTTAATCCCGACGATATTGTTGATCGTTATGGTGCTGATACATTGCGACTTTACGAAATGTTCCTTGGACCTATACAGCAGTCTAAGCCTTGGGACACCGGCGGCATCGAAGGCGTTTACCGTTTCCTCAACAAGTTCTGGCGTTTGTTCTTTAACGCTCAGGGCAATTTTGAAGTGTCAGACGCACAACCCGTTGAAGCCGAACTCAAAGCACTCCATAAAACCATAAAGAAAGTAGAAAGCGACATCGAGATATTCTCGTACAATACGTCAGTAAGCCAGTTTATGGTTTGTGTAAACGAACTTACTTCGCTCAAATGCAACAAACGCGCAATTCTCGAGCCTTTGGTAATAACGCTTTCGCCCTTTGCGCCGCACATCGCAGAGCAGTTGTGGCTCTTGCTCGGGCACAACAGCTCTATCAGCAACGCGCAATTTCCTTCGTTCGACGAGCGTTATACTGTGGACAACACCAAGACATATCCTGTGGCTATCAACGGCAAGACAAGGTTTACGCTTGACCTTCCCGCATCAGCCGACAAGGATGAGATTGAAAAAGAAGTACGCGCCAACGAGCGATTCCAAAAACTTATCGAAGGCAAAACCATTATCAAGGTGATAATAATCCCTGGCAAAATGGTAAACTTTGTAGTTAAATAACGGTACAATACACATTGACATTCAATCTATTTGTTATAGATAAAAAAATCATACAAAATGGCATCAAGTTCTAACATCAAAATTTTTTCGGGAACCACATCGCTCTATCTATCGGAGCAGATTGCCAAAGCCTATGGCACAACTCTCGGAAACGTAACAATGAACCATTACAGCGACGGCGAATATCAGCCCAGTTTGAACGAGACCGTGCGCGGCGCATACGTATTTATCGTGCAGTCGACATTTACGCCAGCCGACAACCTCTTTGAACTTCTCCTTATGATTGACGCCGCCCGCAGAGCCTCGGCCTACAAGATTGCGGCGGTTATTCCTTATTTCGGATTTGCCCGTCAAGACCGCAAGGACAAACCACGTGTGGCTATCGGAGCAAAACTGATTGCCAACCTTCTTACCAAAGCCGGAGTAGACCGCATTATTACAATGGATTTGCATGCCGACCAGATTCAAGGTTTTTTTGATGTGCCGGTCGACCATCTCTTCTCGTCCACCATCTTTGTGCCTTTCATCAATTCGCTCAAATTAGAGAATCTCGTTGTAGCTTCGCCCGACATTGGCGGTAGCAAACGCGCCAATACTTACAGCAAATTTCTCCAAGTGCCTATGGTTATCTGCCACAAGTACAGAGAAAAAGCTAACGTAGTAAGCGAGATGACTGTTATCGGCGATGTAAAGGGCAAGAACGTTATCATCATCGACGACATTATCGACACAGCCGGAACGCTCTCTAAGGCCGCCGACCTTATGATGAACCAGGGTGCGCTGAGTGTTCGCGCATTTATTACCCACCCTGTCCTTTCGGGTCCAGCCTACGACCGTATCACAGAGTCGAAGCTCACCGAACTCTACGTTACCGACACCATCCCCTTGAAAAAACCGCATCCAAAAATCAAGGTGCTCACCGTGGCAAACCTCTTTGCCGAGGTAATCAAAAAGGTGTTCACCTGTCAGTCAATAAGCGAAACATCGTATTATAAATAGTAGATTGTTAAATAAAGGTTGTCAACATATTTTATGACAACCTTTTGTATCTATATTGTGAAATTTATTTATTAACTCATAATTTTAACCAATGAAACGTAAAATTTTATTAACGGCGTTATTGATAGTCACTTCGATGGTATTTTCAGTTAATACCAATGCACAAACAGATGATGATGACGAAGTCACAGAACAAACTGCTGATGACTCAGACGAAGAATCAGACTCAGACGAAGAATCAGACTCAGACGAAGAATCAGACTCAGACGAAGAATCAGACTCAGACGAAGAATCAGACTCGGACGAAGAATCAGGCTCGGACGAAGAATCAGCATCGGCCGAAGGACAAGAAGCTCGTGAAAGATGGAATCCGCCTGCAAACGGTTTTGTAGACCTTGGACTTCCAAGCGGCACTCAATGGTGCTCTTACAACCTTGGAGCTACCAACGTTTGGGATTTCGGCGACTTTTTTGCTTGGGGCGAAAAAAAGGCAAAATCAACTTTCACCGATGCCAATTATGGTTACAAAGACGACCCTACCGACACCGGTCGCAAACACAAAGACGAAGAGAGTGGCATAATGATTTCTGAAATCAATTATTTCGACCTTGACGCCAATCACGATGCTGTTGTAGAAAACATGGGCAAACCCAATAAAATGCCCAATTATGACAACTGGAAAGAACTCGAAAACAATACTCACCGCGAATGGGTAGACGATTACGATGGACAAGGTGTCGCAGGAATGGTTTTTTACAAGAAAAAAAGCGATAACAACTATTCATATCTTTACGATGCGCATATTTTCCTTCCCGCTGCCGGATACAAAGAAAATAACAATACCAACGACAAAGGTTCGCGCGGCTACTATTGGTCATCAAGCAATACTCCCAACCCCAAATCTGGACGTAACATCACTGTTGGCAAGGGTTATTACAACAGTATGGGCGATGCTAAAAAAGTTAATGGATTAAGTGTTAGAGCTGTGCGAAAATAAACCGAAATTTTTTTTGCAAACATAAAATAAACGAATATCTTTGCACCCGAATTTTCCAATTGGGCGGAAAGCCGCTCGTGCGATGGGAAATTGAGTAAACTTTATTTATTAACACTCAATTTTGAGTAACACAAATTTAATTAAATGAAAGTATTTGAAATTAAAGGTACTAAGAGAGAAAATCTCGGTACAAAGTATGCGAAACTCATCCGCAAGGAGGGTCTTGTTCCCTGTATTGCTTACGGCAAAGGCGAGAACATCAATTTCACTGTTTCTAAGAAAGCAATCAATGCCGCTATCTTCACTCCCGAAGTCTATGTGGTAAAAATCGACATTGACGGCAAAGTTATCAACACCGTTATCAAGGAACTCCAATTCCATCCTGTTAGCGACGAGGTAATGCACATCGATTTCTATTCTTACAGCGATGATCAGGAAATCACTGTCAAACTTCCAGTAGTGTTTGAAGGTCACGCTCCCGGTGTTAAGGCTGGTGGTAAGCTCAAAACCTGCGTACGTCTGCTCAAAGTTACCGGCAAAGTTGCCAACCTTCCCGAAAAAATCGTTGTCAGCATAGCCGAACTCGAACTCGAGCAGCAGATCAAGGTTCACGACCTCAAATTCGACAACTACCGTATTTCCGACCCACAGGATATGCTCCTCTGCCGCATCATGGCTACACGCGCTACTCAGCAGGCCGCAGCTGCCGACGACGGTGGAAAGAAGAAAAAGAAATAATTTGCATAGCGTTAATATTTACAAATTTTTTCGGAGACGGCATTTGTTTTTGCCGTCTCTGTTTTTATAATTACAAGTTGTGAAATATCTTATTACAGGTCTTGGCAACATAGGTGCCGAATACGAAAACACTCGCCACAATATCGGTTTCAAAATAGCCGACGCACTCGCAGCCGATGCCGGAGCCACTTTTGAAAGCGGCAGGTACGCATCGGTGGCACAGTTCAAGTACCGTGGCAATCCGATTACTTTGATTAAGCCGTCTACGTTTATGAACCTCAGCGGCAAGGCGGTGAGCTACTGGCTCAAGGAGGAGAATATCCCTGTGGAAAACCTAATTGTCTGTGTTGACGACCTCGCATTGCCTTTCGGGGTGATACGTATACGCGCCAACGGTAGCGAAGCGGGTCATAACGGACTGAAAAATATTACTGAAATGCTTGGCACTCAGAATTATGCGCGTCTGCGTTTCGGTATCGGAAACGATTTTCCAAAAGGTCATCAGGTTGACTTTGTTTTGGGAAAATGGAGTTTCGAGGATTTGAAACGGATAGGGGAGCGGTGCAAAGTTACCACCGAAGCCCTCTACAGCTTTATTATCAACGGCGTTCAGCGCACAATGAATACGTTTAACGGTAAATAACTAAATTATTATGGCAGAACCAAATACCGAAATGCGGATTGATAAGTTTCTGTTTAACGTCCGCCTCTTTAAAACTCGCTCGATGGCTGCCGATGCCTGCGATAAGGGTAGAATACTTATCAACGGCGCGGCTGTGAAGCCCGCCCGTGTGGTGCGTCCTGGCGACGAAATCAGCGTTAAGGTAAATCCTGTATTCCGCCGTTACAAGGTTGTAGCGTTGCTAAAAGGTCGTGTGGGTGCCGCCAAAGTGCCGGAATATATCACCGAAACCACTTCTCAGGACGACCTTTTCAAGCTGAAGATGATGTCCGAAATGGGGCGTTTCTCGTTTGGCAAGCGCGACCGTGGAGCAGGACGTCCCACCAAGAAAGACCGCCGCGACATCGACCGCTTTTACGAAGGCGATGACGACGACCTCGAGGGTTTCTCTCCCGATTTCGACAACGAGGAACTATAAAAAAAGAGGTGCGCCATGTGCGCACCTCCTTGATAAAGAACATTGGTTATTATAATTTTTATCTGATTTTTACGTCGGCGGGAACATCGAAGATGCCTTCGGGAATTTCGCCGTTTTCGTTGAATGTGTCCATAACTGTCTCAATTTGGAACATTCCGCCGTCAACAACGGTCTTTACAGGAAAACCTTTCCAAACCCATACTGTTGAGGATACCGACATACCCATCTGCTCGGTGTTTACCTCGTATATTTTGCAGGGATAACCGTTAACGATTTCTTCGCCTTTCTCTTTGATTTTGTGTTTCTTAACAACTTCGGGTGTGAGGTTGAGGTAGTTTACAGAGCCATCGGTCTTGCGACCTTCTTTGGAGTTGATGTCGAACGATACAGAACCGTCGGGTTTAACTACTGTTCTCATATTCATTACGTTGCCGCCCATAGCCGACATGTCCATCTGAAACTCCGAAGCCTCTTGCTTGCCGTAGTCGGAGATGTAGTAGGTGGTAATCATGGGATTGCCCATCATCTCGGTCTTGGTGGTGATAACAGCTTTTTCAAATTCGTATCTTGCTTCTTGAGCCTGTGTTGCAGCGGCGGCGAATACCATAGCAGCGGCTGCGATAATCATTTTTGCTTTCATGTTATTAAGTATTTATGGTTATGATTTGTTTTTTATTGTTTCTGATGCAAAGTTACAATGCAAAATTAATCACCGAGTTTTTTTTCGACAAACACCCAGTTTTTGTCGATAAATATGCCCTTATGTCGGACGAGCATTTTGCAAAATAATGATTGAAATCTGTGGGGCTATTTTTTGATGTCCTTGGCTAATCGCACACCGAGCTGAAACGCATTGGTGATACAGCCGCGTTTTGGCCAAATGCTGGAGAGGCAGATGCTCATGTAGTCGTCGGACGGAAGCCAGTAGCCGCCTTCGATAAATGAGTCGAAACGTGTTGAGTTGAAGGGAAGGAACATAGCACCGGCTTCCTCCATTTTTTTCCATTCTTCCAAGTTGAAAACATTGTCGGTAGAAAAATCGGCTTTGTTGTTTTTTAAGCACATCTGGTCGCTCCACGACCTTAGCGAATCGGTTGGAACGGGTTTTAATTTAGGTCCGCCTTCTAATTTGAAATTGTCGCAGAGCACTATTATGCCTTTTACGTTGTTTACAGTGCCCCATGCAGTGAGTTCGCCGGCTTTTTCGCGTTTTAGGATAAGGTATTCCCACTCCTCGCCGGTGAGAGTGCGCCATATTCCGCCTTCGTTTCCGCCGTTGACGATAGGATTTTTGCCCCAGTCAACAAATTTTTCGGATTTTTGCACGGGATTGTCGCCAGAGCCCCAGTTGAATAGATCCCAGTAATTGGTATCGTCCTCTTTCATGGTTTCGCGAGGCTTGCTGAGATATTCCCACTGGTTTTCGGCAAACATATAGGTTTTGGAGGAAGGCTGGTAACGGAGGTTTCCATGTGCGAATCTAACTTTCTGTGTTGCGCTGATCGAAAATTCGCCGTTGAGTGCGCCAGGGTCGGAAGGTCCGCACGATGTTGCAAGGCATAACGCCGTAGCCATTGCCATCAGAGGAATAAATATAGTTTTTTTCATGTCGGTAAGTTTTAAATGAGTTGATAATAATGTAATTTGTTTAGACTTCTGTTAAAAAAAAAGAGACGCAAATACATTTGCGCCTCTTTTTATCAGTACCCCGGGCCGGGATCGAACCGGCAAGGATGTTACTCCATTGGTGTTTGAGACCAACGCGTCTACCAATTCCGCCACCAGGGCTTGCGGTTTTGCGATGCAAATGTAGAGGTTTTTTATTATTGTGCAAAGTTTTTTTGAATTTTTTTTCTCTTGATGTAAAAAAATGTGCCAATAATGCTTGGAATCAGTATGTTGATAATCCACAAAGCTGCCGATGCCGCCGCCGGAAGCACGATGTTTTGAGTGTATGGCTGTAGCAGAAGTACCGCAACCGAACATCTTACGCCGAGTTCTGCCAGTGCCGGACGTGGTACAAAGCTGATTATTCCGTATGCCATGAACACTACCGCCAAGCCATCGGCAATGCCAATGTGTATGCCCGAGGCAAGTATCAACAGAAGGTTTTGTGTAGAGTAGACCATGTATCTCGCCGCGCTGACAGCAATAATGGTATGCTTGGTGCGCAAGTCGTATTTGGAGAAGAACTCTAATTTTTGCACAGCTTTGGCAAAACGTTTTCTGTTTTTGAGCAGTCTCACTATCCATTGCGGATTGTAAAACAGTATTGAGGCAAGCGCCGCGCATATTGTGGCTATACATATAATGTAAGGTTTGGTAACGAAGTCTATGTTGCCATAATCTACGCCGTTGAGTATCAACCATGCCGACCCTGCCGCCGCAAATGTCAGCATCACAGGCATCTGGCTTATTCCGCAATAGGCGGTGGCTATAGCGCCCGAAATCCTGTTGCCGGGTGTAAGCACCGACGGACGCCCTATGGTTTCGCCTACGCGGTTTGGCGTGAATGTTGACGGCGGAATACCTTTCAATACACCTTTGACAGCGGTTTGCAGGGTTATCGGCTCTATGGGCATTATGGCTGTGCGCCATTTTACAGCTTCAAGCAACCAGTTGTGAATTACCAAAACAATTGCAATAAACAAATACTTGTGTTCAATATTTTTATAGTCTATTATTTTATCTAATTCTTTAAGTTGTTGAAAATGCTCGCAGGCTACTTTGTAGAGAAAAACATAAAACGCTATTGCTGCTAAGATTTCAATTATGGCGAGTACCTTTTTTTTCACTGTTTCAGGTGTTTAGCTCTTGTGTAGGTGGGGTGTCGTGGATAGGAACGTAGTCTTTGTTGATAATGGGCATAAGAATCAGCGAAATTCCGCCGAGTATGAGAAACGATACGTCCTGCAGTCCGTGTATTACCAATGCGAATGCACATCCATCGGGGTCGCGCTTTATGCCAAATAGTGCAAGTGTTTCTATTACAGCAAAATGCCACGTGCCCATTCCTCCGGGCGAAGGCACTACCACGCCAAATGTGCCAGTTATAAACACAGTGAGCGCGACGTTGAGCGTGAGATGCTCTGTAAATCCAAAAGCCTTGAATCCTAAATATATGGCATAGAAATATACAAAGTTGATAAAGAGTGTATGTATAATAAAGAGTGTGCGTTGGCGGAGGTGTATTATGGTCAGCATACCGTCGCGGAAGTTTTTCCACAGGCTGTTGATTTTTTCGCCAAGTCCGAGAATGTTTTGTTTGATGGCGGTTCTTATTATTATGATTCCTAATATGGTGATTATCAGTAGTGTGGGTATAATAAACCAAAGACTGTCGCGCAGAGACTCCAAACGTTGCATGGCATCAGGGTTGTCGGTTACCAATCCCGAAATCAGCCCCCACTGCAATGTAATCACAATGGCGGCAATCAGTATCAGTGCCACAAGGTCGGCAATGCGCTCTGTTACCACTGTGCCGAGGCATTTGGCAAAGGGAATTTTCTCGTATTTGGATAGCAGTCCACACCGCAGCACCTCGCCTGATCGCGGCACAGCCAAGTTGCTCAGGTACATCACCAAAACCGACATAAAGAGGTTGCACCTCCGAGGCTTGTATCCGAGCGGCTCAAGCAGCAGCCTCCATCGTGCGGCGCGGCTGTAATGTCCTAACAAATAGAACAGTGCGATAGCCACAATCCATATCCACCGTGTGCTTTTGAGAGCCTCGGCGAGCGAACTTATGTCCTGCCCCCGGTATGCCACCCACAGCAATAGTGCGCCTATGGCAAAAAACAATGCTACCTTTGTTATTTTTTTTACTTTGGAGTTCATTCTGTTAGCTTTTCGTGTGGCAAAGTTAAAAAAAATGCCGTATATCCGCTATAAGTTTTTTTTTATTGGATAAATCTTCTTATATTTGGAAAAAATAAAATATAATATGAGGAATATAGTTTTAATCTTGATATTAAGTATGTTGCCCCTGTTACTCTTATCGCAGACCAAGGTGATGTACGACGAGGATTTTGTCTTTACCGACGGACTTTATCTCAATAAGGAAATGATGCAAAACAACAAGCCTATCGACAAGGCGCGTATCAAATCGCAATACGACACAGAGGATATTGCTTTTTTTGAGCGACTTACGCAAGAGAGCACCATCACGCTGTTTGATGAGGTGGGCGGCGAAATCACTGTAAAGACCTCTTCGATATGGGGTTACTGTTCTGGGGGTGTGATATTTGTATACTACAACGGATTTTTCAACCGCGTGGGCATCGTAGGCAGCATCTGTCATTTTTTGGGGACTAAAACCTATCTGAACTCTATCCACGACCCGTATCCGATGGGTATGTACGGCGGGCGTTATGGAATGTACACTCCGGGTTATACCACTTCCACCGAAGCGCAGCAGTATCTCATGAATTTTGCCACAGGCGACATTCTCGAATACAATCCCAACAACCTCTCATCGCTGCTGATGGCAGATTCGGAGCTTTACGATGAATATGCCGACCTCAGCCGCAAGAAACGTAACGCCAAAATTTTTTACTATATGCGAAAATATAACGAGAAACATCCCCTCTACGTGCCTGTGTACCAATAGGCTGCTGAGGTTATTATACAACACCTTAAATACTTATATTTTATGAACTTGAAAAGATTATTCTTAACGGCATCGATGCTCATGACATTGGGAACAGCCGCCACGGCGCAGGAAAAGGTGGCAGGTGCCGAAGTTATCCAGAAATTCCTCAACACCAAGACCTGCGTGGTGCTTGACAACAACATTTTCAACAGCTACAACTCCGGCATCAAAAAGGCTGTGGAGAGCAGCTGGACTATTACCCCGTTTGAATACTGCTCAATGGACGACTTCCAGAAACGCAAATACGACGGTCAGTACTCTTTCCTCATGGTTACTAAGGACTATTACAAGGACGATTCCGACAAAATGACCTACGCCTTCCTCTCGCTCGTGCTCGGCGGCAACTTCAAGTCGGTGCAGGATATGCCCACGTTGGCATCGTTCCCCCTGTCGTACTACGAAAATCAGGATTATGAGAAATATGTCTACAAACTTACTCCTATTGTCAAGTTTATACAAAACCATGTTACCCTCACCAAAGAGCATCCTGAGCTCACAGAGAAGAACATTGTGTTATACTACAACCGTAACGCCGAAAAGCTTGGCGACAAGAAACTCTACATCATCAAGGAAGACCTTCCAAAAGACCTCAACACCGAAGCCAAGGTAAAACCCATCTACACCAAGTCTTTTGAGATACTCGCCGAGCAGGACGACCTCGAAGAAATCGTTACCTCAGGCGATGCAAAGGCTGTTTTTGTTCACAAGGTAGGTCCTCCGAAGGGAAGTCCTAAGGCAGCCCGCTGTTTCAACGTGGTGCTTGGCAACGACGGTGCGGTATACTATTTCGGCTGGCACAAAATCAGCAACAAGGAGCCGGACGGTTTTCTCAAAGGCGACTTTAAAAAATTGGGCAAGCAATAATTTGTAATATTGAAAAAATCTTTATCTTTGTAAGCATAAATTATAAACAAAACACATTTATATATAATGAACGAAGAAGCTCAAATGTACATAGACGAGGCAGAAGAGAATATGAAAGCTGCCGTTGTCCACTTTGAAGGCGAATTGGCAAAAATCCGCGCCGGAAAAGCCTCTCCCGCTATCTTGTCGGGTATCAGCGTAGACTACTACGGAACACCCACACCGCTCAATCAGGTGGCTAACGTAGGTACCACCGATGCTCGCACCATAGTTGTGCAACCATGGGAAAAGGCCATGCTCCCCAAAATAGAGAAGGAGATTCTCAAAGCCAATCTCGGTCTTACACCGTCAAACAATGGCGAAATTCTCCGCATTGTGATTCCTGCCCTCACCGAGGAACGCCGCAAGGCTCTGGTAAAGCAGGTTAAGAGCGAAGCCGAAAACGCCCGCGTAGCTGTCCGCGGTGTGCGCAAGGATACCAACAATACTCTCAAATCGCTTGAAAAAGACGGACTTACCGAAGATGAGAGCAAAAAAGGACAGGAAGAAGTTCAGAAACTTACCGACCGTTTTGTAGCCGACATTGACAAAATTTCGCAGGCAAAAGAGGCGGAAATCATGAAAGTGTGATTTTTTTTGATTTTTTTTTAAAAAAAAGGCCTGTTAATTCAGGCTTTTTTTGTTTATTTGTAAATGTAATTACACAAAGTCGAAATGTATTTGTCACACCATATCAAGATATTGATTCTTACGGCAATAGTGCTGCTGCAGGGGGTGCCATCGTTGTATGCCCAGCAGACAAATACATTCCGCAAGTCGTCGTATGTGCAGTCGTACCGTCTCGACGAGCGCGGCTCGATAGTCAAGTGCTACCAGATAGCCGAGGATGCCAACGGCTGCATTATGACAGGCACATCGTCGGGTCTCAAAATGTACGACGGACGCCGTTGGCTGAGGTTTTACAATAACGCCACTACCGAAATGATTCGCCAGATGAGCGTCGATAGGCACAACAACATCTTTGTAGCTGGGCCCGAGTGCGTGGGATATTTCCGTCCCGAGGCGGACGGAGCTATGAAGTTCAATCCATTGACAGTTCCGTTCGAGGGCAACGAGGTGCTGGATATCTACAACAGCGATTCCGACACCGGCAAGACAATTTATGTGCTTCCCAACGGCTTAGGCATCATTGACAGCGTTACCGTGATGCGCAGTTTAGACGAGATTGAAACCTCAGTGCAGAGCCGTGAGGGCATAATTATTCTTTGCAAAAACGGCACTCTTTACCTTTTGCAAAACAACGAGCTTTCGCAGATGTGCAACCTTGCAGAGTCGGGCGCGAAAGTTGCTGGTGCGCAGATGGCTATTGTTGGCGACAAGTTGGTGGTACTATGTCAGGGATTTATGATTTATGAGCTTGATTACAAGATAATTATACGTAATGGTGGGGTTTCCGGCGATGAGATAAACCGAATCCAGCTCACTTACGACAATGCTCGCAACTGCGTTATCAGCGATGTGAAATATTGCCAACGACTGCGCAAGTTGGCGGTATCGTCAAACAACGGAATATATATTTTTTCAAACCGTTACGAGTATCTCCAGAAAATCGACAAAGACATTAACCTTCCCGTGAACGACATTCTCAATATTTTTTTCGACTCAAAAAACAACCTTTGGGCATCGTATGCGGGTGGATTAGCAAAGATTGAACTTAATGTACCTTTTGTGTTTTACACAGGAAACCATGGAGTTAACGAGGCTGTGCTTTCGGCTTGTACCGACGACAGCAACTATTTTATCGGTACAGTGTCGGCAATTTACTCCTCGTCGCACGAAAAGGCTGGGCGCAATTCGAGTTTCAAAGCTGTGGGATACGACGTTTCGGATGGTCAGCATTTCTGCTGGGATTTTTATTCGGTGGACGGAATCATTGTGGCTTGTACTTCGTGCGGACTTTATCAGGTATATCCCGACAAGGCTCTGCGTCGCGCTCAAACCGGACGCACTTACGGCTGCACCACTTCGCCGCTCTATCCAGGAAAAATTTTTCTGACAGGTTTCGACGGCTTTAAGGTGCTCGACTACACTATCAGGAACGGACAGTTAATCGTTACTAATATTTGGAATCTTCCTCAGTCTACACGCCCGCTGTTCAAAGTTCAGGTAGATTCCAACGGAGCATTTTGGTGTTCAACGCTTTCCGATGGTTTAGTGCGCATCACTCCCAACAACAATATGTTGACAGACTTTTCGTTAGAGTATTTTGACCAGGACAACGGCATCGAAAACACCAACCAGCTCACCATTTTGCCTGTGGGTAGCACCATCTATATCAACGACGGTCTTTTTAAGCGGACAGTTGTCGGCGACCCTTCCGAACCTGTTTATTTTGAGCCTGATACTCTGCTCAATAAGTGTTTCGACAAAGATGAGCTTATCTACCATTTCACTTACAGCCCCTATACTGATGAGTTTTTGGTTTATTCACAGAAATATTGCAGACGTATCAGCCGGTCTAATCCTAAAAACAATTCGATTATCCATTTCAGAATACCAGTAGGCACGGTTTTCAATATTTCGGTGATGGATTCCACGCTGCTCTACGCCACGAGTATGGGCTTGGTGAAGAGCGACATTTGCGACACTACTTTCTTTGATCCGGCTCGTGAACCTTTTAATGTGATAATCAATACAATACGTTGTAATGATGAAAATTTTTTCCGTGGGTTCAGGTATTTCGATTCGTCAGCAGTATCGCACAATTATAATCTTTACACCAAACGCGAAACGCCTTATAATTACATAGATACCACGCTTGAACTCAACTGTCCGTATAGCGGTAACAGCATTTTTATTGAGTTTTCGTCGTCGGCTTACGAAAACCGTGAGCAGGTGCGTTACCGTTACAAGTTGGAGGGTTTCGACAACGACTGGACACCTTGGACAGGAAACACCTTTAAAGAATATTCGCTTCTACCGCCGGGCAAATATACCTTTGTGGTTCAGGCGCGTAACTGCGAAGACGTAATCTCCAACGAGGCTACATTCTCGTTTGTTATTACACGACCGTTCTGGGCATCGATAGGTGCGATTGTGGTTTACGCTCTGTTGGCGTTGATTATTATAATGCTCATAGTCAAGAAGGTAACATCCTCGCTCAAAATCAAGAACGCTAATCTTTCTAACCTTGTGAGCCAGCGCAACAAGCAGCTTGTGGAACAGAACGAGAAACTCCGCCAGATGTCGTTTGTGGCCACTCGTTCTACCAATTCGGTAATTATTATGGATAAGGACGGAAATATTCAATGGATAAACGATTCATTTAAAAATATTTATGGCTGCTCATTTGATGAATTTGTTTATATCCACGGTAACAATTATTTCAGTTCTTACCTTTCGTCCGACAAGAAAAATCAGGAACTTATTCAGCTGGCACGGCAGTCTAACCAGAATGTTACCTACGAGACTTCGCACCGCTATTATAATACTGTTACATGGGTTCAGGCTTCGTTGGATACGGTTTTCGACGACAACGGAAACCTCTGCAACTGGATTCTAACTGAAACCGACATCACCATGCTCAAACGCGCTCAGGAGGAGGGTAACCGACAGGCGGCGCAGCTCACCGAGGCGTTTATGAAACTTCAGGAAAACCAGTTACAGATGGAGGTGCAGCGCGAGGAACTCTTTTTGAAAAATGCCGAGTTGGAGAAAGGATATAAGAAAATAGAAGTTCAGAATAACGCCATCACCAACAGCCTCCGTTACGCACAGCAGATGCAGCAGTCGATTCTGCCTTTGGACGAGAGCATCAGCAACTATTTCAACCACTTTGTAATTTATATGCCTAAGGATATTGTCTCTGGCGACTTTTATTGGTTTGAACCTTTGCACGACGGTACGTTGTTCTTTGTTGTTGCCGACTGTACAGGTCACGGCGTTCCTGGTGCGTTTATGAGTCTGATTGGTTACAATCTGCTTAACGAAATTATTATGATTCAGGATATTACGCAGCCAAAACAGATATTTGAACGTCTCAGTCAAGGACTTATCAATGTATTAAAACAGGAGCGCAACCAAAATTACGACGGTATGGAAGTCCGACTTTGCCGTTTTGTTCCCGAAGATAATCATTATAATGTAACATTCTGTGGAACAGGTTCTTCGATATTCTATTATAATAGTCTGACAGACGAGATGCTGCGTATCAAAGGCGTACACCGCCATCTTGGTCTAACCGACGAGACTGTTGTTAATAATGATTTTGAGGAGCACGAGTTTGTCTTTAATCCAGAAGACAAGCTATTTATGATTACCGACGGACTTGTGGATCAAAATAATCCTCAGCGCAAACGATTTGGCACTGAGCGGTTTATTAAATTCGTTACCGACTACCGCAGTCAGAAAGTTGATGAAATTGGTAAGAGTCTTAAGGCAATTCTTGACGACTTTATGGACGGTCAACCCCAACGCGACGACATCACAGTGGTAGGTTTAGCAATTAAATAACAGGATGAATGGAACTTCTCTCTCCCGCAAAAAATCTTGAAACAGCCATTGCCGCTATAAATTGTGGTGCTGATGCTGTGTATATTGGTGCAAACGACTTTTCCGCTCGCAAGGCTGCGGGCAATTCTATTCAGGATATAGAAAAACTTGTAACCTATGCTCATTTCTATAAAGCAAAGGTTTATGTAACACTAAATACAATTCTCTACGACAATGAATTGCCTATCGTGAATAAACTTATTCGTAACCTTTACAATATTGGCGTGGATGCGCTTATTGTTCAAGATTTGGGAATATTAGAAATGGATATTCCGCCGATAGAACTCCACGCAAGCACGCAGATGAACAATTTTGATTTACAGCGGATTAAGTTTTTTGATGAGATTGGTTTTAAACGCATTGTGCTTGCCCGAGAAACTCCTTTGGAGCGGATTAAAGAGATTCGCAAGAGCATAAATGCTGAAATAGAGTGCTTTATCCACGGTGCGTTGTGCGTTTCGCTAAGCGGACAATGTTATATGAGTGCGGCTATCGGCGGACGTAGTGCCAATCGTGGAGAATGTGCGCAGGCGTGCCGTTTGAAATACGATTTGCTTAATAGTAGGGGAGAGGTTTTGATAAAAGATTCTTATCTATTGTCGCTCAGAGATTTAAATATGACTTCGCATATTGCTGAGATGTACTCTGCTGGTGTAGATTCTCTAAAAATTGAGGGTAGATTAAAGGATAAATCTTACGTGGCAAATATTACCGCTCATTATAGAAATCTGATTGATAATATTTTAGACGGCAAAGTTAAAAAGCCGTCGTCGGGACGCCCTATATTTGATTTTACGCCGTCGCCAGATAAGGTTTTCAATCGTAAATTCACCGATTATTTTGCAGTTGAGCCTAATAAAATGGCTAACCATATTAGTCCCAAATCTTCGGGTGAATATTTGGGTAAGGTGGTTATGATAAGAGGTAACAATTTGAAAATCAAGACCGATGAGGTGATTTCAAATGGTGATGGATTGTGCTGTGTGGTTAATTGCGCAATGTACGGTTTTCGTGTGGAGAAAATCGAGAATGGCGTTATCACAGCCAATTTAAAAGAGAAAATCCCCACAGGCACAGATATTTACCGCAATCTCGACATCAAGTTTCAACAAAAACTCGACAACACCAAAACCAACCGCAAAGTTGCCGTTGAGTTTACCGTAACGCTATCGGAAAATGGTTTTTCAATAATTGCTCTTGATGAAGATAATATTGAATGTGAGTATTTTACACAGTTTCAATTGCAGCGAGCCGACAACCAAGAGCGGGCATTTGATAGTCTCACCAATTCGCTACGCAAATGTGGCGAAAGGTTTGAATGTAAGCGTATTACGATTGATTTTGACGAATCACCTTTTATCCCAAACTCTGTTATTAACGAAGCCCGTCGCAATATTTTGCAAATGCTTGAACAAAAGCGTATTAAATCTTTTAGACCAAAAGATTCGCCCAAACCCTCTGGCAATGCTTCATATTTTGAAACCGAAGGCGGATATAGGCTCAATGTTTCAAACCATCTGGCTAAGGAATTTTACAAAAAACACGGCTGTAACGTTGCTCAGCAGGCATTTGAACTCCAAAACTCTACCAAAGGTCTTGAACTTATGACCACACGCTATTGTATACGTCGCGAATTGGGTTATTGCCCCAAAAATCACGGTGTTATGCCCGATAAATGGAAATGCGACGAATACCGCTTAGTAAGTTCTTACGGCTCATTCGCACTAAAATTCGATTGCAAGGAATGTTTTATGCGGGTTTTTAATAGATAATTTCTATCTTAGCGGCACACATTTTTTTGCTTTTTTATGGACGAGAAGGTTTTTAAAGATACTCCTATTATACCCGGTGTAATGCGTGCGAGCGATATTCCCGGCGTGCCGCC
>JAFYFR010000146.1 GCA_017543645.1 Bacteroidales bacterium
CGGACTTGCCGAAGGCGACAAGTACGCTTTCCATCTTTCGCCTGCCGAGGGTTATGGCGAATACAACGCTCAAATGGTTGTAAGCATTCCTCGCAGCGCTTTTGCCGCTGTTGCTGAAAAATATCTCGAAGTGGGCAACACCCTTCCTATGCAAGACAATCACGGCAACCATCTACAAGGTACTATCAAAGAGGTTGGCGCTGATAAAATCAAGATGGACTTCAACCATCCTATGGCTGGCAAAGACCTTTATTTTGAGGGAGTTGTAAAAACTATCCGCGACGCTTCGGAGGAGGAAATCGAACACGGCCACGTTCATCACGAGGGACATTGCTGCGGTCACGGACATTGCCACGAACACGGCGACCACGAACATTGCGAGCATAAAGATGACCCCAACCACGAGTGCTGCCACAACACAGGTCACTGCGGACATCATCACGACGAATAATATTTTATCGCACCATATTGGAGAGACGTGCCACGGCGCGTCTCTTTTTTTATATGGTAAGTTTTATTCCTGTTCTATTTTCTTTTTCCTAAAAATTATCAGTTTGCTAAACAGATAGTTAGCCACCACCACAATGGCGTTTGTAATTATTTTTGACACAATTTCTAAAATTCCAAGTTTTTCGATAAAGGTGTACATACATAACATATCCACACCGAGGGTTATTAGTCTGAAAAAGAAGAATTTAGAAGCCTCAAACACGTTTTCTTTGCCAGTTTTGCCGCGGCTTTCAAATACCCAAATCTTGTTGGTGATGTAGGCGCACATAACGGCAATAATCCAACTCAATACGTTGGCTAACTTGTAGTTAACGCCAAATAGTGAGTTGATTATCCAAAACGCTATAATGTTTACCAATGTGCTTACACAGCCGAAAATAACGTAGAATACCACTTGACGGTATTTTTGAAACAGCGTTTTAAGGTCGTGATTTGCAATTATCTCTCTAAGTGTCTCCATTTTAAGTTATTCTTCGGCGCTGCATTGTAGCGAGTTGAGTACCATATTGGTTTCTTCTGGGTCAACGTCGTCGGTGTATGATATTACAATAAAGTATACTAACGGGGCTTTCTTGGCGTGTGCTGTTACAAATAGCCAATTGATGCCTCGGTTGTTGTCGTTGCCCGAAACTGAAAATCCAGCAAGTGTCTGATTGTTAAAATCTTTGCGGTTGCTGTCGCTGATTTTTGTTTGGCTGTCTAATGCAATGTTTTGAGTTTTTTGGCGGTAAACTGCTTGCATCAGGCTGTCGATATTGTTGATTCCATCGGCATCGGTAAGATGTATTGCCACGCCGAGACGCTCGTTGAAGCAGTTGAACACTTCTTCATCGTTGGATGTTATCTGCATATCCTCGTAGCCGGTGAATGAGAGATTTATCTTGTTGCAGTTGAACTGTTTAGGTTGTGGTTTTGCGCATCCTGAAATCAGCAACGCGGCTATTGCACATATAATAATAAGGTGTGGTTTCATTTCCATTTTTGTTAGATTTCGCTCGCAAAGGTAGTGATTTTTGTTATCTTTGCAAAAAATTTTGAATATGCCTGACACAACCCCGAAACCCGAAAACTTGAAAAAGAAAGCCG
>JAFYFR010000147.1 GCA_017543645.1 Bacteroidales bacterium
GGGAAACTGACGTAAAATATGCCCGAGTGGATGGCGGAACCGACAATCCAGGTTATTTTACACTCTATGGCACAGATCCTTATCTTATAGATGTACCATACGCCCTTTTTAATAGCGAAACCAAGACTCTTACTTTGGGATACGACAAAATTCTCCCCCAGGGCGCTGTGGAGATAGAGCCAGAGGAAATCAATAGTAATAATTGGATTGGATACGGAGTGGCTACTGCCGACGAAGTGGTGAAGGTTAAAATTGGGGAATCCTTTAGCAAGTATCAACCAACCAAGTGTAGTTTCTGGTTTAACGATTGTGTCAATCTTATCGAAATTGATGGCTTGACAAATATCAACGCGGTAGATGTTACCAATATGAAAAGTATGTTTAGAAATTGTAAGTTGCTTACCTCTATTGATTTGAGTAATTTCGATATGGTAAAGGTAACTGATCTTACTCTGCTTTTTTCTAATTGCCAGTCGGTTATTACCATATTCGTAAACGAAAACTTGAATGTGGACGTTGACAATGTAACCTCGTCGTATAATATGTTCAATGGATGCAATAAACTCCACGGAGGCATGGGTACGTATTATATCGAATCGGATCTCAAATATGCCAAAATAGACGGTGGCAAAGACTCTCCTGGATACTTTACCAAGTCGGGCGCCGACCCTTATATTCCCAGTTGGCCATACGTTATCTTTGATAGTCAGACAGGTGTGCTTACTCTTGGTGCAGCAAAAACTATCCCCGACGGAGCTATCGACATTAATTTGAAACCTACAACTACTGGTTTTATTGCAAACAAGTTTATCGAATCTGCCGATGTCAAGAAAGTCGTAATCGAAGAATCTTTTGCCGATTTCAAGCCAAAGACTTGCAACCGTTGGTTTTTCCAATGTACCAATCTCGCCGAGATAGAAGGACTGAATAATATCAACTCCTCGGAGCTTAATGATATGAGTTATATGTTTTATCAATGCAAAGCACTTGAAAGTATTGACTTTAGTAAGTTTGATGCCCAAAACGTTACTAACATGGCTTCGCTGTTTGAACAATGTGAAAAACTTGAAACTATAGATTTGAGCGGCTTTGATACCAAAAACGTTACTAATATGTCTTCGATGTTTTGGGGATGTAGTATTCTCAAAACTATTTTCGTGTCAGAGACATGGACTACCTCGGCTGTGGATAGCTGGAGCAGCATTTTTGCCAATTGTTACAAAATCTGCGGCGGTGAGGGTACTTCGTGGATAAAGTCAGACATCGCATACGCCCATATCGACGGCGGCGTTGCCAATCCCGGATACTTTACCATGTCGGGCACAGACCCCTATACGCCAACAGAGGTTTATGCACTGTTCGACGACAAAACAGGAACTATTACGTTGGGTTATGCCAAAAAGATACCTGAAGACGCGGTAATACTTACGTATTTGAATAATTTTGCAAATTCTGTCACCCAACAAGACAACGTTAAGAAGATAATCATTGACCAATCGTTCTACAATTATATTCCGACTTCGTGTTACGCTTGGTTTAGTTGGTTGCAAAATCTTACCGAAATAGAGGGCCTGAACAACATCAATACTTCTATGGTTACAAGTATGGAAAATATGTTTTCCAATTGTACAAGCCTGACAACCCTGGATTTGAGTGGTTTTAATACAGCAAACGTTACCACAATGGGCTCTATGTTTCGTAATTGCGAATCACTTCAGACGATTTACGTTTCCGATAAATGGAATACCGAAGCTGTTACTTGGCCTGGGTTGATGTTTTCTGGATGTTACAACCTCTTTGGTTCACAAGGTACTAATTGTAATGGGTCTACGAGTGTAGATTTTCTACCATTTGCCCGCATCGACGGCGGCGAATCCGCTCCTGGATATTTAACTGAGGTTGGCACAACACCTTATATACCTATAACATACGCAATTTTCAATAGCGAGACGCAAACTCTTACCTTAGGTCTTAGCAATGTGTTGCCCGATGGCGCAAAAAAAATTAATACGGCAAATGGTTCGGACTGGATTGCTAACGAGATAGTAAGTGCCGACAAGGTTAAAAAGGTGGTTATCGACAAGTCGTTTGCCAAGTTGGCACCCGAAACGTGTAGCGGGTGGTTCTGTAATTGTACCCACCTGACAGAAATTGATGGTCTTGAAAATATCAACACAGTCAGGGTTGACGATATGTCCGCTATGTTTAAAAATTGCCAGAGTCTTGAAAGTCTTGATTTGGGCAGTTTTAATACCAAAACCGTTACTAATATGGCAGAGATGTTCAATTCTTGTATCAGCCTTAAGACTATATTTGTTTCTAACAACTGGACTACAGAAAATGTAACTGATGCTGACAAAATGTTCGACCTCTGCGACAACCTTTATGGCGGCAAGGGCACTCATTTTACTGAATCAGACATAAAATACGCACGTATAGATTCCGGCTCCGACAACCCCGGGTATTTTACACAATCTGGCGAGGAGCCGTATACTCCATATTCTGCATACGTGTTGTTTGACACTCAAACAGGTACTCTCACAATTAGTTATGGTAATGAATTTTCCGGAAGCTCTGCCCTCATAGACCCCAACGACATCTCCGTGGGCAGCTATATCGGCTCTGAGCTTACCGAAGCCAAAAACGTCAAGAAAATTGTTATCGACAAGACGTTTGCAGAGTTCAAACCTTACCGCTGCCAGCGTTGGTTCAACTTCTGCTCAAATGTTACTGAGATAGAGGGCATTGCCAATATTAAAACCGAAGAAGTGGAGGATATGGGAGAGATGTTCTGTGGATGCAGCAGCCTTGTAATATTGGATTTGAGCGGTTTCGACACCAAGACGGTAAAAAATATGAACTCGATGTTCAACGGCTGTACAAGTCTTAAAACTATCTTTGTGTCAGATAAATGGAATGTATCGGCGGTAACTGACTATTCAGATATGTTCAGCCCCGACAAGAAACTCTATGGCGGCAAAGGCACTCCATATTCAGTATCTGACATCAAATACGCCCGTATCGACGGAGGCGCGGATGCTCCCGGATACTTTACCAAATCGGGCGACAAACCATTTGAACCATCTGTCACATACGGAATTTTCAACAGTCAGACAGGCACTCTTACTCTCGGTTACAGCAAGGTTCTGCCAGATGGCGCGACAGAAATCAATGCCGAGAAGACCAGTTCGGAGCAATGGATTGCAGCAGAAATCACCGACCCCGGCAATGTTATAAAAATTATAATCGACAAGTCGTTCGCCGATTTCCATCCTGCATGGAGCAGCTACTGGTTTTATAAATGCACTAAACTTACCGAGATCGAAGGTATTGAAAATATCTCCACCGAAAATGTTACCGATATGCGGAGGATGTTCTATATGAATATGTCGCTACCCGTGTTGGATTTGCGCACATTCAATACTGCCAAAGTCAAAGACATGTACGAGATGTTCTTTTCGTGCAGCGAGCTTAAAACCGTTGTGGTGTCAGACAAGTGGACTACCGGGAATGTGGAAGTTTCGTCTGCGATGTTCCGTTTCTGCGACAACCTCGTGGGTGGCAGAGGCACCAAGTTCGACGAAGATAAGGCTATAGACAAAACTTTCGCCAAATTGGACGGTGGAGAAGATAATCCGGGCTATTTCTCCGAATCATTTCCAATGGTTATCGAGATACTTCCCATTGCTATTGAAATTAATGCGTCGCCCAAAACCGAATACACCGAAGGCGAGACATTCTCCTCCGAAAACGGCTCTATCACTGTTAAATATAGCGACAACACCACCCAGACTGTTGCCCTTGGCGAAGCCGAAATTACTGGTTTTGACCCCGGCAAAGTTGGCGAGCAGACACTCACTGTTAAATACGTCGGCTTTACCACCGAATTGGTAGTGAACGTGAAGGCTAAATCCAACGGCAATCCAAACGACAACCCCAACGATAATCCCAATACGCCGGTTAATGACAATCCAGTAGCCGTAGATATAAACATTTGGAGTTTTGGACACACGGTGTTTATAGAAAACGCCAGGGCAGAGATACAAGTGTTGAACATCCTCGGCAAAATCATTACGAGACAATATCCTACAACCGACCGTATTGAGCTAAATATTCAAAAATCAGGTATTTATATCGTCAAAACCAGCAATAAAGTCCAGAAAGTGATAATTCAATAACCGTAGGAATAGTTATCAGTAACATTTGTCCCTGTATTCGCAAGATGCAGGGATTTTTTATGTTAATCATCTTTAAAAAAAACTCTTTGATATTGGATTTCGATTGTTTTTTTCTATATTTGCAGTGAAAAACTATTAAGCAATATTGTAATCAATTAATAATTATATACTATGGGATTGCCACGTTTTTTCCCGGAGATGAAAATCCACGAGTTTGAGTACATTCCGCGTTACTACGACCCGAGGAAAGAAGATTTGAAGATACGCCGCGCACAGATACGCAAAGAGCTCGGCAAAGAGGACGAGGAGGACACCCGTATTCTCCAGCGCGGAACATTCCGCCGTATGTACGAGCGTCGCAAGAGCGATCTTAAGCAGGCCAACCGCCGCAGGACAATTTTGTTTTTGATCATGTTGGTAGGTTTCTATTTCGCCAACCAGTATTTTCATTTCTTTTAGAACAGATTTTTTGGTGAGATGGCTGATGTAATAAGGCTCATGTCAGATGCGCTTGCCAATCAGATAGCGGCAGGCGAGGTTATCCAGCGTCCGGCGTCGGTGGTGAAGGAGCTTGTGGAAAACTCCGTGGATGCAGGTTCTACCGAAATCACCGTCAATATCAAGGATGCCGGTCGTACCCTTGTGCAGGTAATCGACAACGGTTGCGGTATGAGCGTTTCCGACGCGCGTATGAGTTTCGAACGCCATGCCACCTCTAAGATATATTCTTCCGACGACCTGTTCTGTATTTGCACCAAGGGTTTCCGTGGCGAGGCTTTGGCTTCGATTGCGGCTGTGGCTGAGGTGGAACTCAAAACCCGTCGCGAGGATGATTCAATTGGTACTCAGGTAATTATTAATGGCTCGCAGTTTCAAGGTCAGAATCCTGTAAGCACTCCTGTGGGTACTAACTTCAGTGTCAGAAACCTGTTTTTCAATGTTCCGGCACGAAGAAAGTTTCTCAAGTCGAACAGCACCGAGCTTCAGCACATAGTAACCGAGTTTCAGCGTATAGCGCTTACTCATCCTGCTATTGCTTTTGCGCTCTATCATAATGGCAACTTGATTTACAACCTTCCCGAAAGCTCCCTCAAGCAGCGGATTGTGAATGTTTTTGGCAAAGGTCTCAATCAGGAGCTTGTGCCGGTGGACATTGACACTTCGATAGTGAGGATTACAGGTTTTACAGGCAAACCCGCCGCCTCCAAAAAACGCAGCGACAAGGAGTTTTTCTTTGTCAACAACCGTTTTATGAAGAGCCAGTATTTCCACAAGGCGGTTGCCCTTGCTTACGAAAACCTTGTCCGTCCCGACTGCATTCCGCCTTATTTTCTCTATTTCGAGGTAGACCCGCACAGCATCGACGTTAACGTGCATCCCACCAAGACTGAGATAAATTTCGAGAATGCGTCGGATGTTTTCAGACTGCTGCAGGCTGGTATCCGCGAAACTCTGTCAAAATGCGACGTGGCTCCGGCTATTGACTTTGATTCCGAAAGCGACGACATCGAGGTGCCGTATTTCTCAAAGGACGACCCGATGCCGCCAATGCCCGAAGTGTCGTACAATCCGTTTTACAATCCTTTTGATGCCGAGCAGAAAAGTTCGCGACAGTCGTACCAGCAGGATCATATGCCTGTCCGCGACAAAAACAACCTCGACAACTGGGAACGGCTCTATTCTGGTGCAACAGATACGGATTCCACCGAAACCATGAACGATTCTGGATTCCAAGACCCATCTGCGTTTGCCGCAAAGGTGGAAAACCGCCTTGTGCAAATCAAAAATAAGTATATAGTAACTCCCTCTAAGTCAGGGATTATGATAATTGACCAACGCCGCGCCCACAAGCGTGTACTCTATCAGAAGTATATCGAAAAGGTGGATGCCAACGCCGACGCTGTGCAGACCCTGCTTTATCCCATTACTCTGAACCTTGACGTTCAGAGTTTTGCAATGGCTTACGACATCCGCGACGAACTTCAGGTGGTGGGTTTCGATATGGAGTTTAACGAGGATAATACTTTGACAATCAAAGGTATACCGCCGTTTCTCTCGCAAAATTCAGCTACAGAGGTAGTCAACGACATAATTGACAGCTACAAGGATGGACATGGCAGCGTGTCAACCTCCATTAAGGACATACTTGCCATAGCCGCCGCCAACCGGGAGACCATTCCATACGGCAAACAGCTTTCGCCCGATGAGATGAGGCAGCTGATAGATTCGCTTTTTGCTACCAACGCGCCCAACTACTCGCCCGAGGGAGAACCAATTATCGTGATTGTCGGTTTGGACGAGATTGAAAAACGTTTCGCTAATTCATAAACTTATAATTGTTTGCAAGATGTTTCAATTACAGAGAGGGTCAAAAATATTGCTTATAGCCAACATCATTGTGTTTGTTGTGGCTTTTTTTCTGCAGAAGTTTCAAAACTTTGATTTGACCCACTATCTTGGATTGTATTATGTGGAATCATCGTATTTCCATCCATACCAGTATTTTACCTACATGTTTATGCACGCGGGTTTTATGCACATCTTCTTTAATATGTACGCCTTGTTTATGTTCGGCACAATTATCGAGAGGGTGTGGGGCACCAAGCGTTTTATGTTTTATTACCTTGTTACGGGTATTGGCGCCGCCTTGGTAAACACGCTTGTCAACTACTGGCAATTTGCGCCTATCAGTGACGCTCTCAACACGTTTTTGGCATCGCCTTCGGCATCCACTCTCGAAGCCGTTACGCAGAAATGCGACAATTTCAACCTGCCTGCCGTCTACGAGATTATTGACCACTGGAACGAGTTTACAGCTTCCCATAACTTTTTGGAACACCTTAAAAGCGAGGTTGTTAAGGCTGTGTCAAATTATATGAATGTGCCGATGGTGGGAGCCTCGGGAGCGGTTTTCGGACTGCTTTTGGCTTTTGCGGTGATGTTTCCAGATATGAAACTGCAGATTATTTTTATTCCCATAGGTATTAAAGCCAAATATTTTGTACTCTTGTACGGACTTGCTGAGCTGTTTTTCGGTATCAACGATTTCAATGGCGACAATGTGGCTCACTGGGCGCATCTCGGCGGATTGTTAGTCGGCATTGTGCTTATTCTTATTTGGCGGAGGTATCCGGGAAACTCGTTTTTTAACAAATAAAACGTTATTATTATGCAAAGTATCAAATCAATCGCTACCAATAATATGGCTAACAAACTTATTTTGGCCAACGTTGTGGTGTTTTTGCTTGTGTCGGTAGCGTCCCTTGTCAACTTTTTGTTAGCCTCTCCATACGATATGGAAGGTACGGTGTTGGATTATTTGGCTGTGCCGGCTGCTCTCGACAGATTGGCTTCAAGATTTTGGACTCCACTGACTTATATGTTTCTCCATACCGGTTTCTGGCATATTTTTGCCAATATGCTCTGGCTCTATTTCTTGGGGAAGGTCTTTTTAGACGTGTTCGACGGTCGGAGGTTGCTTGCAGTATATATTCTCGGAGGGTTGGCGGGCGCGTTGTTTTTTGTAGGAGCTTACAACATTTTTCCAGCTTTTGAAAAAACTCTCAGCATATCGTGCGCTCTTGGTGCGTCGGCGGCAGTGTCGGCTGTGGTTATTGCTGTGTGTGTCTACCGTCCGCAGATGCAGCTCTATTTCTTTGGTATTTTGCCTCTGTCGCTCAAATGGTTAGGTATTATCTACGTGGTTATCGACCTGCTGCAGATTGCCGGAAGCAATCCGGGCGGACATATTTCGCATCTTGGTGGGGCAGCTTTCGGATGCTTGTTTGCTATCTGTCTCAAAAACGGCAAGGATATTACCCGATGGTTCTGCTCAATGATCGACAATGTGGTGTTGTTTTTCTCGGGTATGGGTTCGTCAAATCCCAAGATGAAAGTTAGTTATCGCAAAGGCAGCAAGGTAGATTACTCCGAAGCCACCACTGTTCATGACGAGGATGCGAAATCTCATAAATCCAGCGATGCTCCCACAAGTGACGAAACCGACAAGATTGACCGTATTCTCGAAAAAATTTCAAAAAGCGGATATAACAACCTCACCAAAGAGGAGAAGGATTATCTATTTACCGTCAGCCGAAAAAAATAGTGAGTTATGCGCTGGTTGTTGCTTATGTTGTTGGTAATGCTTGGTTTGCAAGCTGTTGCCCAACAGCAGGACTCTAAGGTGATTGCTGTGGCGCATCTCGCTGTGGATCTCGTGGAGGAAACCGATGTGGTATATTCCAACGGTTTTGCTACCGATATTCCTCTATGGGAGTGCGACTTGTCGAATCCAAATTACCAGATTGCCGAAATCAACACTACCGCGCCGCGTTTCTCATGGAGGATAGAGTCTAAGAAAAACAAGGTGTATCAATCCAAATACCGTATTCTCGTGGCCTCTCAGCCTGGCCTTCTGCATGAGGGGCACGCCGATATGTGGGACAGCGGCATTGTCCCAGACAGCTGCTCCACTGGTATCCTTTACAGGGGAACGCCGCTGATGCCTGGGGAGCGCTACTTTTTTACGGTCAGGATTTACGACAGCAAAAAACGCTGTTCTCCATACGCGCCTTTCAAATGTTTTGTGGTTTCGCCAGAGCCCGACGACGTGTGCGCATCGCTGCCTTTGCAAAAGCAAGAGCAGTTCCCTAAGCTGATAACGCACCCTAACCGTACTCTGATGCTGGATTTTGGTAAGGATGCTTTTTCGCAAATCAAGTTTCATTTTTCCAATGTTACTCCGCACCAGCCAGTTACCGTGCGTCTTGGCGAAATGGCCGACAGCAACGGTGTCTGTGCGCGTCCGGGTGGCTCGCGGCGTTATTCGGTCTACCATTTTACGTTGGATTCGGTGAGAGACTATTACACTATCGACATCCGCAAGGACAAGCGTAACACCAATCCTAATGCGAGCGAAAACGGCGTTTCACCAGTCCTTATGCCTAACTATATCGGCGAGGTTTTCCCATTTAGATATTGTCAAATAGAGGGTTACAATGGTGCTTTTCTTTACCGTGATGCTGTGCGCACATCGGTAAGCTATCCGTTTGACGACAATGCAGCTGCGTTTTCTTGCTCCGACACCGTTCTCAATCAGATTTGGAATCTTTGCCGGTATTCAATGAAGGCTACCTCGTTTTGCGGAAAATTTGTTGACGGCGACCGTGAGCGCATACCTTACGAATCGTCAGCTCTGGTTAACCAGCTGAGCTATTACGCTGCCGACAGTCATTTTTCAATTGCCCGCTCCACTCTCGAACACCTTTTGGGTTTCCCTAATTCGTCTACCGAGGGTATCATGCAAACGCTGTTTATCGCTTGGTACGACTATCTCTACACCGGCGACGACTTTATTCTTAAAAAATATTACCATCAGCTCAAAGACCGGACTTTGATGTTTCTCCGCCGCAACGACGGACTGTTACACACTGGCAATAATATCACCGATTTGGAGTATTTGCAGAAGGTGAATTTCAGAGGACGGCAGATTTCCGACTATATCGACTTTCCCGATGGAGAAACCGACGGTTACGAGCGCGGAGAGTGTAATTCGGTGGTTAACGAGTTTCATTACAAGGCACTTATGCTACTCGCCAACATTGCCACCGCCATCGGCAACAGGTTCGATGCTGAAAACTATCAGGATATGGCGCGGCAGACCCTCAGGTCGGTAAACAGTATGATGACAGATAGTTGCGGTGTCTACACAGACGCGCTCAGCAGCAATCACCGCTCGCTTCATGCCAATATGTTAGCTCTTGCTTTCGACATGGTGGACTATAACCGTATGGATTCAGTACGCAGTTTTGTTAAAAGCCGGGGAATGGCTTGCAGTGTGTATGGAGCGCAGTTTTTGCTCGACGCTGTATACAATAGCGGAATGTACGATTACGGATACAAGCTGCTTACCGACACTTGCAAACGCGGTTGGTACAATATGATGCGTTCTGGCAGTACCATCACCACCGAGGCTTGGGACAAGGAGTTCAACCCCGGACATGGTTGGAACAGCGCGTGCGGGGCTTCGGCTATGAATATAATTGTGCGCAAGCTGATGGGTGTGGAGCCGCTTTCAGCTGGATTTGCCACTGTGTCAATTGCTCCAAAGACCTCGGGTCTCCATCACGCCGAACTCTCTGTGCCCACACCACGTGGTACTATTAATGTGAAAATCGAAAACTCGGGTAAAAAATATTCCATCCATCTTTATATTCCGCCTAACTGTCGCGCGCGGGTGCAGATGCCGTTTAGTGGAAAATATGTCTGGGTGGAGAGCGGAAAATCGCATTTGAGCGAACCTATTGTGCGGTAGTTATTCAAAAATTGTAGTTGCGTACCTTGGTTCTACTATGTTGAGGTCGATAATGTTGATTGCGTCCTCAAAATTGTCGAGTGTTAGAAGGTCGTATTGCGAACAGTCGTCGCCGGTGCTGTTGATTATCACCGTTTTGCCAGCTCCGAAACGTTCAGCAGATTTGATTCCGGCAGGTGAATCCTCAAACACAATAATATCTTCGGGGTTGAGAAACAACTGTTTGGCGGCTTTCTGAAAAATGTCGGGCGCGGGTTTGCCCTCGAAAGTATAGTCGTTGTATATGAACCTACGGCGTGGAAACCATTTTTTCAGTCCGTAATGTTCGTAATAAAAATCTGCGTTTACCTTGTCGCTGCTTGTGGCGATGGCTATTGGAATGGCGCAGGCAAGGCAGAAGTCGAACATGCGGGTAACGCCGTCGTGCAGCTGAAAATCTGTATTTAATATAAGGTGTCGGTAAATTTCCTCTTTCTGCTCGGCTAAGGAGTTTACCTCGCTTTGGGTAAAATCCTTTTTAAAGAGGTATTTGAGAATTTCTGCATTGGTTCGGCCGTGCATATTCTCGCGTATGTCGCTATTGGACAAATTAATACGGTATTTTCCCAAAAACAAGTTCCACGCCTTGTTGTGAAACGGAGTGTCCCACAGCAGAGTGCCGTTGAAATCGAATATGATACCTTTGAGTCTTGCCATTGTGCACATTATTGTTCTTACAATACTGCAAATTTAGGGCAAAAGTTTAATATTTTCTCAAAAAGTTTTTTATTTTTGCAGAAAACAAATTTAGAAATTATGGAGCAAGATTATTTAGTCCGTTTTGACTACGCCATAAAGAAACTTTTGAGAAACAAAGCCAACTTTGCCATTCTCGAAGGCTTTATCGAGGTGTTTTTGAACAAGAAGTGCAAGATTCAAGAGATACTCGAAAGCGAGGCTAACCAAGACAAC
>JAFYFR010000148.1 GCA_017543645.1 Bacteroidales bacterium
CTCTTGCCTACAATTATATCGACCTTCAACTCGAAAACCGCACCGACCTAACATTCAAAATCAACCTTTGGCTCGACGATGAATATCTCCACGGCACTCTTTCGGCAGATTCTCCGTCCGAAAACACTTACGAAATCATTGAAACCGACCAACGTTTTGAACTCCAATGGTGGGGCGGCTACACACGCCACAACCGAATTTTTAAACGCATAACCAACATTGCAACAGGCTCAGTTTCAGAAGAATTGGTATCCGAAAACAACGCTATTATGATGTATAATCCGACATTAAAAGAATAATTACCCCAGCAGCCCCTTTATCTTCTCCGTTTCGCCTGCAAGAATGAGCGTGTCGCCCTCGTGGAGGACATCTGTTGCGGTAGGGTTCATGGTGGTAGTGCCGTTGTGTTCGATGCCGAGAACCACGCACTGAGCCAATTCGCCGATGCGCGATTCTGCCAACGTCTTGCCGCAGAAAGGCATTTCAGACGATACTTGTAGTTGTTCGAGCGAAAATGTTGAAGCTCGCTCTATACTTGATTTGTTGGAATCTACGGCGGTGTAGAGTTTTTGGCGGAATGTTTTTATCTGTTCGTCGCTGCCTGCTACTACGATGCGGTCGTGCGGATAGAGACGTTCTCTGCCCCCCGGAGCATTGATGTTTAATCCGCCACGGACAATGCGCACGATGTTAACGCCGCACGAATGACGGAGGTCGAGGTTTAGCAATTGATGACCGCAATATAGTGATTCGGGATTAAGCTCAAAATCAGCAAGATGCAGGTCGTAATCGAGAAATGCGTCCTCCACCTCGCGGCGCACACTGCGGTTTTTCTCCTGTTCGCGCTCACGAGCCGAAAGGTTGTTGATAAACCTTTGCTCTATGTCCGACGACTGTTTATGAACTTTGCTCGAAAACATAATTACGGCAACAATAGCCACTGCTGCCATAACGAGAAGTCCGAGCGTTAGGTTGAAATACCGGCCGATGCAGACCGTTATGAACACCATGCCCAAAATCACTCGTGCCACGTTCAGTGCCACAAGTCCCGCACGTTTGTACGAACTGTCTTGACGGAGTTTTTGCGCCTCGGTTGAATTGTTATGGCTCGAAACCATTTTGTAAATGAACGGTGACAACATTACCAGCAGTCCCACCAATGCCACTAACCTCGACACCCATTCAAACCTTTCGGGTAATACGGTCAGAAGTCCGTCAACAATCCATGACGATACAAACTGATGGTATAGTATTATTACAAAAGCACTTACTATACCATAAACCACCACGGTAATACCCACTTTCTTTAGTTGTTTTTGCAGGAGGCTCTGTTGAGCGATGGTAGTTTTGCCTTTGGAAAGACGGTTGATGAGAGCCATTATTCGTGCGGGCATAATCCTTTCCACCAATCTGTAAGCAGGATCGGCAAGGCGGATTGTGTATGGCGTAAGAAAGGTGGTTATTACCGAGACTGCCACAACCACAGGGTATAAAAATTTTTCGGTAACGCCAATCGACTCGCCAAACTGCGCGATGATGAACGCAAATTCGCCCACCTGTGTAAGCGCAAACGCCGCCTGCATACCAATTTTCATCGGCTGGCCTGAGAGCGTGATGCCGAGTGTTGCAAAAAACACTTGCCCGAATATCACAGTCAGCGTAATTACCAAAATCGGCAGCCAATATTCCGCCAATGTAGCCGGCGAAATCATCATTCCCACCGACACGAAGAATATCGCGCCAAAGAGGTTTTTAATAGGCGACATAAGTTTTTCAATGCGTTCACATTCAATAGTTTCCGAAAGTATCGAACCCATTACGAACGCGCCGAGAGCCTCACTGAATCCGGCCATTTTTGCTATCAAAACCATTCCGAGGCATAGTCCGAGGGCGACGATGGTCATAGTTTCGTCGTTGAGGTGTGCGCGGCATTTGCGTAGTAGCGAAGGTATGAGCGTAATGCCAGCCACAAACCATAAAATCAAGTAAGCCAATAGTTTACCAACCTGCGCCAACATCTCTATGCCATCGAATTGTTGGTTGACGGCAATCGACGCCAAAAGCACCATCAAAACCACGGCAAACAAATCTTCCACTACGAGTATTCCGAAGCATATTTCGGCAAATTTGTGCTGCCTTAGTCCAAGGTCGTCGAGTGCTTTGAAAACTATCGTGGTTGACGACATACATAGCATGCCACCGAGAAACAGCGAGTTCATCTCACTCCATCCCATTGCCCTTCCGAGCAGAAATCCGCTGCCCATCATTCCCACCACTATGGTCAGACATCCTATAAAGGCGGTGGAGCCCATTTTCAAGAGTTTTTTGAACGAAAATTCTAATCCGAGAGAGAACAGAAGGAATATTACGCCTACCTGTCCCCAAGTTTCCGCGCTCTCAACGTTCACCCACGAACTTCCGCAGACATATGGTCCCGCGAGTATTCCGGCAACGATATATCCCAACACCACAGGCTGTTTTAGCCATTTGCAAATTAGACTGATGGCCCCCGCCACCAACATTATGATACCTAAGTCGTGAAGCATATTTATGTTTTTTTGTTGGCGCAAAAGTAACAAAAAATGTGTTTCACTAAATCATCCGTCTCTTTTTTCTTTTTTTTATTATGAATTTATAAAATTGTTGGTATATAAAAATTCCCCATCTGGTATGAAATTTTCCTATTTTGTTTTGGTGAATTTTAAAAAAAAGCTGTCAAAATATATTTTGACAGCTTTTTTTTTAATCAGGTGCCTGTTATTCAAACAATGCTTTTTCGTAGTATTTCTTTCTGCCAATGATTATCGACATTCCTGTCTGGAATGAGAATGTGTTGGTGTTTCGTATCCACTTGTCGGCAGTTTTACCGTCGTTCATTGCCCAAAACGCTGGTGAGAACTGGTCAGCTATGAAGTATAGCTGCAACGGGCCTAACTGCTGTGAGTATCCCAATCCCCAGACATTGGCTTTGCGGTTGATAAACGACTGCGAAATGCTTATCTGCGTTGCCCTGCCTAAGCGGAAATTGACCGATGAGGTGAGCGAGGGATGAAATTTTTTGGAGAACCATATTCCGCGGAACATCATTCCGAGGTTGATAACGTTGTTCACTTTGTATTCTGCCGAAAGGTATATTTTTGTATTTAGAAAATCGGTGTAGCCCTTGCTGTTGTCTTCGGGAGTGGCAAACGCCGCAATTGAGTCTTTCATAACTTCGCCCAAAGAGTCGAGGTCGCTGAAATATTTGGCGATGTCCACACCGGTAAAGTCGAAAGTGCCGCCTTGTTTGATTGTTTTGCCGTATTTTTTCCATTTTATTCCGCCGAGGTCGGTAATTGAAGCTGCAAATTGCAGACGGTCGTCAAACTTGTATGTCATTCCGAGGTCGATAGCCCATCCACCGTTTTTGGTGTTTAGTAGTGTTTTATAGTCATCTGTTTTCATGTCGTCTAAATCCTTGATGTTGTTGGCGTAGACACTGTCAATCATTCCTTTGTCGTTGTAGGCGAACTGGAGATCAGCTCCTGAGCCGATTTGAAGTTCAATGTCGGTTTTGAGACTGAGGTCGTACATGTCGTCGTCGGTAGTGAGAACCATGTCGAATTTTTTGGTTCGTACGTTGCCAATGCCTTTGAGACGTTTGAGGGCTGCACCGAATGTTATTTTGTCAGAAAACTCCCAAGAGTATCCCCATGAATACTGCAGAAAGGCGTTTACCTTTGCGTCTAATCCGCTGAGGTCGATTGTGCTCTCCTTGTCGAAATATGTGCCGTCTTTGAGTTTCATCAGATCCTTGGGAAATGATACTCCTTCAAAAGCCCTTAACGACAAGCCTGCGTGTACATATCCTTCTCCGAGACGAAATCCGAAGTTCAGCAGCTGTATATTCTGGTCGGCATAGAGGAAGTTATTTTTACGGAGGCTGCTGTATATTTGGTCGAGGTCGATAACGTATTTGTCCTGTTTGGGAACTTTCTTAACCATGTCTTTGATTGTGAAACCTGTTTCGGCAGCTCCTACGTATATGTCGTAAAGAGAAACGTACACTTTGCAGTGTGGGTTAAAAGCTGGGTTGTATATGTTTGTGTTGGTGAGGTTGTTCATGAAATAACCTGTAAGCGACTGTGCGCTTGCGTTTGCTCCAGCGATAATCAGTGCTACCGCAAAAGCTGTATTTTTGATAATGTTTTTCATCGTTGCAAGTTTTATTAATTAGTCTTTAGTTGAGTATCCGGCTTCGGCGCACATCGACATTCTTAGGTCTATGGTCTGTTTGTCGTTGATTTTAACGTAGTTGTCGCCAGTAGTGCTGATGATAATGTCGTATGCGAGCTTGTCGCAGTCTGCCTGTTCTATCTTGGTAAGCCGTTGTTTTTCTATTTTGTTGTTGTATTCTGACACGCTGCTCTGTGTTACGTTTCCGTTCCCGTCCACCTTACCGGCTTCAACTGACCATGGACCGTTGATAAACATCGAATCTACCACTGTTTTTCCTTTAAGAAAATATGCTTGGATTGCTACTTCTATTGGCATATTGTTGTCGGCTTTGCATATCACCTTAAGTTCGTCTAACTCCTTGAATATGTCGCCCATATCAAATTTAATAGTGTCGTTGATTATAAAGTTTTTGGCTGTCATTTCAAGAGGGAGGTCGAGTATCACGTTGACTTTCATCTGCTCGTTTTTCTCCAATGTCTCAGCCTTAACGGTGTATTTAAGTTCGTAGTAGTCGGGCATCAGGTCGAGGGCTTCTGTCAGAGCTCCGTTGGTGTTCTCGTTGCTTATCACACATTCTTCTGCGAACTCTTCGTTCAGCGGATATACAGTTTTGAGTAGGGTGCCGTTAATTTTGTAGAATCTGATTTCGTTGATCTGCAGGTCTATCTTGCTGCCGAACCTTGTCTTTTTGGTGAGGGTCATCTTCGGATTTTTGATTTTGATGTTGCCGTCGCCTTTTTCGCGGTAGATGTCCTGACGGTCGGTCTCATATGTTTTTTCCCATGGTTTGGGTTTTAGTCCGAGGGCTAACATCTCCTCAGGAGAGAGTATCGCGGGTAGTTTGATTGTTTTATCGTCCTGAGTAACAATCATGTGTGTAAGTCCGTCGCTTCCGTTGTCGAAGTGGAGGCGTTTGTTGATACTTTCGGCTTTGAAATCTGAAAATTTCATTTTGCTGTTGATTACCGGGAACGCCACTTTACCGTTGACTGTTATTGAGTCGTCAAGGTTTTCAAATTCTTCAAAGTCAAAATCGTCCCGGCATGATGTCATCGCGGATGTCAGCAGAAGTGCGCCGATGATAATTTTTATTAAATGATGTTTTTTCATAGTGTTGCAGTTATTGTATTGTATAATTATATAAGTAATTGTCCTTGCCTCCAATAATAAGGTTGAAGTTTTCGGCGTTGCCGAATTTAGTAATGCTGAATTCGGTGATTCCGTTTATGGGAAAGTCCTTTTGGATTTGCGCCTTGTTGTTGAGCAGGTACGCCTTGTCGCTCTCCTTGCAGGTGATTCCTATTTTTGTGTTGTTGTTGCCGAACTTGAAAATTATCGGCTTGCCCGTAACGTCGCCGTCGAAGAAACAGTCTCCGATTTTTTCGTATTTGTGGTTGAATATTTCCAAGCAGTTGTTGTCGGTGTAGATGTATTCGCACAGTCCGTCGCCGTTGATGTCTTCCATCACGAAATTGTGGTTGATGCTGTAGCTCTTGATTTTTTTTGTTTCCGACGAGCCGTCCATGTTGATGTATTCTATTTCGCCGGCTGAGTTGGTGGTAACGAACCTTACGTTGTAGACGTTGCCGGATGCCTCGATATAGTACCTTGTCTTGGGAGCTTTTGGAAAATTGCGCGTAGGCACAATCCTCGGCTCGCCACGGCGGTTGAGAATGTAGGTTTTCAGGTTGTCGGCAAAAACCAAATATTCGTTGTCGTTGTATTTTATGTATTGCACTGGTGTAATAATTTTTTCTTTTGTTTCTACGGGCGTCCATGTGTTAAGCGGCGTTCCTTCTTTGGTGTAAAGATACAGTTTTTTATTATTGCATGGAATAAAAATTCGGTAGTTTCCATCATTTTCGTAATCATAAAGCGAAATTTCACTCGAAATGCCTTCCTTTATTTCTATCGGATAGTTTTCTACATAGTTGCCGTTCTTGTCGATGCAGTGTAGTGAGGTCTCTGTGGCAAATAGGTACTGGATTTTTCCGTTTCGGTAATAGTCTATCTGGTAAATCTGTCCTACGATGTCTTCGGGAAGTTGTTTTTTCCAGAGTTTTTTGCCGTCCTTGTTGATTAGGTAGATTTTTTTCGAGTCGTCTTGGATGAGAATGTTGTTTTCGCCGGTTTCAAAGTTTCTCACAATCTGTGGTTTTATGATGGCTGTGCTGTCCAGAGGCGTTTTCCATTTGATAAGTCGCTCGGCTTCTATCACGTCGCTGTAGTTTACTACCGAGTAGGTGTAAAATTTGTTGTTAGTCTTGCTTACCTGTAGAGCAGCAGAACGGAAGTTTTTGAGCTTGCCGAAGTTTTTGAGATAATCGTTTTTGTTTTCGTTGTTGAGGATTTCGGCTATCGAGTTTTTGTTGTACAGCAGGTCGGTGTAGTAGAAAATGTTGCTTTCGCTGTTGGTAAGTTTCTTGAATTCTTTGTAGTACGAGTTTTTGTCAAGTGTTTTGCCGCCCTCTATTGCGTTAACATACTCCTTGATTGCGTTTAGGTTTTGTGTAAAAATCAATTTTGAATCGTAAAAAGCCACGTAGCTGTAGTCCATCGTTCCGAAAATCTCGCCAAAATATGTTGCAAACAGGTTTTTTATCGGGAAAAAGTACGCGGGTATCTTGTTTTTGTTTTGCGACACTATCGAATATGCTATTTCGGTATCTTTTTTATTGTTTTTCTGTTTGTATTGGTTAACTATCTGAAGTATTGTCTTTTGTGCAAGGTCTTCATCGTCGGTTTCAGCTATGATGTAGTTGTCGTTGGCTCTTACTGCGATGCTATAATCGGTTGTAAATTCTGTGATTCTTTTGTATACGATTTTATAAATATTCTCTTCGAGATTCACCTTGTATTGTTTCCGGTTGGCGTTGTCTATCTGGTCGTAGTCGCTTTTTTTGTTGCTGGCGTTGAGGTAGGTTTTGTAGTTGTTTTTGAAAACCTCCATATCTGAGATACCGATAGATGCAAACTGAATGGTTTTGCCGGGAATGTACTCCTCAAACGAGTTTGACACAGGACTTTGCCCGTTGAAAATATTGATAAACGCGCCCGATTTCTCTATTGCGCTGCTATATCCCGAGAGTGTTGCGCTGTGATCTTGTGAGGAGAAGTCCAATACCGACCAGTCGGCAAATTTCGACACTCTTTTGGTTACGGATCTTTTGGCTGAATTAAACTGCGGCCCTATTATCTCGTAGAATCTTTCATAATTTATTATGAGGTTTACGTCCACGTCATTTCCCTTGAGTGCGATAATCTGATTGAGAGGTTTTAGGTCTGCAATGTTGTTGTCGTTCTTGAGCTGGCGGATTGCGTTTTGTATATGTATGTCGGAGTAGCTGAACAGCATAAATCCTTTGTAATATGCAAAATAGAGAACGTCCTGCTTTTTTTTAAGCGGTATGCTTCCGATTTTTACCTCCTCGTGTGTTGAAAACTGGATTTTTGTGTCGTTGTCCTGAGTGATTTTTTGGATGGTGTTAATGATGGTCTGTGCTGCCTGCTTGCCAACCAGCATTGCTATTATCGCATTTATTTTGTGTCCGTTGTTGTGAAACGAGATAGCGCATTTTTTGCTTCTGATGTCGGCTCTCAGCTTGTCTTCTTTGGCGAGAATATCGCTAATGTCTGATATTATTTTATCAGCCGATTGAATTTGCTTTATGGATTTGAGGTCGTTCCATAGTGGGTTGTCTGACTTGATTTTTTGAGCAAGCGAAACTAAGTCGTTTGCCACAAAGATGAAACTTGCATCTGGCGGAATAGCTTTGAAAACAGGATCGGCAGAATGATTTTCATCAACTTCGCCCCAGCAGCTGCTCATTACGGCTATGGTGGCAAGTAAGATTGTGATATATTTGATTAGTTTCGTCATTGTGTCTTTCCCTGTTTCGACTATATTGTTTTCAAATACGAAGTTAGTAATTAAATCTTAGTTTTGCTCCTTTTTCGCTAAAATTTTCAGTTATGTTTTTGTTTGTCTAATATTTTGTTAAAATAAACGGTATTTTGGTTTTTATATTTAATTTACATTTCTGAATTTTATATTTTTTATGCTAATATGTTGAAATTTAGCGTTATATATTTTTGTTTTCACAATTGTAATATTGTTATGGTTAACAATTGGAAACGTATATCGTATTTCTTTTCTCCTATAATTATAATGTCGATTTGTTTGTTTTTAATTTTGTTTGATTTTTTAGATTAATTCTGTTCTATACTTATCTTATGTTTATTTATAATATTCAAAAATTAAAGTTTTATGTAAATTATCATCTCCGAATCCTTTGGATATTTGCCGCCATGCCGACCGATGGATTTAAATATCCATTTTTTAGGCGGATATTGCAGTTTATCTGAATTTTGCAATAAATTCGGCTATAACGGCTTTTATCTCAGCGGGGAGATACTTAAACGCCTTTTCTTTAATTTCCTGAGGGATAGGATAATACGCTTCGGCAATAGAACCGGCAATGGCTGCTGTCGTGTCGGTGTCGCCACCTATCTCCACGGCTTTGCGTATGGTGTTTTCAAAACTGTCTGCCTCAACGAAGCATTGTATAGCCTCGGGGACGGTTTCCATACAGCTGTCGCTCATTTTGTTTACCTCGTTGAGAATGGGCAGGTCGTAGTCGTATTCGTCTTTTACATAGTCGGGAATATCCTCCTTAACGATTTTGCGGTTTCGCAGCTTGTAGATCAGCGATGCCACGCAGACAGCTCCCTTGATGCCTTCGGGATGGCTGTGAGTAGGTTTTGCCGATTTTGCAGCCTCTTTTAGGGTTTTTTGCTCGGAGTCGAAAGCCCAGCCTATCGCGCTCACACGCATTGCCGAGCCGTTGCCCCAGCTGTCGTATGGCTTGTGTTCCGAATTGTTTAGCCAGTTTACAAACCTGCTGCCGTATCCTCCGAATGGAAACGGATATTTCTTGCACCATTTTACAAGGTTTTCGCCGTAGTCTAATCCGTTGATAACGGCGTCGGCGATAGCCACGGTGCAGATAGTGTCGTCTGTAAAGGCACATTCTGACGAAAACAGCGGAAAATTGATCATGTTTCGTCCGCCGTATTCGTATCTTGAGCCTACAATGTCGCCTATGATTGCTCCTAACATGGTTTGATGGTTTTATGAGGTTGTTAAATAATGTTTGCTAAATTCGACCGGTCGGATGGTGAAAGTTGGTAAAGCTTGAGCCCGAAATCGTTGATTACTATGAAAAGATGCTCAAAAAATGCCGACTGCACTTTTTCAAACGCCGCCCATTCTGTGATTTTGGTGAATGCGTATATCTCAACCGGCACGCCTGTTGACGTGGGCTGCATCTGACGTATCATCAGGTGTCCGTTTTCTACAAATATGCCGTCTTTTTCTACAATGCGGTTGAAAACGCTGTGAGGCATCAGCTCGTTGTTTACAAAATCGTATTCAAGCCCGTAAGTTACTGGGTAGTATGTTTTTGGGTCTTTGCGGTCGACCTCCACTTTGTGTCCCCGGCTCTTGATAAACTTTGCGAAATCTTTGATATACAGGTTGCCGTTTTCGTCGGTGTCGAGATAATCCTCGGATTGGGCGCCGTTGATTTTCAGAAACTCCTCTTTGTTGTCGATTATGTACTCCTCCCGAGAGCCTTTCTTGTTTTTCACCACAGTGGGTTTGTATTTTTTGAACACTTGGAAGTTGGCTCTGATGTAGAGTTCCACATATTGTCTGAATAGTTCGATGTTCGACATCTCCATTTTGTCAAAATCTGTCGAAGGGATACCGTTACCGATTTTCTCCTGACGTTCTTTGATATAGTCGTTGAGCAGCGTGTATTTCGAAATCTTTTTGAGAAACTCGTCGTCAACAGCCTTAATGCTCTGCGCGTCGAACAGCAGTGTGCGTTTGATGCGGCGGGCTTTGGTTTCTTGCATGTTGCTCCAATTTATAAACGATTCGCTCATAAGCGATGCCGTGGGAATGGTAACAATGCTGTTGTCGAAGTTTCGCACTTTTACTGTGGTGAGGTTGATGTCTACCACGTGCCCCTCAACATTGCGGCTCGACATTGTAATCCAATCATCTTTTTTTATCATATTCATGGTAGAGAGTTGAATAGATGCCACAAATCCCGAAATTGAGTCCTTGAATACAAGCATCAGCACAGCCGACATTCCTGCAAGACCTGTGAGTAATGCGTCGGGACTTTTACCGAGTATTATCGATATGGTTAATATTAGGCTGATAAGTATGGTGATGATTTTTGCCACTTGTGCGTAACCCTTGAAACTCATTTTGCGACGTTTTTGACGCATAATAGAATCAAGAATGTCGTTGGCAGCGTTAAGTGCTTTGAGCACCGTCATCATTACAGAGAAAATATTGTATACATAACATGCTGTGCGTATGTGTTTTACCCAATCGCTATCGGTGATGGCAAACTGTATTAGGTAATAAATAATGGCAGCGGGAACCATGTGCGACAGCGGAATAAGCACTTTGTGTTTTACAAGTTCGTCGTCGTACTTGTTTTCGGTTTTGGTAACGATGGTGTGAACCACGCGGTTGATTATCAACTTGGTGATGAAGTAACTGATAAAGCAGATAATGGCAATTATCAACATATTGATAATGCCTTTAAATATAATAGCCCAATCTTCTGATATGCCCCA
>JAFYFR010000149.1 GCA_017543645.1 Bacteroidales bacterium
ATTTAAAATAACTGTTAACAATATAATTCCTGCATGTGTATATTTTGCTGTCCGCCAGAGTTTTAAAGCGGATTGGCATAATGACCGCGACCAATTTCTTTCGCCCAAACAAAAATGGGAAAATGACGTGAAATTTATTTCCGATTGCTTGATTTTCAGTATTTTTCATGGTCAGAACAGAATTTCGTCACAAAACGGCACCAACCATTGGATTCCGTTCACCGAAAGCGAGGTGGATGCTCGTGAGATGTTTGACAGCCATTTTATGTCGGATTTTTTGAAGGGCAAAATCAAACCTTCCGCCAACAACGGGACATTGTTTGAGTCTGGTCAAAGCGAAATACACGAATTGGTATTTACTCCCGAATCCACAGCCGTCCTCGATGCCGGGCGCGAACTTTGGAGGTATTACCACACGATGGAGGCGGCAAAAACCAATGCAAGCCTTTACGACATAAAGGATTTTTTCCAAGGGCGCGACAAGAGCGGCAAAATGAACGCCTCATCCGATGACAAGCATTACACCGAACTCATGGACAACTTGAAATCCGCCCTTTGGCAATTAGGCGAGTGCATCAAGCCCAAAGTATACGAATATGGGTTTTTGATATAAGGGGAGGTTAGTTTAAATCGAATAGTTTATACATATCGGAATAGGATACGGTGCAACCGGTGGGGGCTTTAACTTTGTCCATACGGTTATTTGATGTTGTCCGGGCAATTATCTTTGCAAAATTTATTGCTTTTGTTAAATTTACAAAACTATTTCCGCATAAAACATTAAACCAATTGACCTGAGCTAAAAAAGTGTCAGATTTCAACTCCTGTTCTGATTTATTTTCAAATGGCTTGAATTTTGTCAATTCACCCAACAATTCCGTCTTAGAAAAAAATTTTGAAATGGGTTTGCTCATAAAATGCAACAAAAACCAATATTCTACCGACGGCATATTATTGAATATGTTTACAACTTTGTATTTTTCGACAAACTTTTGATAATTAACAAACTCTGCCTGACTATTGTGAAACCTGTCAACATCAAAGATACATATAATTTTTGAGCGAGGTATGGCAGATTGCTTGTCTATTTCTTCGGCAATTTTAGTCAAATAATCTCCACCGTTAACAGATATAGGATCTGGGAAGGTGAATTTCAACCTATCCGCGTTTCGTAAATGAATTAAGTACCATTTTTCGGTTTGCCCTTCGGTAATAATATAATAATGAGGCAACTTTTGTTGTTTAGTGGCGTTGGCACTGTTGCGAATATCTTCAAGAATATCTCTGAATGTATGTTGCCTGACGATATTAGATTTTCTCCCCATATTATTAGTATGATATATCGGCAACTGCGCCAAAACGTCCTTCGCGATAGCCTTTGTAAATTGTAAAATCTTTGTTGTACTTGTCCAAGTCGTCGAAATCGGTGATTGAATATAATTCGGATAATCCATCGTCGTGTTTTTCAACAAAATGAATCGAATCTAAACGTATCATGTTATTAACCGTCTCCATCAATCCCGAATAATGAGTTGTAAGAATCAACTGCGAATGATTATTCTTGGCAGTTAAGAAGTCATAGACAAACTTTTCAAACAAATCGGGATGGATAGCGTTTTCTAACTCGTCAGCAATCAAAAAAGATTGTTTTTCAAGCAATTGATGCAAGATTACATCCAAACCAATGTACCGATGGGTTCCATTAGACTGCAAAAAGCCGGGCATAATGTAGGTTTTAGCCTCACCGTTATTTATCTTTATGTAATAATTGTCTTTGATTTCTCCATTTTCTACTGTAAAAGAAAAATCGTTAATATTGAAATCCGCCTGGCGCAAATCGGATAAAACGGTTTGTTTCAAATTAGCATTTGCGGATTCTTTTAAAACATTTGCGGCATACAAATATACATCTTTATTAGTAGTAATATTCGGCATAAAGTTACCAAAATAATCCACAACCATCTGTAATTCAGGAATAGTAACATTTACTCTCCTATATGCGGCAAATACCGACATATTAGGAAGGCAATTGATTTCAATAGTCTCTTTTGCAATTTGGCTCAACTCAACATTAAACCTTATTTTAGAATTATTATTATCTAAAACCCGCTCAAAAACTTCTTTTTCAGAGTTACCTAAGGTTAATTTTTCAGCGACAACCTTCTCTGTGTTAACAACCAAATAATAATGGAATCTTTTGTCGTTGACATAGAAGACTGTATCAAATTCCGAATTTTCATTACGGGTATTGTCGTCAAGTAAAAAGGGAATAACTCCCGTTTTTTCGTCCTTACTGTTAACAACACGGAACAAAAATTCTGTAATAAAATAAACCGCCTTTAAAAAATTGGACTTTCCCGATGCGTTTGCTCCAAATAATGCAGCAAACCGTAGAAGTCTTACACCTTTGGCAACTTCCACCACCTGTGTTTCCTCCCTGAAATTACTCGGGTCGGCGACGAAACTGAATGTCATCTTGTCCTTGAACGACAAGAAATTTTTTATGCTTATTTCCTGAATCATAGTTTTAACGTTCCACTCTGCGTTGGTAGTGGTAGCCATTGGTGCAAAATTAAAACAATAATACAATATCCAAAAATAATTTTTTGCTTTCTTTTTAAATTATACGTTATAACCTAACTCCCCCCTCAAAAAAATTTTTTTCGTTTATTAAATAATAGTATTACCTTTGCGGCATATTAGCAAAATGATGAAAAATTTTAAATTCTATAACCGGATTGCAGGTTGGGGCGCGTTTTTTATTGCTGCGCTTACGTATCTGCTTACGATTGAGCCGACTGCAAGTTTTTGGGACTGCGGCGAATTTATTGCAACTGCTGTTAAGTTAGAGGTTGGTCACCCCCCGGGAGCACCTCTGTGGATGATTATAGGCCGCGTGGCAGCTCAGTTTGCCCTCGGCGACGTTACCAAAATGGCTATGATGGTGAATGCGGCTGCGGCTCTGGCAAGCGCGTTTACAGTGCTGTTTTTGTTTTGGAGCATCACCCACATTGCCCGAAAACTTGTTAATAATATATATTATAAAGGTGAGGACGAAAAATCTATCTCCTACACAATGCCCGAAACTATTGTGATTTTGGCAAGCGGCATGGTGGGCGCGCTCATCTACTGCTTTTGCGATACGGCATGGTTTTCGGCTGTGGAGGGCGAGGTTTACAGTATGTCGAGCCTGTTTACGGCGGTGGTATTCTGGTGCATACTCAAATGGGAGGAGTGCGCCGACGAAAAATACGCAAACCGCTGGATTATACTCATTTGCTACCTTATGGGATTGTCGATTGGCGTGCACTTGCTCAACCTCTTGGTGATTCCCGCAATTGTGTTTGTATATTATTACAAAAAATATCCCACCACACGCATCAGAACCATCTATGCCTTAGGCATCTCGATGCTGCTCTTAGTGTCGATACTCTACGGCATAATTCCGCAGACGGTGAAACTCTCGGCGTATTTCGACCTGTGGTTCGTCAACCTCTTAGGTATGAGCTATCTATCTGGCACGGTGTTTTTTGTAATATTATTGTTTGCCGGACTGTGCGTGCTCATTTGGTGGAGCCAGAAACACAAGAAGGTACTCCTCAACACCATAGCTCTCGGCGTTACGGTAATGTTCATAGGCTACGGCACTTTTGCAATGACGGTTATCCGCTCGTGCGCCAACCCTCCCATCAATGAGAACTCGCCCGACAATGGATTCAACCTCCTGAGCTACCTCAACCGCGAGCAGTACGGCGACTGCCCCCTAATTTACGGCAACTACTACAACGCCAGCGTTATAGATCAGGTGCAGGAGTTCACCTACATTCCGCAAGACGGCAGATACGTAAGCGTGGCCAAAACCAACCCGACCTACATCTACGACAAAGAGCACTGCGGACTGTTCCCGCGCATGTACAGCCAGAACCAGAGCCACATCGCGGGCTACAAGAGCTGGGCAAATATCGACAGCAGCGACCCTGACGCGCGCCCCTCATTTGCCGACAACCTCGCATTCTTCTTCAAGTACCAGCTGGGACACATGTATTTCCGCTATTTCATGTGGAATTTCGCCGGACGGCAGAACGACATACAAAGCCACGGAAGCTATCTCAACGGCAACTGGATCACTGGTTTCGACTTTATCGACAGCGCACGCCTCGGCACCCAGGACAACCTGCCCGACCGCATTAAAAACAACAAGGCGCGCAACGTTTATTACCTCCTGCCGCTCCTGCTCGGCCTGTTAGGAATATTCGTAGGCATCAACCACGACCAGAAAAACTGCTTTGTGATATTCCTGTTCTTCCTGCTAACGGGCGTGGCGATAGTAGTGTACCTCAACCAGACGCCCTACCAGCCGCGCGAAAGAGACTACGCCTACGCGGGCTCGTTCTACGCGTTTGCCATCTGGTGCGGACTTGGTGTGGCAGGCATCTACGCATGGCTAAGGCGCAAAGCCAAAAACATAGAACCCATGGCGGCCGCAGCAGCGGTGTCGGCAGTGTGCATGATTGTTCCCATTCAGATGGCTTATCAGAACTGGGACGACCACGACCGCTCTAACCGCTACACCTGCCGCGACTTCGCATCCGACTACCTCGAATCGTGCGCCCCCAACGCCATATTATTCACCTTTGGCGACAACGACACATTCCCTCTCTGGTACGCCCAGGAGGTGGAGGGAATACGTACTGATGTGAGGGTGGTTAACCTAAGTCTCGCAGGCACCGACTGGTATCTGAAACAGACCATGGAGAAAAAATACGACTCCGACCCGGTGAACTTCTTTATCAAAGCCGAACAATACGCCGTTAACAAGCGCAACGTGGCGCTCGTATACGACAAGAATCCGTTAGAATACATCAACGAGAAGATAGCCGCCAACCCCGCAGAGGTGCAAAACATCTACAAACCTTTGTACGAGGAGTTTGTAAGGGTGGTAGGCAACAGCAAGTTCCCTCAGCTCTACGCCAAAGACTACGAGCTGATTACGCAGTCGAGCAGCAGCGTAGGCCCATTGAAAATAATATCACTGATACAGACCCTGTCGAAGAGTCCCACGATGGAAACCATATTCGGCTCCAACACCGAAGGCATCAGAAACCTAAACGTGCTGGCAACCGACATGCTTGCCAGACTCACCGCCCTGCCTGCCGACATCCAGGATGTGGCAAGACTCCTTGCCTCTGACAAGCCCGAAGACCTGATAGAGCTTCAGTCGGGCGAAAAGGTCAACTACATAGGCACACGCAAAATTGCTATCCCTGTCAACAAAGCCAACTGCCTTGCCAACGGAACCCTCGACGCCAAGAACCAGAGCCGCGCCGACAACAAGATTGTAATGAACATATCCAAGTCGTACTTCCTCAAAAACGAAATAGCCGTCCTCGACATCATAGCCGCCAACGACTGGAAACGCCCCATCTACTTTGCAACAAGCGGCGGCATCTCAGACTATCTCGGACTCGAGAAGTTTTTCCGTCTCGAAGGATTCGCCTACAGGCTCGTGCCTTTCGAAGTTAAACCCGAGGACGACCAAGTGCTGGGCGAAATCGACGGCGACATAATGTACAACAACGTGATGAACAAATTCCGCTGGGGCAACTTGGGCAGCGACGATGTTACCATAGAGGAGAACAACCGCCGCCAGATCAACATCATAGGCATCAGGGAAATGTTCTCGCGGCTCGCCATGCAGCTTGTAAAAGAGGGCAAGACCGACAAAGCTCAGGAAGTTATCAAAAAATGCCTGGAGATTACTCCGCCCGACCAAGTATACTACGACCAGACCATGCTGCCGCTCGTACAGGCCATGTACGCGGCAGACATGAAAGACCTGGCGGTGGAAATATCCAAAAAAGTAGCTGACGAATATGACGGTTTGCTACAATACTATCTCGCGCTCAAAAACGACAACATCACCGAAAGCCGCGAGTCGAATTTAGGCGTAGGTATCATCGGACAGCTGGCGCAATACGCCGCCCTCAACCAGCAGGACGACTTAGCCGAAAAAATCTGGACGCTGTACGAGAAATACCAACCGCTGTTTAAATAATAGTTTCCAATTCTTTTAGTTTTCATAATTTTTAATGTTTTTTTTTTACTCCCCGGCGGGACGACGTGAGTCGCCCCGCCGATTTTTTGTCAAATGAAAGACGAGCGCGTCCTAATTAAGGTAAGTTTTCTTTTCCATAGTTGCTGTTATTTTAAATTAACTGTAAACGACTTGTTGTTGATACGTACCACCATAACTCCCGAGGAACGGCTGATGGAGATTTCTTCGCGGTTGGTGGTGGTGAAGCCGCGCTTAACAGTGCGTCCCGAAATATCTATTATCTGATAGTCTGTGCCTGTGGGCGCTTCTATATAGATAGTGCGGTTGTACGACCATACCCTTGCGCCGCTTTCGGCAGAGACATCCGTCACGGGCGTAACCACTTCGCCGCCCGCCGCCTCGTCAGAAGGTTCTGCGCCCGGCTCCACCACGCGCACCACAATCCTGTTGGGCAGCACCGCACCCGATTTGGCTGTGATGTCGCTGCCTGTGCCTGTATATTCAAGATAGCAGCGGAACGGATATATGGTAGCACCGTCGGCAATTTTTACAAAGTCGCCTATGCTGATACCGTCGGCGGCTACGCCTGCAAAGCCGTAGTATTTGGCATCCGACGCCAGCGATTGCCACGTATGTTTCTGATAGGCGCCGGTCAAAGTCCATTTGCCGTTAGTGGTTGTGAGCCGGTCGGGTGTGGATTCTAACGTAATGTCTTTACCGTCGGCTCCGGTAAACGTCAACGGCCCTGTAACTCCGTCGGCCGGCTTAAATATATAAGGTGTGTTGGCTTCGGTCGAAGCCACCTGGATTACATCAGCTATCCATGCGTCATCTTTGGCAGAATAACTTACCTTGTAAAACTGGTAGAAAGTGCCGTAGGGAGCAGGATTGGTGATAGCAAAAGGCAGTATCAATGTAGAATACACATTAGGCACAAACGTGCGTTTAAGGACAACGCTTTTGACCTGCATATTCTCACTAAGGCTGAAAGGCGACTCATTGTCAAAATTTCCGTCGATAGTTGCCACATTATTTGCTATTTGCACCGGCTTACGTGCAACTATAATATCCCCACCGTTAGGTACGGCGTCGAAGTAGATGTAGCCGCCGTCTATCTTATGGTCGATTTCTACGTTGTTTTGTGTAACTTTCACGTTAGTCCAGTCGCTCTTTACACGTAGCGACAGCGGGTAGTCGTATTTGGAAATATTGTCGGCAATGGTGTGGGCCAGTTTTATGGTGAGATCGTAGTCGGTGGTAGCCAAGATTTCCGTTTTGCTTGCCTTGCGCTCCTTGATGTACATGGCCACATATCCCATCGGAGCCACCCAAATGTCCTTGTCGTTCTGCTGAGCCCAACGGAGAGCGCCATCGATAGCGTTAAGGTCTGTCAGGGAGTATGTGACATTACCGTTGAACTTGCCCTGTATGCCGTGGGTAATGAATGCGACCCATCCGTTGCTCTGCAATACATTCTGCATTTTGCTGGTAAAGTCATTTGTACTCTTAACTGTACTTTCTGAACCGGTCAAGTATGCCGGAACCTTTGCCCAATTGGAGGGTCCGTCCTTGCTCATGTAGTCGGATATACCCAGCCAGCTACCCACGCCAATACGACCTACGATGTAGTTTTGCAAAACTTTGCTTTCGTTCGGGACATTGAAGTCCGGGTATGCCACCGATATCACGCCATACTTCTGTTGGATTTTGCCTTCGATGATCTTCTTTGAGGAGGCTTCTTCGCCACTCATATTATTAGGATGGCTGTTGCTGTGGCTGCCGATTTCGTGTCCTTTGCCTGCCAAGCCAAGAAAACCGCTCCAGTTTGGATTCCAGTTGCACACAAGGAAGAATGTGGCCTTGTAGCCGTACTTTTCGAAAAGCGGGGCAACGTCGGATACATGGCTTGGCGCACCGTCATCAAACGTAAACGAGGCTGCACCCTTGCGGAAACCCGACCATGTGCCTATTTCCACTGTCTGCGCAAAAGCGGCGACAGAATTAACAGCTAATGCCAGCGACATCATTACAGCCGGCATAACTCTACGGGAGCGGGCTAACGCTCCCTGCTTTTTGTGAATTAGTTCCATAAAAAAAAACAAACAATAATTAGTTACACCGCAAAAGTAGATTAATTTTTTTTCAACAAACTACAAATCCAACATCTTCCTCAAAAAAAATGCACAATCCTAATAATTGTTAATTATTGTAAATAGAAGTTATATCATATCAAAATGTAATGTATCTTTGCAGCAGAAAAAGGGCAAGGAAAAAACAAACTAAAAACATGAAAAACTTTGTTAAGATTGGTATAATAGCGGCCTTGATAACTATATCAGCCAACCTACAGGCACAGACCAAGGTGCGCGGAACCGTTACCGACGCCGAAACCGGCGAACCCCTGCCCTTTGCCAACGTGGTGTTCCCAGGCACCACTATCGGAACTATCACCGACCCCGACGGAAACTATTTTATCCAGACACACGCCGCGGTAGACTCCATCTCATTCTCGATGCTCGGCTACGACACCTACACGCAGGCAATATCACGCGACGCGTATCAGGAGCTCAACATCACACTGTCGCAGGGCAGCCTTACACTCGACGTGGTGGTGGTGCATCCGGGCGAAAACCCGGCGTGGCGCATCATGCGCAACGTGGAGGCCAACCGTAAGAAAAACAATCCCGACCGCCTCGACAGCTACCAGTACCAATGCTACAACAAGATGGAGATAGACCTGAGCAACGTCAGCTCCAGGATGACAGAGAAAGGCATAATGAAAAACTTCGACTTTGTGATGAGCTACGCCGACACTTCGGCCGAAACCGGCAAGGTATTTCTGCCGGTGTTTATCACCGAAACCATGTCGGACATATACTACAAGTCAAGCCCCTCGAAAAAGAAGGAGGTAATCTGCGCCAGCCGCGTGTCGGGCGTGGAAAGCACCAACGTGTCGCAATACACCGGACAGATGCTCATCGACGTAAACATCTACAAAAACTACATTCCCGCATTCGGACACCAGTTTGTGTCGCCCGTATCAGACTATTGGAAAACCAATTACAAATACTACCTGTTAGACTCGCTCTACGAAGACGGGCATTACCTCTACCATCTGGCGTTTAAACCAAGGCACAAGCAAGAATACGCGTTCAACGGCGAACTCTGGATCAACGACTCCACATGGGCGGTGAAAAAAGTAACTGCCAAAATGAACAACGATGTAAACATCAACTATATCAACGACATGACCATCTCGCAGGAATACACCTATATAGATTCCGCGTGGTTTTTGCAAAAGGAGGAACTCTTTGTAGACTTCAACATCACCGACAAGACCATGGGACTTTTCGGACGTAAGACCACATCGCGCCGCGACATAAAAATCAATCCGCCCTTCGACTCCAACATGTTCTCCACCACCAACAACGAGGAGACCATCGTGTTAGACGAAGCCCTCACACGCGACTCGGCATACTGGAACAGCCAGCGACACGAAAAGCTCTCGCTCAAGGAGCAGAACATCTACGCCATGGTGGACAGCGTTAAGGAAGTGCCTATATTCCACACCATCACCAACACCATCAATATGTTCATAACCGGATACTGGGCGCACTCCTGGTGGGAGTTCGGACCTTATTTCAAAATTTACAGCCACAATCCCATCGAGGGGCACAGATTCAGAATCGGAGGACGCACAAGCAACAACTTCAGCACCGACATCAAGTTCAACGCCCACATAGCTTACGGCACCAAGGATCAGAAACTCAAATACGGCGCAGGATTCATCTACATGGTGAACAAAGCCCCGCGGCGGACTATAGAAATGCAGTACAAGTACGACTACGAGCAGCTCGGACAGTCGATCAACGCATTTGCGGAAGACAACATGTTCTCCTCGCTCCTCGCCCGACGCGAAAAAGACAACCTGCTTATGGTTCAGGAGTTTAAATACAACTACGAGCACGAGTATTTCCAAGGATTCTCCAACACCGCGGGCGTACAATACCGCCGTCTGTACCACTCAGATGTGATTCCGTTCAGAAACGAATCGCTGCAGATAGACCTCAAGAGCATAGTAAGCTACGAGCTCAACCTCAACACGCACTTCTGCTACAATGAAAAATTCGTTGCAGGACAGTTCTTCAGAAAACGCATGTCGAGCGACCATCCCGCCTTCGACATCGACGCCACCATCGGCATGTGGAACAACAAAGGCAACTACGACAAGTACTACCGCCTCACCGCCTCCATACAGCAGCGTCTATCGGTAAATCCGCTGGGCAAGCTCCGCTACCTGATAGAGGCAGGCAAGATTTTCGGAACAGTGCCCTTCCCGCTACTCAAGCTCCACGAGGGCAACGAGACCTACGCCTTCGACACCTACGCCTTCAACATGATGAACCTCTACGAATTTGCCTCCGACACATATCTCAGCGCAACGTTGGAACACCATTTTAACGGATTTTTCTTCAACCGCATACCGCTCTTGCGCAAGTTGAAATGGCGCGAAATAGCATACGCCAAAGGCCTCGTAGGCGACATCTCGATGAAAAACAGCCGAGCAAACGCAATATTAGACTTTCCCTCGTCGCTCGGCGACGTAAACAAACCATACGCAGAGGCAGGTGTAGGCATCGAAAACATATTCAAGTTTTTCAGGGTTGACGCCGTATGGCGCCTCACGCACTTAGACAGTCCCGACATCACAAAATTTGCAATAATGTTCAAAGCGCAGGTGATTCTGTAACCGCACTAATTACCGAGCGGGATTTTTTTGTCCTTTTTCAAAAAAAACTGATAAAAACATGCGCACATTAAAATATTTGTTGTAACTTTAAACGCATTTTTAAAAGCAGTACACCTAATGGCTACAGAAAAGATTATCAAAACAGCAGATTTGCAAGAGTACCGGCCGCTCATATGGTACGGAGAACCCGTCTACGCACGGTTTTCACAATTGGAAACTATACTTAAGAACGGTCTCGGGGACAACTTTTCAGAATTTTTGGCCAAACCTCTTATCGCCGGCGGCAAGGCAAGATGGATGAGTTCGGCTGTTCCTAACGGAGTGCCGTTTACACAGCTGGACCAAGGAAAACAAGAGCTGGCGAGAGTTAATCTGCAGAACATTCTCAACAAGATCAAGAATTTTGCGCAAGAGCTTAACCAGTCGAGCGACCCGCACCAAAAAGAACTCGGCGAACTGCTCCTGCTCTCAATCGAAGTTCCCTCGCTCGACAGCGTTATTGTCGATGGCGAACGCATAGTGCTGACCATCTGGGGCTTCAGCAGCGAAGAATCTCAAAAGCAAAACTTCAAGTTAGACACCAAAATAGAAAAGCCCGTTATACCTGTAACAGTGGCTAACCTCCCCCCTACCCCACCCGTTGCAAATGTCCAACCGGC
>JAFYFR010000022.1 GCA_017543645.1 Bacteroidales bacterium
GCTCGGGTTCAGGCTCAGGCTCGGGTTCGGGCTCAGGTTCGGGCTCGGGTTCGGGCTCAGGTTCGGGCTCAGGTTCGGGCTCGGGTTCGGGCTCGGGCTCAGGCTGCAACTGGTCAATGTTCTCTATTGATGTGGTTTGGGTGGTGAACACAGAATTACTAAAAGTGGCTGTGTATGTGGTTGTGCCACGTGATTCGGTGGTGGCGGGGGTTGTTACCTCGCTTGTGGTTTCTACACTTTCGTCAATTCCGATGCCACAGCGTTGACAAGTGGCATACGCATGACAGGCATCATAGAGAGGATCCCATGTGTATTCAGGTTCGCCGTATGAGTGTCCGTATGCAGCAACAGTCTTGGTTTTGCGGCTGACTTCCTGACCACATACAGAACAATAAACAACCTCATCGTATGAGCCGTCGGTTTCGCATGTGGGATAGATGTTGTTTTCTATAACCGGCTCCAACGGAGTATGCCCAAGGGCGGGAATAATTACTTCTTTGCTTTGGGTTTCAAAATTACCACCGTATTGGGCGAATTGGGCTTCGTATGTTTTCCTTCCGTCTTCTTCACAATTAGGCTCTTTGTAACCGACCCAAGTAATTATAGTTTCTATTGTTTCGGTAATATCGGGTATGGCTTCGCTTGCACCTTTCATGGTGGCTGTGCATACGGAAAGGTCGTCGCTCCAAACAAATTCAGGGTCTAAGTATTTTATGATTTTGAAGGTTATCACAGCACTTGACCCCTGAAAATATTGAATATCATCCTTAGGCCTTACAAAAACCGTCACTTCCCCGGGTTCAATGTTGCCGTAATATTCAAAAGTGCATTTTTTAGTAATGTCAATGCCGCAGTCTTTTACAACTGGAACGGGACGGATTTCTTTACCTGTCCATATTTGGTCGGCGATTGGTTCTATGGTAATATCGGGGTGAGTAAGGTTCTTTTTCCATTGTGCATACAAGGTTATTACGCCGTTACATTCGCCAGTAAGATTTTTCACCTCGGCTTTATCGGCGTATTCTGTGCCAGTGCCGTCTTGTTTTGTATTCCACCCTCTAAATGTACATTCATCGCGGGTAAAGACATTTTCGGGAAGTTCATACGATTCTTCGTACACAAAAGTTTGGTTGTCCATCGATCCTGTGCCGCCGTTGGCATCATACTTTACCGTATACGAAGATACATCCCATTGTGCATATAGCAGCAGCACCTTGCCGCCTTCAAATGTAACATCGGCTTTGTCGGCGTAGGCTGTTCCGCTGCCGTCGGATTTGGTGTTCCAGCCGGAGAACGCATAGCCGTCGCGGAAAAACTTGTTCGGACTGAGACTCTGCGATGCGGTAATTATCTGCGCATCCATAAAGCCGATGCCGCCGTTTGATACAAAAACTATCGGTTCGGTATTTTCGTGCAAAACACTTTTAGTTACTGTTTTCCACTCTTCTAACTCAATTTGTATTTGCATCAAATTGTTACCAACGAAGGTTAAACCAGACAAATAATCTGGTGCATCAACACAATCTATTCCATTCTCAGCATAAAGTGCTCCCGCGATTTTAGCGGCAACAGAGCCTGCTGTAACCACGATGTTTTTATCACTGCTGATGCCGCCATGAAATGCGGTTATTGTGCCGCCGTTAATATCAATGCCGCCATTAGCAGAAATGCTGCCGACAGGCACGTTTACTATGCTGCTATTGAAAGTAAGTTTTTTGCCGCTGATACCGCCTAATGGGTCATACGACAGACCATGTTGAATGCTATCGCCTGCCACAAAAACGTTGGCATCGTTGATGGTTATGTCGCCGCCGTAGATATAGCCGTATGCAGGTATAATAATTGTGGCATCGTTGATAACGATATTGCCGCCACCGTTGATCGGGCTGTTGAGAATACCGTTACCTTTAATGTCAAGCGTTTTGCCTTCGGGGACAAATATGCCGGGAAAATTCCTCCACCAACTAAGTGTTATAAGATCAGCATTTCCATTTATTTCGTTGTTATCTTCAACTATTATGGTGGCGTTGCCTTCGCAAGTAAGCCCCGCCCAATTATGAAGTCCTTCACGTTCGCCTATGATGGTGGCGTTGCGAAGGGTTACGGTGATGCCGTCGGGAATGTTTATCTTGATGTCGTGGGCAAGTTCGTTGATTAGGATATCGCCGTCTTGTGCGGTAAAGGGTGCGTAGGGCGGCAGTTTAGAGAGGTCTACAATACGTCCGCTACCTACTGTAAAATCTAACGTTAGCGATAGCGAAGATTGTTTTTTGTCGGTGACGGTGAGTTTATAATTGCCGCGCTCTTTTACCGAGGTAACAGTTTTACCGTCTTTGGTAACAACAGCCGTGTAATATTCGGCGGGCAATTCTGTGCCGTCAACAAGCAGCACCTTATAAGACAACGGGATTTCAGCCCCTGTGTAAAGGTAATACGTCTGCCCCTCTATTTTGGCATATCCAATAGATTTGGTGGGTGTCCATTGAGCGTAGAGTTTTAAAACGTTTTCTGACTCGAACGACACTTCGTCTTGATCGGCAAACGAGATGCCGCCATAACCAGATGGTATGGTGTGCCATCCAGCAAAGTCATATCCCTTGCGGACAAACTTATTTGGGTTCAATTTCTGCGAGGAGGTTATTATCTGCGCTTCCATTGCACCGAGCCCGCCGTTGGGAAGAAACGCTATGGTTTCGATATTCTTTTTGGTGATACTTAAATACGGCCATCCGTGATTATTAGAGACATAAGGCTGTATTGTTACGTTTTCAGGAAGTGGCCAATCCCATGAATAATATTCCCATTGAACATCAAAAGTTCCTGATATAGACGATATTCCGTCGGTTACTACCAACGGATTGTATTCTGTATGGATACCACCGTTTGTGGCAACAATAGTTCCACCGCTGAAGGTCATTCCGTAGCGATTATCAAAATTCTTGGCAATAACAGTACCTCCGCTAATGGTTCCGACACCTATTTGGCCATCAACATATACAAATCCGTTTTTGATTTCACCAACGCCAAGGTTTCCGTTAATAACGTTAATTTCGGCATCGCTAATAGACACACAGTTACTAATATCACCGTTAATAGTTGTAATTACACCGCTATTGATAGTGAGTTCGCTGCCCTTTATGCCGCCGTTTAGAACAGAAACCGAATCGGCAGAGATTTCAAATGTCTGGTCGGCTATAAAATCGCCATCACTGATGGTAACAACGCCACCGCTGACTTTTATGCGGCGGTTGCTGCGGATGTCGCCAAAAGGTATGTTAATTTTACTGCCGGTGATGGTGATGTTGCCACATGTACCAGTATGATAGTCAGAAACATAAGAAAGTTTGGCGAAACCACCATCATTTCCTCCAATGGCACAAGCAACAAACACATTATGATCCACAAAAGAAGCTTTATCTACCATAACAGTTGTTGCAGTAACATCAGAATTATTGATATATATATGTCCACAGTCGGCGTGGTAGGCACTGCCTATGCCGGCAGCATCTTTTCCGCCGGTGGCGTTAACGGTGCAGTCGTTGATAACGATATTGCCGCCGTTGTGCCACATTGCCGCACCGATGCCGGAAGCGTTGCCGTTGCTCGATACATCAAGTTTGCCGCTGCCGCCGCCGTTTATTACTAACGCTTTGCCTTCGGGCACATAGATACCGGGACGGCTGTTGAAAAAGCCACGAACCTTGTTGTTGCCTTCGATGTTGACATTTGCGTTGCCTTGACAAGTAATGCCCGCCCAATCGTAGATTGAATTGTCCACACCGTTGATGGTAACGTTGCGCAGAGTTACCGTAGCACCGTCGGCAATGGAAAATTTGAGGTTTTTGGCAAGTTCGCCGGTAAGTATGTCGCCGGATTTGGCGGTATAGTCGGCAGTAAGTTTCGAGAGGTCGATGACGTTGGTCATCTCAACGGTTTGATTATCTTGGCAATTACATATATCTTCGGACGGAGTGTAGGTGTAATTGTTGTCTTCAATAAGTTGACCGCCATTTATTGTTCTTCCATCACTATCTCTTACACGGTTTGGAACAATTATAGTTCCACTATTGATAGTAAAGCGACGACATGAGATTATGCCATCAACTGTGTTAACCGTAGGACCGTCGATAAGTAAATCGCCGCAAATGATATTGTAACCGTTCACCCTTTTCATTAAATCAATAGAACCATTACCCTTGATTGTTAATGTTTTATTGTTTAATACATTAATACCCTCAGCACTTTGGACATCCCTTACGCTGCCCTCGGCACTTCTCCGAACACTACCTTTGAAACCAATTACGCTGTTGCTGCCTTCGAGTATAATAAGAGCATCGCCTAAGCAGGTTATACCATCCCAATTGTATTTGTCATCATCAATGCCAAGGATGTTTGCGCTGCACAACTTTACTGTCGCGCTGTCGGCAACGGATATTTTGTAGGGCTGGGTCATACCGTCGAGAGTACCTACGAGTATGTCGCCGTTTTGCGCGGTATAGTCCGATGCCAATTTAGAAAGGTCTACCACATGTCCGTCGCCTACCGTGAATTTGTAGTTGCGCCACACATCGGCGTTGTCCTTATCGGTTACGGTAAGGATATAGTCGCCACGTTCTTTTACGGACGATACGGTTTTGCCGTCTTTGGTTATTGCCCAAGTGTATTTATCGGCGGGCAATTCAGAAAAGTCAACGAGTAGCAACTTGAACGAAATCGGAATGTCTGCTCCCGTAAAAAAGTAATATGGTTGAAAACCTTCGATAATGGCGTTTTTTACCGATTGTGTTATTGCCCACTGAGCAAATAGGTAATATGCTTTGTCGGCTTCAAAAGTGATGTCTTGTCCGTCGGTGTAACTATCGCCACTGCCATCGGCGGCGGTATTCCACCCGAGAAAAGTGTAACCCTCACGGGTAAACTCATTAGAGTTGAGTTTCTGCGATGAGGTAATAACCTGAGGCTTCATTACGCCATCGCCTTTATTGGAGTTGAAAAAGAATGCTTCTGTACTGGATTTGGTAAGAGAAAGGTAACCAGATGATATTAAATTTTGAACTAAATTATCGGCAATATTTGCATTTTCGCCCAAATACGGAGGTTGGTTGTTGTGCAAACCTGTTACAAAACACTTGATACCATCAGTGATAGTAATTGTACCGTTTTCATTATAAATCCAAATCTTTCCGTCATTTTGTACACAACCGCCATTAATCATAACATTGTCGTCTGCTACAATACCGTAACCACAGTGTATTTTACCGCCATTGATTGTAACCGCTGGGCTGGAATGATAATCTGAGGCTCCAAGATAACCGACATTAATCATTCCATCATTTATAACTATGCCGTTAACCTTGCTACGCATATATTCAGTAGTAATTATACCGTTGTCGATAACTATATCATCCCCACTTAAAATGAATGTCGAAGTGATATCTCCACCAATAATAGAAATTTTTGCTTTCTCATCTTCAAAATCAAAGGAAGACTTTTCCCATTCATACCCAATAAATCTTGATTTAACTATGCCACCACTGATAACAATTTGTTCTAATTGATATTTCAGTGGACCAATACGCCTAGTAACTGATCCAATTACTTCTGCGGTTATATATCCCCCACTAATGATAAGATTACGACATGTGGGCCTAATATCAATATCAAACAGACGTGATGTTCCTACTTTATCGGCTACAACATTACCGCCAGTGATTGTTAGATTGTGATCGAAAGGTAAAATGTCTTTACATTCAACAAAACCTCCATTGATAGTAATATCGCCGCAAACGATAATATTGCCGCAAACGATATGACCGCCATCTATAACGATATTGGCAGAGCGGTCTATCCACGAAATAGTTGTTCTGCCGATTAAATTAGTTTCAATAGTTCCATCGCCTTTAATGGTGAGTGTCTTGTTGTCAGCAGCATAAATACTCTCACCGTTAAATTCTGTTACCTTGTTACTTCCTTCCAGCACAATAGTGGCATCGCCTTCGCAGATAATGCCCGGCCAATCGAATGTATATCCGCGTGCTTCGGTAACGCCCAAGATGGCGGCATCGCGGAGGGTAACGGTGGCACCGTCGGCTATGGATATTTTGATGGGGCGAGCCATGCCGTCGAGAGTGCCTGTAAGTATATCGCCGTTTTGTGCCACATAACTTGACGTAAGCACCGAAAGGTCTACAATTTTTGGGTCGCCAACCGTAAAATTGAACGATTGCAATACGTCAGGGTTGTCCTTGTCGGTAACGGTGAGAATATAGCTACCACGGTCTTTAACGGCCTCCACGGTTTTGCCGTCTTTGGTAATTGATGCGGTATAATGGTCGGGCGAAAGTTCGCTGCCATCGGCAAAAACCAATTTAAAGGTAACCGGGATAACATCGCCGGTAAACACGTAATGAGATTGCAAACCGCTGACAGCGGCATCTTTTAATGTGCTGCCTATTTCCCATTGGGGATATAGAGTTAAAATTGTGTTGGGTTCAAAAGGTATAATGTCATCGTATTGCTGACCGCTGCCGTCGGGTTTGGTGTTCCAGCCTGCAAGTCGGTAACCTTTACGTGTAAACACGTCAGGGTCGGGAGTGTAAGAGTCTGTTACGGATATCACTTTTATAACATCCTCAATATTTTCAGATAATCGGAAACTTATAATTTGTGCATTTTTTTGCATATAAACTGGTATCGAAATATCGTAACTACTCCATTGAATATTATCTCCGATTTCGAAATCTGGAAGATCTTTTTTTTCGCCTGACCAAGAGAACTGATCAATTTGAGCTTCTATAATCTTAATACCGTCACCTATTATAATTTTGCCGCGAGAGCCATAGTTTCCCATACCAAATCCACGCCATCCACCGTGATAAATAGCACCTCCATTGAATATAATATCGCCACAAGAACTATGGTCTCCGCCACCGATTGCTTCGGCGCTATCTCCTCCGTCATCGGCTATTATAATTCCATCTTCAATAACAATATTGCCGCAATCCATCCATCTGCCTGCGCCGATACCTGCGCCGCCGCCGTTGCTTATGGCATACAGGATACCATCGCCTTTAATTGTAAGTGTTTTGTCAACAGGAATAAAGATACCGGGGTAGTCCTCGAAAAATCCACGGACTTTGTTGTAGCCTTCGAGTATGATTGTGGCATCGCCCTCGCAGGTAATGCCCGCCCATTTGTCGTTGGCATCGTTTGCGCCGGTAATAAAGGCATTGCGCAATGTTACGGTGGCTCCGGGGGCTATGGAAATTTTGTATTGCTGTCCAAGGCTATCGAGCTTACCGGTGAGTATGTCGCCGTCTTGCGCCACAAAATGGGTTTTAAGGTCAGGAAGGAAAACCTCCCTCTGTGCCGAGGCTGTGCCAGCGGCTAAAAAAATCGCAAGGGAAAATAAAAAAGTAAAGTATATATTACTCACCCCCCCCCCACGATAGAATTTTGTAAGGTTTAGTATTCATGGTTTAAAAGTTTTTGAAAGTTTTTATTTATGTTGTTGAATATAATTTTATTTGCAAGATAGCAATAATATTATTATTTATGTTGTTGATAATTAACATTCTATCAAATCAAGTCCTTGACTACGATAGAAAGTAAATTTTTTATCGCTGGAAATCAGTTTGATATGCTCGGTAATGGCGTGGGATATAATAGAGACCGTCAAAGTTAGTCAACATATCAAATACAATACAAGTATCTAGCATCAAACGGCTCATTATACTCCTGAATATTTAAATTCATCTCTGTAATTAACCATTTGAGCCCGCAATTCAGGGTCAAAAACTTGAATAAAGCCTTTGTGTTCCCTTGCCCACATAGCCGTTTTTGAAATCTGCTTCTTAGACACAGCGTTCTCTTGCTGTGAGTCAACAATGTCAACAGTTTCAGTTATATCTTCCAATTCATCTTTCATTTGGATATCCTCCTTAGTTTTAATTATTTTATGCAAGATAGCAATAATAGAGATACAGCAGGACTACTGAATGTTAAGTTATAGTTAAATCACATCCCCATACTCGCTTGCTTAACCACTTTGGCGAGCCTTCCATTGGAGTACACTGCCTCGTAAGTGGTTTGTCCGCTGCGGTCGTATTTTGCAAACTTACCTTCGAGCTTGCCGTTTTTGTTGTAATTTTTTTCGGACTGCGGACGACCGGTGGGATAATATTCTGTCCAAGTGCCGGAGGGACGGCCTGCCTTGTACTCCTCGCGGCGCAACATCCTGCCATCGCCCTGACGGTAATACCATACGCCGTCTTTCTTGTCGTCAACATACTGACCTTCAATCACCGACGTGCCTATCTCGTTAAATTCTATAAACTTGCCGTGATGTACACCCTCTTTGAACGATTCTATCATAGTCTTTTTGCCAGTTTCGTCGTAATATGTTATAACACCGTCTTTGAGGTTGTTTTTGTAATTGATGGTGTAACGCGGCACACCGTTGTCGAACCAGGCATTCCAGGTGCTGTCCATCATACCATTATGAAACGAGCCATTCATCTCCTTTTTGCCGTTTTCGTAGAAACGCTCCCAGAAGCCTTCCTCCTTGTTGTTCACAAAGTTGCCACGATAAAACACCTTGCCGTTTTCGTAGTTGACAAGATAAGGACCGTTTTTCTCGCCGTTACGGTAAACGGCTGTTTTCCAAATAGATTCGTCTTCGTAATACCACTTCCAAAGGCCTGTCATCTTGTTGTCGGCATAGTCGCCTTCGTTGCCTTTTTTGCCGTTGATTTGATAATAGATCCAATGCCCGGTTTGAACATCGTTGACAAAGTCGCCCTCAAAGTGTTTTACTATAGTAAGTTTGTCGGCGGCGGTGGTGTCGGTGCGGTACCAAATGGCGTGACCGTTTTTCTTGCCTGCGGTATAGTTGATTTCTGATTCCAGACGACCGTCGGGAAAATATCCAAGGTGCAGACCCTCTCTGAGCCCGTTTCGGTATAGCCCCGACGAAATCACGTCGCCTTGCTCGTTCCAGAACGTCCAAATGCTGTCGCGAAGGTTGTTTTTCATACGTCCCTCGCTCTGCATATTGCCATTCTCATACCAGAACGAAACAATGCCGTCTTCGACATTCTCCACGCTGCGCTTTTGCCCGCTCTCGTAATATGTGTAGGAAGTACCTGTGGGATTGCCTTTTGAGTATGTTTTTTGGATAGCAATTTTACCGTTAATAAAATATGTCTTCCAAAGCCCCTCCCTAAGTCCGTCTTTGTAATCACCCTGTTCTTTAATGGTTTGTTCGTCAGGAAAATATGTGATATATGTGCCGGTTCCGTTTTCAAACAGCGGCTTGCCTGCGTTGGTGTACGCGCTTACAGCCAGACAGCCTGACGGACTGCATTTTTCTACAAAAATAAGAGTGCCGTTGATGTTGTAGTAGTTCCAAATAGAATCTTTGTTGCTGTTGAGATAGCGTCCCGAAACCTTTAGCGAGCCGTCTCTGTTGTACTCGTGATACTCGCCCTGCGCCTTGTTCTGATAAACATAACCCTCGCTCTGAAGATTTCCATTGTCGTAATAATACGCCATACGTCCGCTCACCACACCTGAGTGGTAGTCTATCTCTTTGGTAATTACGCCTTTGCGGTTGTAATATTTCCAACGTCCGTCTGATTGTCCGTTCTTGAGTTGACCTTCGCTCTCCTTGATTTCGGTCTTGTCAAAGTAAGTTACCACATATTCGTCCTGCGCCGAGGCCGACACAAAAGTAGTGGCAAGCACCACGAGCAATGAAAAAGTTTTCATTTGTACAATATATATAAGGTGTAAAGCTTGTTTAGATTATTTGGAATCTTTCGCTTTTAAATATTCGTTCTCGGATTTCAGTTCGCTAATCTGACGCTCCAGTTCTTTAACGTGCACAATCTGGTCGGTGATGTTTTTGGAAATCACCAAAACAGATTTCAAGACATTCTGGTCGTCGCGGGTTGGCGTGTATATCTCGTTGAGGTAGTACTCCTTGTCGTTAAACTTGTAATGGTTGATTTGCGCATGAACAAGCCCCTGCGACAGATGTTCAATAATACCGTTGAATTTTTCAACTTCCTCTTTTTCAACCATAAAGCTGCGGATATCCTTAGCCTCTATGTCGCCGATAAGCATCTCGATGCCTCCGAGGAAACGGTTGTTGGCTGTAACGAAATATCCCTGTGCGTCGAGTTCGTAATATCCGGCAGAATTGTTGAGCACAAACTCCATCCGGCGGAGCGCCTGACGCGACTGCTCGGCTTTTTCGGTAAGTTTCTGAATGGTAGACTGCGATGTCTCCGCCTGATTTTCGTAATCGTCGTGGAGCTTCTGGTATTTCACACTCGCGTTCTTGTTGATTTCCTGGAGGTTTTCGATTTGCGCCTTGAGGTTTTCGATATTTTTGTGCACCTCCGCCTCCTGCTGGGCAAGACGCTCTGACTTTTCGGAAGATTCTTCCAAAAGTTTTGCGGTGTTCATGTTAATCTTAACGTTGGCGATGGTGGCGGCGATGGTCTCACCGATTTTTTCGATAAATTCAACCTGATATTTTTCAATCACTCGGAACGATGCCAGTTCCACAATACCAAATGTTTCGGCATTAACTTTCAGTGGAACGATTACCAAACATGTGGGATCTGCCTCGCCCAAGCCACTGCTGATATGCACGTAGCCCTTGGGAAGGTCGGTGAGATAAACAGTGTCGTTTTCCCTAAAACACTGACCGATAAGGTTTTCGCCAATTTCGATACGCTGTTTAGCATATTTTAGACGGTCGTATGCGTAGAATGCGGTAAGGTCGAGGTGAATGTCCTCCTTATCGCTGTCGTCCACAATGTAGATGCCTCCCATGTTGGCGTCGAGGTAGCGGACGAGTTTCTCGATAACCTTGTTGGAGAGTATCTGCATATCGTCGCCCACGTTGCGGAGCAGTTCGTTGAACTCTGCGAGACCCTGCGAAGCCCAGTTGCGTTGAGCGTTCTCGTTCTTTCGCTGCTCGGCATCCTTCTCCGCTTTGATAAGGTTGTCGCGCATCACGAGTAGCGAGTTGGCCAGCACGTCGTGTTTGCTCTTGGGTTTGAACTCAGTAGTAAAATCACCTTCACCGATTTTGATAGCGAACTGCGAAGTCTCTTTAAGGTTGGTAACAAGGACGCTCAGCGAGTTGATCATGTCGCCAATTTCATCCTTGCGTCCATAACCTGTAACGTCGGGCAGAATACCCCGGCTTATCTTGTTGACAATGCCCTTGATATACGAAAGCGATGTAATCATGTGCCGCCCCATGTTGATTCCAACCCACAGAATCACCAAAAGCAATACCCAGATGGAGTATTTCAGTATTTTGAAAGAGTTGGCAGTGTTGCCGGCAATCATTTCAATATTGTTGGATGATATGTTGTAAAATGAGTTAGCGAGTTTAGAGGCATTGAAAAAGGCTGACTTGTACATAACAGAAATCCTGCCTTCGAGCAGGTCGCTGCGGAGTTTAGCCACAGCAGCTAAGTTGTTCTGGCTTTTTGCCTCGTTAAAATCCTCCATAAATCCGTCGTGCATCATAAACAGCGAGTCGATTTTTTCGGAAGCGGTGTAAAATAAGTCGCGCTCGCGGTCAGACCAAAGGTCATGATTAACGAAGTCCAAAATCTGCTTTTTTAACGAATCTAACTGCATCCCTTGGCAGGCGTCGATTTCGTTGCTGGTACGTTTAGCTGCAGAAGTTGAATCCGACTGCAGAGTCCAGCGTAACACAAGGCCGTGCGTCTGCTCTACCAAGTCTTTGAGTTTCTCGGTATAGAGCATCGACGGGAAGTTAACCGACACGTTCTGTTCAATAAGGTCGTCGTTCTTATGTCTGCTGCTGCTGAGCAGATAATACATTATTAATATGAGCAGGGCAAGAGAGCCGAAGCCTAATATCAATTTGAGTTTTACTGTAAAATGAAAGCCGGATTTCATCTTATTTTATTTTATTAATTGGTTTTCAAACAAATAGCCTAATTCTATAAAAAATTCGGCATATAAAGTTATGCAACAAATAAACCATTTGCAAATTTTTTTATAAAAAAATTTTCTCAGTGCATAATTTTGTACACTAACTCTTGCAAAAGTCCTCCTGCATCGGTTGACGAATTGCCCACTCCTTTGCTCTTGAGATCGTATTCGCGAAGAATTGATATAGCCTTTATAACTTTTGGCGCAGGGAATTTTTTTTGGGCTTCGGCATAGTCTTTTAAGAAAAAAGGATTGCAGCCGAGCGCCGCCGCCTGGGTTCTGGAATCGTCGCGGATATGCTGGTTGTAAATTAGCAGCTTGCAGAAATAGCCATACAAAGCTGTGATAGTCAGCACTATGGGATTATCTTTCTGATTTTTTGAAAAATGGTCAACAATGCGTGCTGCCTTAAGCACGTCGCCCGAGCCGATGGCGTTCTGAAGCTCAAAATTGTTGTAGTCCTTGCTGATTCCGATATTGTTCTGTATGTCGGCTGACGATATTTTGGAGTTGGGCGGAAGGGCTATTATTAGTTTTTCAATCTCGTTGGCTATTTTCGAAAGGTCGTTGCCGAGATAGTCGGTGAGCAGACGTAGCGCAACGGGGTCGATCGAAAGGCCTTTTTCCTTGACCAAAGCCTCAGTCCACGCAGGTATCTTATTGTCGTAAAGCTTTTTAGAAGTAAACAGCACACCCGCTTTCTCGATAGCCGAGGCGAGTTTTTTGCGCTTGTCGAGCTCCTTATATTTATAGCAAAGCACAAGAATGGTTGTCTTCTGCGGTTTCTGCACATAATATACGAGGTCTTCGATTTTTTTCAAGTCCTGAGCCTCTTTTACTATAACCACCTGATATTCCGACATCATAGGAAACCTTTTGGCAATGTTGTCGAGATTTGCCACATCAATGTCCTTACCGTAGACTACCGTCTGGTTGAATGTCTTTTCGTCGTCGGTGAGTACATTTTTTTCGATGTAAGCCGAAATCTTGTCGATATAATAAGGCTCGTCGCCCTGCAAAAGATATACAGGGGCGAATTTTTTAGCCTTGAGGTCGGATAATATGCCTTCGTATGTTGCTGCCGCCATGGAAAAACTTTAAAAACGCAGATGCTTGACGCTCTGGCAGTTGTTGATAATTTCTTTAAGAGATTTTATGCCTATTTCGAGATGCTGGTCAACATAGTTGTGAGTTACCTTATTGTCTGATTCTCTGGTTTTTACACCGGAAGAAATCATAGGCTGGTCAGACACGAGCAGCAACGCGCCGGTGGGAATCTGGTTTTTGAACCCAACGGTAAAAAGGGTGGCGGTTTCCATGTCAACAGCCATGGTGCGGATTTGGCGGAGATAGTCTTTAAAATCGTCGTCCCATTCCCAGACGCGACGGTTGGTGGTGTAGACAGTTCCCGTCCAATAGTCGCGGCCGGTGTCACGCACCATAGCCGACACAGCCCGTTGAAGGTTAAATGCCGGCAGAGCAGGCACTTCGGGAGGGAGATATGCGTTGCTTGTTCCCTCGCCACGGATAGCGGCAATGGGCAGGATAAGGTCGCCGAGCTGGTTGATGCGTTTCAATCCGCCGCACTTGCCAAGGAAAAGCACCGCCTCGGGACGCACCGCGCTGAGCAAGTCCATGATGGTGGCGGCGTTGGGGCTTCCCATTCCGAAATTTATAATTGTGATGCCCTCCGCCGATGCGTTTGGCATATTCTGATTCTCGCCCATAATCGGCACATTATATTTGGTGGCAAACAATTCCACATAATGCTGAAAATTGGTCAGCAGAATATGCTTGTCAAAATCTTCGAGTTCGCGCCCAGTGTATCGGGGCAGCCAATTGTTCACTATTTCTTCTTTGGTTCTCATGTTTCAATTTTTTTTATTAGTTTCGCAAAGTTTTCAAAATACAAATATATGCAAAATTTGAATTTGCCGCCGTGCAATCTTACAATAAAAAACGGTTTACAAAATAAATACATTTTTGACATTATACGAAAAAAATATATAGTTTTAACACCCGAAGAGTGGGTGCGGCAACATTTTGTGCATTTTCTGATTGACTATAAGCACTATCCGCCAAGCCTCATGCGAACCGAAAACGGACTGAAGCTCTATAATACTGTAAAACGCAGCGACATTGTAATTTACAACCGAAACGCCGAGGCTGTGGCTTTGGTAGAATGTAAAGCCCCCGAGGTAAAAATTTCTCAAAGCACATTCGACCAGATAGCAAGATACAATATTCATTTTAATGCGAGTATCTTGATGGTCACCAACGGATTAACCACATATTGCGTAAAAATAGACAAAGCAAATGGCGGATATGGATTTGTCAACGACATTCCCGAATACAGCGAAATCTGCGGATATGATTCTTAGCCTACGCTCCTACCCTACATCATTAACGAAAAGTTATACCACACCACCACCAAAAAGAGGATTCCCAAAAGCATAATAATTTTGGAAATGGTGGCTGCTTTATGACAATCTTCTTTAGTATTCATCGTTAACACTTTATAAGCCAAGATGATAAGCGGAACAACCAGTAACACTCCTAAATAAACCGCCGAAACAGTATCGTTCATAAATTTGCACCAAACAATTGCCAGCCCTGCAATTACAGCAGCGATAAGCACTACCACAAATATTTTTGAAGCCTTAACGCCTATCACCACAGGAACAGTCTTGCGTCCGATTTCGCGGTCGCCGTCGATATCCTCCACGTCTTTAATCACCTCGCGCAGCAATGTGTTTACAAAAGCAAAGAGTGAAAATCCCAACGCCCAGTAAAACAATATGTTGAAGTCATAGATGCCGGTCTGAAGAATCTCATCGGCATTTGCCACTTGCCCGGGAATTTCGTAGGCCACAGGCATCAGCGGAATAACGCCGACAAGGAAAGAAACTATCAGATTGCCAAGCAAAAACTGTTTTTTGTAAGCCGAGGAGTAAAACCATAACAGCCCCGACACCAAGGGATAAGCCAGCGCAAACTGCCAGACTCCTATACGCACCGAAACCAACGCGCCCAAAACGCAAGCGGTAATAGTAAAGAACAAATGCCACGCGAGAGCGTTTCCACGACTTATATCCGTGCCTATCACCACATTTTTGGGACGGTTTATCATATCGGATTTCGTGTCGAAATAGTCGTTGATAATGTATCCTCCCGCCGCTATCATCATGGTGGCCAAGCACAAAAACACAAAATCCAATATGGTAAATGAAGGCTTCAGTTCATACAGATACAATATCGGACGCACCAGGCACCAATTAATCAACACCTGCAGCAACGCTATCATCAGCAGGTTTTTTATTCTAATTATTTTCAAAAAGGCTTTCATCATTCTTTGTCTAAGATATTAAGACCGTCTTTGTATGTCTTAGAAAAATCAATTATACTTTCGCTTACAAAGCTATAAATTTTTTTCAAATATGGATACTGGTTGAGCATTTCGAGATGATAATTTAGTATGCGCGTGTCGTTGCGCACCGCAGGACCGCTCTGACACAGCACGGGGTCACTTTCCAATGCCTTGCGGACAGTTTCGTGAATCAAAGGCTCGAGAAGCGAAAAATCCACCTTGTCTTTTGCCATGAGCATCTTGGACGCTGCTATCATGTGGTTTGTGAAGTTACAGGCAAACACCGCGCTCAGATGCAGCACACGCCTTTGCGCCGAAGTCATTTCCCTGACATCTGACGAAAGCGAATTAGCAAGCATCATTATCTTCTGGGAAGTAATCTCGTCGCTGCTCTCCACAAGCAGGGGGACATTGGCAAAATCCACATTTACACTCTTAGAGAAAGTCTGCACTGGATATATCACACCGCATTTTTTGAAAAAACGCTTCAGCACGTTGATGTCGGTAGTGCCGCTGGTGTGAAGCACTATATGCCGGGTCTTGAGGGCTGACGCCGCCGGCACTATTCCGTTGTCGGAGGTAACTATAAAATAGATGTCGGCGTATGGGGTAATCTTGTCTAACTCGAACACCGGCACCACGCCAAAGGCGTTGCTTATAGCGCGGACGTTGTCTATCGTCCGCCCATACACCCCCACAACATTGTGACCAGCCTTTTTCAATGCCGGAATCAGGCTCCACGCCACATTTCCAGTTCCAAAAACAAAGATATTCATCTCGCAATTATTAAATAATATGCAAAGATTGGAAAATATTTTTATTTAGCAAGTTTTTTTTGCAATTTTGCGCAAAAAAAGAGGAAAAACATGTCTACGAAAATCTTGGCGGTAACGGGAAACCCCGTGTTGCACAGCCTCAGTCCGGTACTGATGGAGGGTGCTATCAATGCCAACAAACTACAATACAAATATTTACGACTACCAGCTGATTCAGCAGAAGAGGCTATCGAGGTATTCAAAATGCTCAACATGAGCGGAATGAATGTTACTGCGCCATTCAAGCAGGACGTGATACCATATCTCGACCATCTTACCGAAAATGCAAAAAATGCCGGTGCGGTAAACTGCGTTTTTCAGAAGGACGGATGTCTTTGGGGCGACAACACCGACATCACAGGTGTAGAAATATGCCTAAGGCGTTACCCTGAATTTCTCAAAGAAGGCAAAATGCTTGTGATTGGTAGCGGAGGAGCGGCGCAGGGTGTAATTATCGCAGGTCAAAATCTTGGGTTAAAAGTAACGGTGGCAGCCCGGAACCAAAAGGCATTAAATAAATTGCAAGAGCGTTTCGGCGTAATGGTAGAACCGTTGCAAAACATTGAAAACCTTATAGTTAATTACAAAATAATAATTCAAGCATTACCGTCGGGCGTTAAGGCTTTTAATCCCGAATTGTTAAAAAAAGATTGCCTGATTTTGGATGCCAACTACAAAGACTCGGTTTTTGAGCCATACATCAGCAAAATTGGGTTCAAATTTCTTTCGGGCAGAGATTGGCTTGTAAATCAGGCTGTTCCTGCGTTTGAAACTTTTACTGGAAGCACCACCACAGCCGACACGATGTATGCCGCGCTCCAAAACCACACATTTAAATATAGCAACCGTATTGCCCTCACGGGATTTATGGGCGTGGGCAAAACCACCTCGGGAAAAATTCTCGCCCGCCGCACCGGCTACCGTTTTGTGGATATGGACGACGAGATTGAGGCTCAGGAAGGTATGAAAATCACAGAAATTTTCAAGACCAAGGGCGAAGATTATTTCCGCCGTGTTGAAACCGAAATGCTCAAACAGTATTCGCAGACACCCAACATTATTCTGTCGTGCGGTGGCGGAACGGTAAAAAATCCCATAAATCAGGACATCCTTAGAAAAGAATTTGTAAATGTCTGGCTATATGCCACTGCAAAATACTGCATCGACGGATTGGATGTGTCGAACCGTCCGCTCCTTCAATGCGCCGACCCTCTCAAAGCCGCCGAAAAAATGCTTTCGGAGCGTATTCCATTCTACGCCGCCTGCGCCTACGCCGTGGTGTGCGTCGAAAATTTAGAAACTGAACAAATCGCAAACAAAATTTATGAACAAATTAATAGAACATTCGGAATATAACGCGGATTTCACCATACCCTCGTCAAAAAGCTATATGCAGAGGGCTGTGGCTCTCGCCATACTCGCCGACGGCAAGTCAATCTTGCGCAATCCCGACAACAGCAACGACTCGCTCGCCATCTTGAACATAGCCCGCAAGCTCGGCTGCAGCATCCATAACAGCAACGACACAGTGGAAATCAAGACTTTCAACACCATCACCGAAACCAACCTTTCGGTAGGCGAGGCCGGATTGGGTCTGAGGCTATTCACTCCTGTATGCTGCCTTTTTGGAACAAACATTACCATAGGCGGTTACGGCACATTGTTGAAACGCCCGATGATTTCGATGGAAAAACCGCTTGCCGACCTTGGCGCAAAAGTCAAAACCACCAACGGATATATCCCTATCAAGATTGAAGGCAAACTCAAAGGCGGCGAAACCGAAATTGACGGGAGCGAGAGTTCGCAGTTTCTCACAGGACTGCTCACCGCATTGCCGTTAGCCGAAAAAGATTCTATTATAAAGGTGAAAAACCTCAAAAGTATTCCCTACGTAGAGATGACCCTCGACATTATCAGGCGTTTTGGCGGCGAAATCACCAACCACGACCACAAGGTGTTTGAAATCAAAGGCGGTCAGAAATACCACGGAACCGACTACACCGTAGAGGGCGACTGGAGCAGCGCGGCAGGACACCTCGTGGCAGGTGCAATTGCCGGCAGAGCAACTATTTACGGTCTCAATCCAGCATCGCTTCAGGCCGACAAAGCCATTATAAATGTGCTGATGAACTGCGGCGCGCACATCGAAATAGATTCCGACAAAATCACAGTTGCAAAACACCAGCTCATGCCGTTCCATTTCGATGCCACCGACTGTCCCGACCTATTTCCTGTTGTGGCAAGCCTTGCGTCACAATGCGCCGGTACATCTATTATAAAAGGTATCTCCCGGCTTGTGCATAAGGAGAGCAACCGCGCCATGTCGATTAAAGAGGAATTTGAAAAAATCGGTATCGCCATCACCCTCGAAGACGACAACATGATTATCGAAGGCGGACAAATCACCGGCGGACGTGTCAACAGCCACCAAGACCACCGCATGGCAATGGCTCTGGCAATAGCGGCTCTCAACTCGCAGACTCCAGTGCAAATCGACGATGCCGACGCAGTAAACAAATCTTATCCAAAGTTTTGGGGCGATTTTGAAAAATCACTAAAAAAATAGTTGCATTTTTTTGTAAAAATGAAAATTATTGTTTACCTTTAATGCACGTTTTAGATAGCTGACTGTGAAACAATACAATTCGCATAAGATATACAATATCAGCCTGATATTCATACTTATTATGCTGACATACGTGATAAAGCTGTTCTTTATCCAAGTGATGGACTCTAAGTACAAGATGTCGGCAGAGAGCAATGTATTCAGGCGTGTGGTAGACTATCCGGCGCGTGGATTAGTGTTCGACCGCAACAACAAACTATTGGTTTACAACGAGTCGTCGTACGACCTTGTGGCTGTGCCAAACAAAGTGCCGCCGTTCGACACCGTTGACCTCTGCAACATTCTCGGCATTTCGGTTGAAGCCTTCAAGTCTGAATTTCAGAAGGCTATTAAATACGCCCCATACAAAGAGAGCGTGATACACAAGCAGATAACTAAGCAGCGATACTCCTACCTGCAGGAAAAGATGTACAAGTTTATAGGGTTCGACGTTCAGGAGCGTACCGCCCGCCGCTACGAGTACAAAGGAGCTGCTCACGTGCTTGGATATGTGCGCGAGGCCGACCAAAAATATATCGAGGCTAATCCCTACTACAAACCCGGCGACTATGTGGGCGTGGCTGGCATCGAAAAATCTTACGAGGAAGTGCTTCGTGGCAAAAAAGGTCAGAAAATTTACGTTGTGGACGTGCGCAACCGTATCCAAGGCAGCTATATGGACGGCAAGAACGACACCGCCGCCGTTGTAGGCAAAAATATCACATCCACACTCGACATCGACCTGCAGATGTACGGCGAACAGCTTATGCGAAACAAGATTGGAAGCATTGTGGCTATAGAACCCGAAACTGGTGAGATCCTCGCCCTTGTAAGTTCGCCCGGCTACGACCCTAACCTTTTGGTAGGTAGCGATTTGGCTATCAACTATCCCAAGCTGCTGAAAGAGAATTTTACTCCAATGTTCAACCGAGCTATCATGGCTTGCTATCCCCCCGGCTCCACTTTCAAACCCATCAACGCGCTTGTAGGTCTTCAGGAGGGCATTATTACCGCAAGTTCGGCATTTCCTTGCAACGGCGGCTTCAGCATAGGCAGCCATGTGGTAAAGTGCCACCATGCCGGAAGCCTCGACCTTGTTACCGCCATCCAGCACTCGTGCAACGCATATTTCTGCTACGAGTTCACCAAAATTATCGGCGATAAAAAATACCGTCGTGCCGACAGCGCATATTCCAACTGGCGCAGAAGGGTACAGAGCTTTGGACTCGGCATAAAACTCGGCAGCGACCTTTCGCAAGAGAACAAGGGTATCATCTACACCAAAGACTATTACAACAAATTCTACGGCGAAGGACACTGGAGCGCGTTTACCATTATTTCGCTCTCAATCGGACAGGGCGAGTTGAGCTTTACGCCTTTGCAGATTTGCAACGCCTGCGCCACCATTGCCAACCGGGGCTATTACATTATTCCACACATAGTTAAGCACATCGAAGGACAGGACACCATTGCCCGCCGGCTTACCGAACGTCAGAACACCGGCATTGATCCCAAACATTTTGAACCAGTGATACAGGGTATGCATGCAGTTTGCCAATACGGCACAGGACGCTCGGCACAAGTTCCTGGCATAGAAGTCTGCGGCAAAACTGGTACGGCGCAGAACCCTCACGGCAAAGACCACTCGATTTTTGAAGCTTTCGCACCGATGGACAAGCCCAAAATCGCAGTAGCCGTATATGTGGAAAACGGAGGATACGGCGCCACATACGCCGCGCCTATTGCGGGACTTATGATAGAGAAGTATCTCAAAGGCGAAGTTTCGCGCAAAGACGTAGAAAAACGCATGCTCGACGCCGACCTTATCGGTCCGCTATTGCAGAATATGAAACAAGACTCAATTAAATCAGCAGCCAAAAAACCATGAAACACAGAGGTGGCAACATATTTCTTTCGATCGACTGGCTGACGGTGTTTATTTACACCGTGTTAGTAATTCTCGGATGGATCAACATCTATTCGGCGGTATACGACGAAAGCCACAGCAGCATACTGTCGATGTCGCAGCGTTACGGCAAACAGCTTGTGTGGATAGGCATCGCCTACGCCATCATCTCCATAGTGATGGCATTTCAGGCGAGGGCATACGCACTATTCGCATACATTGTGTACGGTATGTTTGTAATTGCGCTTGTATTGGTGCTGATAATAGGCACAAAGACCAACGGTGCGCGGTCGTGGTTTGTGATAACCGACTCCATAAAGTTCCAGCCAGCCGAGTTTGCCAAGTTTGCCACCGCACTCGCCATTGCCAAGCTGATGAGCAGTTTCGACTTCGACATTTCGCGGTTTACATTCCCCTGCATCAAAAATATGCTCAAAGTGGCAGCCATAATACTCTTGCCAGCGGGTCTGATATTGCTTCAACCCGACATGGGTTCGGTGCTCGTATACGCAAGCATAATATTTGTGATGTACCGCGAAGGGCTTCCCGGATATTTTCTCTGGCTGATAGTCCTTGCCATAGCCGTATTTGTTACCACGTTGCTCTATCCGCTTTGGGTGGTGATAGCCGGACTGCTCGTGCTTGCCGAGGTGATATATTTTCTTCACCGCCAAGACATTGTGGAAACACTCATCAGCATAGGCGTGATATTGGTGATATTCGGCGGAATGTGGGCTTGCAACCACTGGCTTTTGCACAACAAATACTCCGTTGACCGTCTGCTGTTGGTGGCATCTGGTGTGTCGTCGCTGCTGTTTTTGGCTTACGCATATATCAAAAAAAATATGTCGATAGCCGTAGGAATAGCCATCCTTGTTGGCGCATTGGTGCTGATGTTCTCGGTCGACTATATTTTCCACAACATTATGACCCAGCACCAGCAGACACTTATCAATGTGTTCCTCGGTGTGGAGATTGACCCACAAGGCACTGGTTACAATGTGGAACAGAGCAAGATAGCTATCGGTTCTGGCGGTCTCACGGGCAAAGGATTTTTGGAAGGAACGCAGACCAAGTTCAACTTCGTGCCTGAGCAGGCCACCGACTTTATATTCTGCACCGTGGGTGAGGAATGGGGATTCGCTGGCGCAACATTCATTATCGCGCTCTTTGTTACGCTTATAATCAGGATAATGTGGCTTGCCGAACAACAACGGTCGGCGTTTTCGAGAATTTACGGATACTGCGTGGCGTCAATTCTTTTTCTTCACCTTGCCATCAACGTCGGCATGACCATAGGCATGGTGCCGGTCATCGGTATTCCTCTGCCATTTTTCAGCTACGGAGGCAGCTCGCTATGGTCGTTTACTATACTGCTGTTTATATTTATAAGGTTGGATGCGTCGAGGGACGAGCAGCTGTAGACCTACCGCTTATAAAAATTCATCTCATCCACATACTCCCAAACTTTTTGAGGCATGAAGAAACGCACGTCGTTGCCGGCGGCTATGGATTCGCGGATAAAGGTGCTGGAGACTTCGATGATGGGTGTCTCCACAATGGAAACATTCGGATGTCCGGCAAGAGAGCCTGCTCCGCAGCCCTTACGCGGTAAGACCAAAAGATGATGCTGGGCGAGTATCTGATCTGAGTTTTTCCAACGTGGAAAACCGTCGAGATTGTCGCCGCCCATTATCAGATAGAACTCGCGGTCGGGATATTTATCTTTGAGATATGTGAGGGTGTCGATAGTGTACGACGGTTTGGGCAGTTTGAACTCAGCGTCGCACGCCTTAAACTTGTGATAACCCTCGATGGCGCGGCGGACAAGTTCCAACCGCTGATAATCTGGCAGAAGCGTCTGTTTCTGCTTGAAAGGATTTTGAGGACTGATGACAAACCAAAGGTCATCGATGCCTCCGAACTCTGCAAGATGGTTGGCAAGCATCAGATGACCATTGTGTATAGGGTTGAACGAACCGAAGTATAGTCCGGTCTTCATGTCTGTACTATTGATTTTCTCTGTATATGGATTTTGCTTTCTCTGCCCATACATCGCCTTCAACTGCGATTCCCTGTTTTTCATCCATATAGTCAGCAAACGGACCTACTGAGAGCTGTTGAAACGTGATGCCTTCGAAGAGAGCTTCTTTGAACTCGTTGTAAGAACCACTTGCAACTTGGGCTGGGTTCTCTTTATACTCGTATGCGCCTATACGTTTAAGCTCGTTGAACGAAACATTAAACCAGTAAAGTCGGCTGGCTTGCCCATGTGGTACTCCCACTACCTTTTCGCGGTTCTTTTTGTAGAATAATGAAGCATCCTCGGCCTGCTGCTTGCACGGAAACGGACCTATAACAACACGCTTTCTGGCTATGCCCTTCCATATTGCCTTTGCAAACACTTTTTTGGAGCCGGACTGTACTTTCGACGAACCTGCCACAATCTCGATACTGCGAGTCTTGGGATCTATCTTTATCGAAATGTCAAACCACCAGAGAATGTCGGGTTCGCCATCGTCCATAACATCGGCAGGGGCTTCAGGGCTTGTCACAATATCTTTCGCAGGAATGCCTTTTTTAGCTGAGGCGTTGATACATAATGCAGTACATATCGCTGTCAAAATCAGAAACAATGATATTTTTTTCATAGCTTTGTGTTTTTCGTTGTTAACTCTGTAGTAAAAACAAATTCTATACCATACAGTTTTAATTTTATGGCAGACAAAGATACCAAATTTTTTTGTCATTTTAGTAACTTGTAACAAAAAATTTCATATATTTGCTTTGTAAAATAAAATTCAAAAACACAAGAAGATGAAAAAAATCGTTTATGCGGCAATGGTGACCGCCCTTTTTGGATTAGCCTCGTGCTTCCAAACCACCACCAACAACAATCAAAAGCCTAACGGTAAGGAAACCGAGATTACTGACAACACCACCGACAACAATCAGAACAACGTCAAGCCCGACGACGGCAAGAAAAACGACAATCAGAACAACAACAACGACAACAAGAAAAAGGACGATGACAAGAACTCATTCAAGTCAGAAGAAGGCAGATTCTCCATCAACTTCCCAATGCCTCCTGCCGGTCCCACCAAAAACACCTACACCACCAAGGCAGGAACACTCGAGAATGTTCAGTACGTCTACACCAAAAGCGAAAAAGGCAGCTATTTTGTCTCTTATACCGACTATCCTGCAGGAGCTGTTACCGATGCCAACGTAGAAGCCACTCTCAAGACTCAGGCAGAATCGTTTATGAAAAACCTCGGCAGCAAAATCGACAAATCATCTTCTGAACGTATCGACGGCAACAAAGGGCTCTCGTTCTCGGGCAAACGCGACAACCTTGTTATCAACATGCGCTCGGTATTCGTAGGCAAACGCTACTACCAGTTCGGTACTATCGCCGAAGAATCTGAGATTTCAACAAAGGAGAGCAACAAGTTTATCGACTCGTTCAAAATTAAAAAATAGTCTGTTAATGTAGCACCGACCGTTTGAGGAGATACGGCACAAGTATCTCCTTAAATGTTTTGGAAATATCGGCTTCGACATAATCCATATTATACATACCGCAATGCTGTTTAAGGCGGACGCAGAAGTCACCTGACAGTTTGCGGTATGTTTCTTTATACTCCATAGGGCTAAGGGCTACCACTTTGCCGGTCTCCATGTCAACAAACTTGTACGGACGGTTCTCGAAATTAAAATCAAGCTCCGTCCCCCTGTCCAATACATGAAAAAGCACCACATCGTGCTTGGCATGGCGCAGATGCTGCAGCCCGGCAAACACGCTTTCTTCATCGGCAGTATCGAACATATCGCTGAATATCAGCACCAAAGAGCGTTTATGGATGCTCTCGGCTATGATGTGAAGGCATTGTGCTATAGAGCCGGATTCCGTTTCGGGAGATTCTGCCGCAGATGGCGATGACGCGGGTGCTGATTCGGCGATAGTCTTCTGTAACACCGAGAACAGCATTTTGGAATGTACCGTGGACACCTTAGCATCGCACGAGAACGAAATATCACGGTCGAACAACGCAAGAGCTACGGCATCGCGCTGCGTACGCAACAGGTTGATAATTGCGGCGGCGCACACTGCCGAAAACTCGAGCTTGTTGAACTTTTGCCCAGCGGCCTTGTAACGCATCGACAACGAAGTGTCGATAAGTATATAGCAACGAAGGTTGGTCTCCTCCTCGTAACGTTTCACAAAAAGCTTGTCGGTACGGGCGTAGAGCTTCCAGTCGATATGGCGGGTGCTTTCGCCCTTGTTGTAAAGGCGGTGCTCGTTAAACTCTGCCGAAAAACCGTGGAATGGGCTCTTGTGCAGACCCGTCATAAACCCCTCGGTGATGTGCGCCGCAACAAACTCAAGGTTGTTGAGGTCGGCGATGTCAGAAAGCCGCATATTCATTACGACAGCGGTGAGGCGTATGTTAGAACGTCCTTACCAGTAACCTCGCTGCCGCAGAGGATGATAAGGCGCTCGAGTACGTTGCGGAACTCGCGGATATTGCCAGTCCAATGGATTTTCTGAAGCTCCTCGATAGCGTCGGGTGTGAAGCTCTTGGGAGCGGAGTAATACTCGTTGGAAATCTGATTGTTGAAATAATCAACCAAAAGAGGAATATCCTCAATACGCTCGTTGAGCGACGGCACTTGGATAATTATCACGCTCAGACGGTGGTAAAGATCCTCGCGGAAACGTCCGGCGGCAATCTCCTCCTTAAGGTTCTTGTTGGTGGCGGCAATAACACGGACATTGATTTTTATCTCCTTGTCGGATCCTACACGCGAAATCTTGTTTTCTTGAAGCACACGGAGCACTTTGGCTTGAGCGGCAAGGCTCATGTCGCCAATCTCGTCTAAGAAAATAGTACCGTTGTCGGCAGCCTCAAACTTGCCTTTCTGCTGTTTCATGGCAGATGTAAACGCGCCCTTCTCGTGTCCGAACAGCTCGCTTTCAATCAGTTCCGAAGGAATAGCGGCGCAGTTGACCTCTACAAACGGACCACCTGCACGGTTGCTTTTCTCATGCAGCCAGCGTGACACAATCTCCTTGCCTGTGCCGTTTTCGCCTTGGATAAGCACGCGGGCGTCGGTGGGGGCTACACGCTCAATAATCTCTTTGATATGACGTATGGCAGGCGATTCGCCTACCATTTCGTATTTGCGGTTGAGTTTTTGCTTAAGAGTCTTTATTTCAGCCACATGGCTTCCGCGTTCAGTGGCGTTTTTGATAACGACAAGCAGACGGTTGAGATCCAAAGGCTTTTCGATAAAGTCGTATGCGCCTTTTTTGATAGCCTCCACTGCGGTTTCAACTGTGCCGTGTCCCGAAATCATTACCACAGGAATGTCAATATCCCTTGCCATTATTTCGGAGAGGACTTCGATGCCGTCCATCTTTGGCATCTTGATGTCGCAAAGCACAATGTCGTATTTGTTGGAATTGAGTTTCTCCAATCCTTCAAAACCGTCCTGTGCGAGTTCTACTTCATGTCTTTCGTATGTGAGAATATCCTTTAATGTATTACGTATCGCACGTTCGTCGTCGATGATAAGTATTTTGGCCATATTTGTTTTTTATTTTTTACAAATATACAACGTTTATTGATTAGTGAAAAAAAATTTTACTTATTTTTACACTAACAATAAAAATATTTTTCACAACGAGGAAAAAATCACAAAAATGGCAAAAATTCACACAGCAGGCGAAACAGTTTTTGATATAATATTCGAAAACGGAGCACCAACAGGAGGACATCCGGGCGGATCTGTCCTCAACACTTCGGTAACTTTGGGACGCATAGGACTCCTACCCTGTTTTCTCACCGACATCTGCGGAGATATGCTCGGATGCAATATCAAGAGCTTTCTCAACAGCAACGGAGTAACACCACACAGCGTTATCGACGACAAAGGAATGTCTACCTCAGTGGCGTTGGCTTTTTTGGACGAGAAAAAGAACGCGCGTTACCAGTTTTACAAAAGCCGTCCCGGAAAATGTCACACTGAGCTGTTCGATGCAGATTTCGGACAGGATGACATATTTCTTTTCGGCTCGTTTTACGGAATCATGCCCGAAATCCGCGAGGGTATGCGCCGTCTGATTTCGCTCGCTAAGGATAACGGAGCAATAATAGTGTACGACCCTAACTTCCGCGCGCCGCATCTGCCTCAGCTTCCGCAAGTCATGCCTTTTATAGAAGAAAACATTGCCGCCGCCGACATAATCAAGGGCAGCGACGAGGATTTTGCACTGATTTTCAATGCGAAAGACAGGAATGACGCTTTTGACTCGATACGCCGCATCAACAGCAACGCCGCCATATTCTACACCATGGGCGCGGAAGGCTGCTGCTACCAACACAACGGAAACATAATAGAGTGCAAAGCTCCCAAAATAGAGCCGGTAAGCACTATCGGCGCGGGCGACAATTTCAACGCCGGCATTGTCTACGGAGTGGTAAAGCACAATATCAGCCGCCAAGCCATACACCAAGGCATAGGCGCAGACACTGCATTAGACATTATGAACATAAGCACGGAGTTTGCCCAAAAGGTGTGCATGAGCAAAGAAAACTATATCAGTGCGGAGTTTGCCGCTAAGCACCGACTCTGATACTACAGCTTGGGACAGGAGATAGCAGCGGGACGTTTTTTGGCTCTGGCTCTCGGCTGAAACTCGTACATGATAGAAATTTCGTGTGCGCCGCCGGTAGTAGAGAGCAGTTCGCCGATAGAGAAGTCGTAGCTATAGCCGATATGAAGGTCGAAAATCTTGTATCCGAGCAAAAGGATCAAGGCGTCGAGGTTGCCGTAGCTATCCTTTTGAATTGCGACCGGAATACCGCGAACCCACATACCGAGGGTGAAAGGATTCTTGTTCCAATACGCACCGAGACTCAACTGGTCGGACATTTTGGAATATTCGTAAAGAGCTGTGAACGAAACGCTCTGAATATCGTCCAAACTTCTGCGGCCTCGTGCTGTGGGAGTTGCGCCAATGAATATTTTTGCGCCTCCGAATACCGAAACTTTAATATCCTCGCGATAGGAATCATCGTTGTAGAGCGAAGCCTTGGGACGGAGAAGATGGTCTACCGATATGCCTCCCCAATATTTGTTGCTATAACCTATACAAGAAAGCTGCATATCGAGAAAAGGCTTGTTGGTAAGCGGAGCGGCTTCGGAAGTCTGTTTTGTAACCTCGCCTTTCTCGTCGAGCATATCGGGGAAGATAAGTTTTTCGTAATTGATACTGCGCTTGTTGTATTTAAAAGAGATACCCGGGCGGACAGTCCAATCGCGCGAAACCTGTGTATACCATGAGTAGCAGAAATCCACAACAGTGAGAGCGAGGTTACCATCGCCAGCCTCATCGCGCAAAGCCATAATGCCGAGACCGCTTTTGATTTTGTCCATGTGCTGGTCGTAGCTTGCGGCGTATGTGTTGAACGTACCGGCCTCGGGCCATTGGTTGCGGTAGTTGACCACCGCGCGGCTTGCGTCGATAGCACCGGCATACGACGGTGCAAGATATAGCGGACACGAATAAAACTGCGAAAACTGAATAATCTGTCCATTGCTACGTGCAACACAGAGTATTACGAGCAGCAACGCTAATTTTACCGGTAATATAACTTTCGATCTAAACATATTCTTGTGTTTTACCTAAATGTTAAACGAAGACAATAGTCTTTTATTATACGTTTCCCGTTAATTTTGGTCGCACAAAGCGGGATTTTTTTCACATATTGCCTCTGCTTGCTTTTGGAGTTGCATGGCGGAAGCGGTAATATCGTCAGCGGTGGTTTCCAATACCGAAGTTTTGGCTCCGTTGTAATCTGCATTGATAGTGTTCTGCAGTTTCTGACGGTTCTGCATCAGCGAAATATACTCATCGTACAAGAACTTCAAGTCAGGAGACATAGGTGTGGAGTCGGTGAACTGCTTACTAAAATACGACCCCATGGTTTTCTCGCGCTGGAGCACGTAATAAATCTGGTCGCGAGCCTGGGTTATGCTGTTGGCAAGGCTGGCGGTGGCGGCGCGGTTGTTGGCAGCGTCGAGACGTCGGGTATAAACAGCAATGGCAGAATCAGCCTCCGTCCGGCATTTCTTACAATATGTGGTGTTTACATCGTCTTTGAGTTTTTCGCAATACTGGGTAGCCTGTGGCGAGGGTTCAAGTTTGCAGAGTTTTTCGATACGCGATGCAAAAACGCTGTTGAACTGACGGTTCTCTATTCGTGTTATTAGGCTGTTGAGCTCGGCAAGCTCCTCCACACCGCTCGATGAAGCAAACGTTATGGAGTGCAGATACTGCAGCGACTGTTCGTTGCGCGCGGAGTCGTTCTGATTGTGGTTACGTCCATATTCCGACATTATCCTAACAATGTTTTTTATGTTCTTGGTATTGTTGTCGTAATCCAAATATATTTCGGCTGTACGCATAATCGACTGATATACAGGTTTGAACTCATTGGCGTAAACTGAGCTTGTGGCAAACTCCTTGTCGCGCTGCAACATGGTACGCCGCAAAGTGCGGTAGTCGGCAAGTATGGTGGAAAACATTTTTGAAAAATCGTCGGTAGTCTTGTTCTTCGAGTTGAGCATATAGTTGTTGATACTGTTTTTAAGTTCCACAAAAAGCGTGAGATACTCTGTCAACCTGTTTTCCTGAGTATAAATCTCGGTGCTGATAAGCCCGCCATCGTAGTTGCGGCGGATTTTCACATTGCGCGACTCTACATATTCCGAAGTTATCTCGTCGCCGGTAACTGGCTCGGAGACATATTTCGACTTGTAGTTAACTGCCACGATATAAGGATATGGACAGCTGACCATCTGGCGGATAGAGTTGCGGCTCAGCTGGGGATTGGCTTCTGTGTCAAGATAGTTGCCAAGAGAAGAAAAATCTGCGCCGGAAGCATCAGCCTGCGACGGCATCAGCACATATACCGCCACCGAGCAGATTCGCTTGTTAAAGTCGGTATCCTCATAGAGCCTAACGGTAGAGCTGAAACGGTATTCCTGACTGCGGCTTTTGGACTTGATAAGCGAACCGAGCTCGCCAACAAGTACCTTCGAAGCCGACAGCGGTGTAGCGAATGCCGACAAGTTGGTAAGCTGGTCGGCCACAAAGTCGTAGAGCAGCCCTGAGTTGCTGCCGGTGATAATGTCAACGGTGATAGCCGCGTCGATTTTGCCGTTGGCTACCGAAGACAGGGGAAGGTTGTCGATAATGGTAACAGCCTCGTAGTCGGCGGCGGTGTAGGTGCGCATATCGTTCTGCGAATTGTCTACTGTAAAATTGTAGATGGGATATGTGATGCCCGAGAGCGATGTCCCGTCGATTTTGGCAGTGATAAAAATATTCTGGATATCGTCTGGCTTTTTCTTCTTCTTGGGTGAACAGAAAAGGTCAGCGAGCATCGGGCTGAACTGATGCGCGTTGCACAAATAGAGGTCGGTGGTGAGGTAGTGCCACTCACTGTTGAAATCAAAACTGATATTCTTGCGGAATTCGGCGTTAGCGGTAATAATATTTTGCGCACTGACTGGTAATGCTATGCCAAGTATCAATGATGCTGCTAATATTTTGGTCAGAGTATTCATCTAATAATAAATATATAATTATAAGGTGTGAATATTATTGTTTGGGCTGATATTTTGCTATGAACAGCAGGCGAAGTACCAATATGCACATAATTGGATAGAAGCCTACGTCGAACTGCTGCGGCAACACAGGCGAAAGCAGCAGCACAGCCAGAGTAACTAAGGCGCAGACCAAGAAGTATTTTTGCCAGAACGCTGTGCGGCTCCTCACTTTGAAAGCCGCCACTATGTGCGACGGAATAGCCCAAAGTATGTTCATATTGTATGCAGTAACGGTGTGTTCGGTACATGTCCACATAAATACAAATAGTATTCCGAAAAGCCCGACTACGGCCAGCAAAATTCTGTCTGCCCAAGGCGAATACCTCTGGCGTTTTACCTGATAATATGTAACAGCTGCCCAAAAAGCGAACAGCAGCCAGAACACCAACGAAGGCGAGATATAGGTAAACATATCGCGCTTGTCGGTGGGAGCGTCGATTTTGAGAAGGTCGCGGGTCTGGCTAACGAGCGGATTGCCAACGCCGTTGCGGACTATTGCAGACTGGCTGAGGGTGTTGAACACGTGCTCGGGCAGAAACATGGCGGTACGGCTGTCGGCCTTGCGGTCTACGGGCAGCCCCATTAGCAAATCCACACCGAACCTGAACCAAGGCATATCGCCGAGATGAGAGTGTATCATATCGCGGAAACTCTCGTCGTACTGAATGTCAGCGAACCTTATTCCGCTGCCGCAGGTGCGCTCAATGATGTCGCGGATACGTGTGGCGCAGTTGTCCTCAAGAAAATTGTATCGGTAATAGCGGTTTTCCTCCAGACAGTTCCACTCCAAATAATCGTAGAGAGCCTGACTCTGCGCCGGGTCGAGATTGAGAACCTGCTCGTGAATCTGCCTGCCGTCGCGGACGTACTCGATGCAGAACCTTTGAAACCTGCACGACGACACATGATAATTGAGAAATCCACGGACGAATTTCACATAGAACAACTCCTGATTATAGTTGAACATTCCGTAGTTGTACACATTGTCGATGTCGCGTGCGGGACTTACCACACGAAACGCGCAGTGTCCGAACGAGGCGTACATCTGCTCACCGTCGTCGCAAGTAAGTATGCTGATTCTTAGGTCGTTGGCTACGGTAGAGTCGTTTTGGGCGAATCCGCCCGCGCCTAACAGCGATATTATTAATAACAATAACAGTTTTTTCATGTCTGAAAATAAACTTTCTCTTTATATCACTAACATTAAACCATTTATTCCACAATTATCTTGAAGCCTGACTTTTCGCCATGGCTGACAAGCGCACCAGAGTAGTTGCCCCGTGGAAGCGAGAGCCTAACTGTTTTTTCTACATCGGATATACGCCTTACAAGCGTGCCGGTGTTGCTGTATATAAGAATCTCGGTGTCGGAATAGTCGGTGCCGCCTCCTACAAGCTCCAATGTAAAGGGAATGTCTGCCTTGGCAGGATTTGGATAAACCTTTACCGCTGCCAAAGAGTGTTTGGCGGTAGACGAAGCCTTTGCGGGACACGCCACGAGCGATGCGCCGTTCTTGGTTGTTACCCTAACGTATACGCCTTGGAGGTTGTCGCTGTGGTAAAACTGGCGTGTAGCTCCGGGAATATCATCGCCGTTAGCCGAAAGCCACTGGTATGCTATAAAAAGATCTTCGTGATTGTCGGCGAAAAGCACGTCGCTGTAAAGATACTTTACTATGTCATTGGGAAGCCTGATGGTAATCTCAAAATCCACTGTGTTGGAAATGGGTGTCTTGGCAATAGTGTCCTCAACAAATGTTATAGTGCCTTGGTAAACGCCGGGGCTCACCTTGCTGTCCACATTGATAGGCAGAAATCCCTCTTCGTCTATCATGCCGTACTGTTCCTTGAGGCTGGACGACTCAAAAGACATCTTGTAAAACTTGGCGTTGCCCGGAATGGTTTCGGAAAACGAAATTTTTACATTGCCTTCACCTTTGATACAATACTCCGGATCGTCGTACTGCTGAGGTGACTCGGTGAGCGTTATCTTCGCCTGAATGTTGCCAAACAAGTTGCGCGGGTAATATGGACCGTCAAAAAAGAACTTCAGGTCATCGTGTCTGCCGAAACAGTAGTTGTAATCGGTAACATACACATTGCCGAATGCAATAAGGTGCTCTCCTGCTTCGCTCCGGCGACCGTCTGTGCCGTCGTCCCAGTAATAAACATCCTCAAAGAACACTTCCACATCCTCGTCGATGTGTATCTCGGCATCTGGAAGGTCGTTCTTGTCGTTCCAGATAATTGACGTTGCGTCGGGGTCTTTGAAATATACGTCGCTCTTGCCATCGTACATCCTGTCTGCATTTAAGATGCTAAGAATACGGTCGTGAACTCTTTCCAAATATATATCCCTCGGGGTTATGTGCGCGCCCGACAATAATATCGGACTTGTAACGCTGTAGCCCGGATCCTGCGACTCGCACTCAAAGGTAACCGTCGTGGGTTCGGGATTCTTTCTATCGGGATTGGGCACTGTGGAGTTCTTTGTGCCAAATGCCGCAGACTTAACCTTTACGTACACCTTGTTGAGGTTGTCATCGAGTGTAATTATCAGCAGCTTGTCGGGGTCTGCTTCGAATGCTGGCACTTTTGTTGTGCCGTCGTAACATTTCTGCGGGTATTCCATGTCGTAGAAATATGCGGTCTTCAGGGCTTCCGCAAGTTTTTCGTCGGGAATCTGGACTACATCATGAGATTTTATCGTAACAGTTATCTTGAAGTCGTCGTCAAATTCCTTGACATAATTGTATTCATCCGACGGTTTGAAATGCACATATAGTGTGTGTGCGCCTGCGTCAAGTTCTGTAACAACATCGCCCGATGCCAATGTGTAGGTAAGCACCCCGGGCAGTGAGTCGATGTCGCCGTAGGAAACCTTCGCCCATAAATCCTTGCCAATCTCCACCGGTGCGTCCACTTCAAAAATATTTTTGTTAACCGTCATCAAAGGCTCGCCCAATATCGATCCTGTGCCGATGGCTGAACGCTTTTCGCACACATAGCCGCCGGTGGCCTGGTCTTTGGCAAAACAGTAGTTCCCGTCCTCGGGCAAGGAGAGTATGGCGGTGATGGTGTAACCGTTGCCAATGGCGCAAATCGCCTCTCCGTTTTTGGAGTATTGGGCTTCCGAGAGGGTTACTTGAACATTCTCGCGTGTGCCGCTGACTGTAACTCCCGGCAATGTCATCACGGATTTCTTGATTGTTACACCTACATTATTTGCCTCATAGTACCTGTCTTTTTCGTAATAATCTTCCGTAACATACTTCTCTACGGGCTTGCCCAAATTTTCAAGCGAGTAGGGGGCTATCACTATGTTGTCGCCGGTAACGATTACGGGGCTGCTAACAAAATATCCCTCCGAACCGGTATATGGTTCACATTCCACTATCAGACTGTTGTCCACATGGGCGTTCTTGTTGGAATACTCTGCGGAGGTGATTTTAAACTCGGCGCTTCCGCCGCCCTGCAACGCCACGGCAACTATATTGTCGGTCTGAGTGTTAAGCCCATTGAATGCCGTTGTGCCATCATAGGTCTTGCCAAGAGTAGTAAACTGGCTCTTGAAGGCATTGATAAAATCCGCCACCGAAACCTCCTGCGCCGAAATTGAGCCGCTACCCGGGAACTCGCCGTTGTTTTCAAGGGCATAGTTGTTGTTGCTGTACGGGGTAACTTTTATGTTGAAGGTGTAATCACCCGGAACGGTTACGCCATGACCGTTGGCATCGAGGTAGTTCACCGCAAGAATCTCAAAGGTGATGGGGGTCTTGCTGTCGGGAAAGTTATCCGAAGTGAGTGAGAACCTGTTGTTCTCGTCCACGTTCTTGAGTATCACGCCCGAGTTGCCGTCGTAGGGTTTGTCGCTTTGGTAGTAGTTGGTGATGTCGAAGTCCTTAATAATATAAGGTGTGATTTTGCCGTCAAGCTCAATGTCGGCAATCTGATAGTTGTCTTTGTCTTTACCTTCGAGCTCGAACTTAACCGTAACTTTTGAAGCTTCGTTTACGGTGGGGTAGTCGAACTCAGCCGATTTTATGGTTATAGTAACCTCCTCGCCTTGCAACACCTCGCCCGATGCTGGCGCAGGTGAGGCATTCTTGATAGCATCCGCATTCATGGCATCTTTGCCGCCGTCGTAGGCTTTGGTAACGGTGATGTTCGATATGTTTGGCGTAATGGTGCGCGGGGTAATGGAGCCGTCGCCGATGTCCATCACTTCGTAGGTGTAGTCATATCTGTTGGGTTCAGCAGCCACGCCCTTATCCTCAAAATAATAATTTGTACTTTGCAACTCGACACCTGCCGCCATGGAATAATCACCCGGGGCGGATTCCAACGAAGGAACACCTGTTGCTTCCGTTGAATAATACATGCAGGAGTTGTTCAGCACGTCAAATACAATATCCTCCCCTCCTGCTCCCGCTCCGGCAACGGTGATGGTGGTGTTGTCGGGGATGTTCAAATTGGAAGTGCCGTCGTAGGTCTTTAGGGGTTCAACAAGTTTCTGCAACTGTGTCTTGATTTCGGCTTTGGTGGCGTCGTCGATTTGTATCGGGTCGATATGTCCGGGAATGGAATATCCATCCTTGCTGATTTCGTTGCCGAGCAACGACCAGTAAAACTTGATCTTTTCTATTTCAGCTGTGGATTTTCCTTCGGTTTTGTAACCGATGGAGGAGAATACAATATCCACATTGGCATCGGCGTCGGGCGACACATACTGCCAAACGGCATCCACGTCCACTTCATAAACAGGCGCGTTGTAAGATTGGTCTGTATAGTCCGATATATTCTGGTTATTCTTGAACCAATCCCAGCTATCTTCAAGAATCCCTGCATTAAGATTGTACGAAAGATAGAACTTCACCTTGGTGGGCAGAGGTGTGCGGTCGGATGCTTTTACGTCGGTGGTTCCGTCATAAAATTTGGTGCGGTTAGCATCAGCCACAGCAAAACTTGCGTTGTAAAAGTCATATACGTTTTTCCCGGGGATAACAACCTCATAATTAGTAGTAATCCCCGAATTCGGGCAGTCAACAGCCTGCACCACAAGGTCATCAAACTGCGACAGATAGTAGTAATATCCGTGATCCGCCTCTTCTATGGGAATGTCGATAGACTGCGATGCATCAGAAACTTTATCGTAATACTGACTGGAACTATTGATAGAGTATCCACCTCTCGAACACGTTACATCGCTCAATAGCTGGGTATTGTCCACGTCGATATGGATATAAGGCTTGCCGTCGATAACTTTGGGCGAAATCTTGGCCGGCACCGACACATATTCGTCTTCTACTGTTCCGCCAACGCGTGGAATCTTTGCCCAAACCTGGTCGGATTTCAGCACCTTAAAAGGAAAACTGAGACCAAAATATTTCTTTGTATAAGGTACGGGAATAACCACGTACATGTCGCCGTTGCCATCGAATGCGGGATAGTATTTGGCGCTTTTGTCGATAAGCAGGTTGTCGGCGGTGAGGGTCAGCTCGCCAGGGGTTATCTGACCGATGTATTGATACACATACGACAAGCCGGGATTAACCACAACACCGTCTTTTTTCAAATCATAAAAGATTCTCACATCCAACTGAGGGCCGACGTTATATACATCCGACTCTGCGCCGGTGATTGCCAGGGTGTAACCGTTGCCCATGTCAATAGTCTTGTAGGCGTCGGGAATCAAAAAATCGGGTGTGCCGTCAAATTTTTTGTCGAAGTAAGACAACAGATTAACAAAAGCCTGATCGTCAACTGTAAAATAATCGCCTTCCACGGTTATAGAGTAGTATGCCCATGTATCATACCCCACCGAATACTCAGGAACGATAATCTTTGAAAAATAGTCGGTGCTTAAGTAATATAAATCAAATACAGGGGCCGACATCGATTTAAATTCAATAGTATGCGAGTGAGTACCCGAAACAGTGCCGACGTTGAATGCCTCGTCTTCAATCTCTGTAATGGTCTTCGGCAAGACGAAGTTGACATCCAAATTGGCTATCCCCGAAAATGCACCTTCGCAGATGATGGTTACGGGATAGGATTTGCCGTCGAACTCCACCGTCTCGGGAATCTCCAAGGTGGCTGGGGGATTCCATGAGTTGACATCGTAGGCAGGACCTGAACCGCTTTCAGCTCTCACCTCCACGTGGGTGGGCTCACCGTAGATATAGACGAGTTCGTACCTGACGCCGTCGATATATGTCTCGTCGGAGTTTTGCGCCATGGACGAAAACGCCAGCAGAGTAGTCAAGATAGTTAATAACATTTTTTTCATATTCTTAATGGTTTATGTGTTACGCTAAGTGTTACTCAACAATAATCTTGAACGACGATTTTTCGCCGTGGCGGATAAGCGCACCCGAGTAGTTGCCCCGGGGAAGTGTCAGGGTGATAGTCTTGTCGACATTGGTGACGCGCTGCACAAGGGTGCCGCTGTTGTTGTAAATCTGAATTTCGGTGTCGGAGAAGTCGTTGTCGCCGCCCACAAGCTCCAATGTAAAGGGAATGCCGGCTTTGGCAGGGTTGGGATAAACCTTAACGTCTGAGAGTGCGCGTTTGGATGTAGCGTTGCCGTTAATTGGACAGGAATGTAGCGAGATGCCGCTCTTAGTCTTCACCTCCACGGTGTATTTGTTGCTGAGGTCGAGTCCCGCCTCGTGGTAGAACTGACGGTTGGCTCCGCTGATGGCTTTGCCGTTTTTAAACCACTGGTATGCCTCGTATAGCGACTGGTGATTGTCGGCAAAAAGCACGTCGGAATATAGCTGCTTAACCACGTCGCGAGGCAGGTAGATGTCGATAGAAAACGGATACTTGTCGGACTCTTCGTCCTCGCCAAAAAACTGGATAGTGCCGTTGTAGCGGCCGGGCTGCACATCGGCTGGCAGGGTGATATAAATGACTGATTCGTCAACCACGTCGCCGTTCTGCGAAAGCGATTCAAGACCTTCCATTTCTATACGGTAGGTTTTGATGCTTCCCATCACTTTTGAATATTCGATCTGGAGGTTGCCCACGCCGTCGAGACAGTAGGCTTCGTGATTGTCTTTCTGGTGGATGCTGTTTTGGTCTACCACTATCAGACCATTAACTTTTACCTCGAAACTTGGGACGGTAGCGGGTGCTCTGAGGTAGCTTTCCTGCGGTGCAAACTCTACCTTAACGGTGTGCGTGCCTTTGTTGAGCTGTGTGCCGGCGGCGGGAGTGTAGGTAAACGCACCTTTCACCGCGCTGCCGTTGTATGTGGCGGAGGCTGTGATGTCCTTGCCCACTTCCGCACTGCCCTCGGCAAACTCCAGGGCGTTGAGGCTAACTGACACATAGTCCCAGATAGTGCCGCCGGTGAGCGTGTATGTGGTATTCTTGAGGGTGAAGTTGCGGTTGCCGGGTTCTATGGTTACCACAATCTCCTTGTCCAAGCCCACGGTGTTGTCCTTAAATTCTGCCGACTTAATAATAAAGGTGTTGTTGTTTTTTGTAACCTCGTTGGCAAGAATCTCGGCAGAGGGGTCGGAGGCGTTATACTGGCGTTGCAAGGTGATGATGTCCTCGAAGTCTTCGGGGGCGAATGTAACCTCAATTTCCTTCGGGTTGATGATGCCGTTAACCGTATAGACGCCTTTTTCGCTGAGATTGGTTACCACAAAGTTGCCCGAAAGGTTGTTTATGGTAACGCTCACGGGGTTGAGGTCGGGTGTGGTAACGTCGGCGGTGCTATACTTGGCTGCAACAATCTGCAAGTTGTGTGGCTGTGCCGTAACCTCTGGGTCGGATTCAACGGTAACAATATCTATATAAAGCTTGCTTGCCTCCGAGATTGCTGAGCCGTCGAGCAGGATGTCGGCAGTGCCGTCGTAAGTTTTTTCCAACGGTATCAGGGCGGCGACTGTTGCGCTGTCCAAGGCTATCTCCTTGGGTGTTATTTCGCCGGTGAAGAGTTTTTCCTTGTACCAGTTTTCGTCGTAACGCAGCTGCTTGCCGTCGTGGACAAAGAAGCAGTAGTTGGGGTTTTCGTCCATGGTTAGCGACATGGCTATGGCGTGGCTACCGTGGTCGGCGGCGTAATGGAACTCACCATCGGTGCGGTCGTAGTATCTCAGGTCGAAGAGGTTGATAACAACGTCGTCGGGGAAGCCGGTGTCTGCCTTCTTCATAGTAACGGTCAGCGTGTTAGGCACAAGGCTGCTTGTACCGTCGTAAGGTTTGTTTTTAATGTCGGCGAGGGCGGCTGACACTGCTGCCTCTATCTTGGCGTTGTCGTCGAACTGGATGGGCAGTATTTTTCCGTTGCCAAGTGGAAAGGTGGTGGCGGCGAGGACGTAGTTGACGGTTGCAGGGGCGAGGGTGAGGTTTATGTTCACCTCATCGGCGGCGTCCTTGTCGGCATATTCCGCAGAGGTTATTGTGAACAGCGTAACGCCCGATTCCTTGTAGTCAATGGGGTTGTTGGTATTAATTGCCTTGCCAGCGTTGTCGAATACGGTAGTGCTGCCGTCGTAGGTCTTTTCAGTTTGGAACAGTCCGTCGAACATTGCAGCGGTGGGGATGATTTCAATGGGTTTGATTTTTCCCGTTTTAAGTGTAAATGTGCTGCTTTTAAGCGTGTAGTTTTGCGATACCATGCTCAGAGCAAGGGTTATGTCCACTTGGTCGGCGGCGTTCTTGTCGGCATATTCCGCCGAGGTTATTTGGAAGATGGTAACACCCGATTCCTTGTAGTCAATGGGGTTGTTGGTGTTAATTGCCTTGCCAGCGTTGTCGAATACGGTAGTGCTGCCGTCGTAAATCTTTTCGGTTTGGAATAGTCCGTCGAACATTGCGGCGGTGGGGGTGATTTCAGCTGGGGTGATTTCGCCGGTGATGGTGCTGTAACGGCATAGCTTTTCGTAGATGTAGCCGTTGGCGTCGGAGCCAAAGCAGTAGTTGTGGTTAGTGCCGAGGCTCAGTGTGGCGGCTATAGGATACGTGCCTACGTTGGTTACATCTTCGGAGGTGTTCTGTGGGTCGTAGTAGATTATGCCGCTAAGGTTTATCGTTACATCGTTGGGGTACGAGGCATTGGAAACGGTGATTTTGTCCAACGTGGTGGCCACGCTGTTGGTGCCGTCATACACCTTGTCGGTTTCGCCGCCGAGCGCGGACGTGACGTCAGCCGAGAGGCGGTCGGGGTCTATTTCGATGGGTGTTATTTCCGCGCCGGTGATTTCCACGTCGAGAGTGCCGTCGAAGTTGGGGTTCTTAACTTTTGCGGTGATGGTTTTGCCGGTGGCGGCGTCGGCGTTGTTATACTGGGCTGAAACTATGTCGAATGTCAGGTCGGTCTCTTCGTCGCCCACCTTGTGGGTTACGGTTAGCTGTGTGGCAGAGGGGATTGAAACGTCGGGTGTGCCGTCGTATTCTTTTGTCTTGCCGAGCTGCGCGGTGTATGCAGTCTGGATTTTCTGTTTCAGGTCGTCGGGTAGCTCCTCAGCCGGTTTTATCTTGAATCCTTGGTTGGTCTGTCTGGAGTAGTTAACATAGATGCCGCTGTATCCGGGGCTGGCTGAGTTGTAGCAGACGTCGCCGTTCTGGTCTTTTATCTCGTAGGTGAGGAACATGCTCCATGGGATAACTTCGTTTTTGTTGTTGTAACGCACTACGGATACGGGAGTCTTGTTGTTGTCGCCGTCCACAGTGGTTACGCCGGTTACCGACACGGTGTAATCTGCCGATGGCGTGGCTACCGACTTAGCCCACGTGCGGGTTGACGCGCCGATGTAGAACCCTTCAAACTCGGAGAGCGAAAGTTCGTCCAAGATGTCCCTTATCTCGGGGTTGTCGGGCGAGCATTTCAACAGTATTGCGCCGCCTGAGATGGTGGTTTCTTTGGTGCGCACATACCCGCCCGCCTGATCGGTGGTGATGTAGAAGTTGTCGTCCACCTTGTAGGATGCCTTAATGTCGTAACCGCTGCCCGCGTCGCTTACCTCCGCGCTGTTGCTGTAATACTTGGCTTCGGTTACGGTAACGGTTACCTTAAGCCCGCCCTCGGTGGTGTAGTCAAACTGTGACGGCTTGCTGAAACCCACCTCGGACGAACCGTCGTAAAACTTGGTCTTCTTTATGGATTCCTCTATCTGGGCTTCAATGCCGGCGATGTCGTTAGCCGAGAGCTGCGCGGGGGCTATTGTGCCTTTGAGCGTCACGGTGTTGTTGTCGCCGAGGAGGGCTTTGTAGAAGGGGTCCTTGGGGGTGATGGTGAGTGTGATTTCCTTGCCGGTGCCTACGGAGGGGTCGGCGAATTTGAGGGTGTAGTCGGCTTCTATTTCGACATTTTCGTCGTAGTTCAGTTTCGTCATCAAAACATTGTCTACTTTTCCTGTTCCAAAGAACGCAGGGTTGAACCGCCGTTTTTTCCTCATGACGGGCGTTTTGCCGTCGGGAACATCCATGGTTTCCGAGTTGTTGTAGGTTTTGGTCAGGTTTGCTTCGCTATAGTCGATAAACAGCCCGTACCAATATGCCTTTCCGTCCACACGGAAGAACGTTTTCGTGAATTCCTTTAAACCGCTTCCGCTTGTTTCGCTTATGTCTTCCAGGGGGCCGTCGATGTTGTTGGCTGGGTCTTTGTATTTGTATTTGTTGACAAAGATCTGGTACGTACCGTTCAGCGGAAATAAGAACTCTGCGTCCTGGCTGAGGTTCAGTTTTGGCTTGTAATTGTTGGTCTGATAGTGAGTCTTGCCGTAAGGAGCATCACCGTAAGACCCCACTCCCTCGGCATCTTTTGCTATGGTGATTTTCAACGAAATCTGGTTGCCGTCGATAACGAACTCGGCGGTGCAGGGCAGGGCTATGGTGTCGCGCTTGAAATCGTCGGCGAGCACCACCACTTGGTTGGTAAGTGCCACATAATCGTTGGAGATGTCGCCCATCTCATACCATTCATCAAGGGTCTTGCCCGACGGACGGTCGGGGTGCGATCCCGACATAACATTTGAAACGATTGACAGCTCGCCCGACGAGAGGTTGGTCACCGGCGTGGGGTAGAACTTCAAATCTGTGCAAACGAGCACGTTCTTCTCCTTGATTTCTCTGATTTCGCCTTTTTTCACTATTACGGCATCGGCAATATCGTAAGGTCCTCCGGTATAATCCAGCTCCTCGCACACCTTTCCGGCGGAGTTTTTCAATAACGCCTTTTCCACAGAAATATCATATGCGATGTCTGACGGGTTGACAAACTGTGTCTCTATGTCAATCGAGGTTATCTTGCTCTTCGTAACGTTCAGAGTGTACGTTTCGCCGTAGAAATCCGTATTTATATTAAATGGCTGAAGGATATAGTCGCCGCCGGAGTTATACTCTATCTCGCAAGGGAAGAAGTAGTCCACGTCGGGTCTTTGGTCTTTGTATACATTGGTAAAGTAACTATCCCAAATTGAAACATCCAAGCAGGGAGATGCGTGAAGATCTGCGGTAGCACCCTTATCGGCAGGAAGGTTAGAGCCAAAAGGATCGGCGCACAACTTTATATCAGTACCATAAATTGTCACTTCAATTTTATCGCCAGTGGTTATGCCCACATTTGCGAATGCTTTTTCCGCCACCTCGGTTACCTTGTATTCTTTGGTTCCAACAATTATGGAGACAGGAATTGTATACGAATTGTCGCATTTGGAACTCATATCTTTTATTATGGCTGTTTGGTCGGAATATAAGTCATAGAAATAAAAATTATTGCCATTATCCATGTATTCTCCTTCCAGCACTTTTTCGCCCTGCGCCATCGCACCGGCGGCGCACAATGTCAGCATAGCCGCTAAAAATAGTCTCTTTATCATGTTTTGAGTTAATTTTAATGTTTTAACTATTGATTCAACTTGCAAATATAGCACTAATTATTGTAACGGCAACAAAAAAAACGCGATTTTTTTGCGGGGGTAAAAA
>JAFYFR010000001.1 GCA_017543645.1 Bacteroidales bacterium
GGGCATACGATGTTGAACAGTGGGCTGACTTACGTTTGAATATTGTTGCTCGTGTTTAACGTTAACATTGATATTAATATTCTGAGTAACAGTGTCATCATCTATAATAAATCGAGTACCGCAATACTTACACTGATAAGTGCCGTCGCTGAGCAACTGTGCATCAGTGGCTTTACATTGCGGACACGATATAGAAATCACTTTTTTGGCCATAATTGATTAAATTGATAGTGCTAAGGTACAAAAAAATAGCACATTCCAATACGTATTTCACTATAATTAAAAAAAATCTAAAAAAAATAACTTACAAGAGATACGCCGTTACAAAAAAAATCCTTAACTTTCAAACCTGAAAAAACAGGGGTGGCTTCTATCAAGTTCCACACCTTATATTATAGTAATATTTATAACAACAGCCGCGGACGGAAGATTGTCCGCCTTAAAACAGGTTTTATTAACGTTCGTAAAAAAACTATGGCATCAAAAGAACTGACACCCGACTATGTGTTTGAAACAAGTTGGGAGGTTTGCAACAAGGTTGGCGGCATCCACACCGTCGTTTCTACCAAGGCGCAAACCATGAAAGAAAAATTCGGCGACCATTTGATTATGCTCGGTCCCGACATTTGGCGCAACAACGAAGAAAACCCTGAGTTCCGCGAAGACAAGACCCTATTCTCCGACTGGAAACACACTTTGGAACGCAAGGGACAGCGCGTTAGAATTGGTCGATGGAATATTATCGGCGAACCTATCGTTATCCTCGTGGACTTCTCTGCCAACGTCCCTAAGAAAGACAAAATTTTCGCAGAATTGTGGGAAACCTACAAACTCGACTCTATCTCTGGCGACTGGGGATATATCGAGCCTGTGATTTTTGGATACACCGCCGGTCAGGTGATCGAAAGTTTCTGCGCATACAACCTCAAACCCGAAGACCGCGTAATTGCTCATTTCCACGAATGGATGACAGGCGCAGGTATTCTCTACATTGAAAAATATGCTCCTGAAATTGCAAGCGTGTTTACCACTCACGCCACATCAATTGGACGAAGCATTGCAGGCAACGGTCAGCCGCTCTACGGACCACTCAAAAGTTACAACGGCGACGAAAAAGCACGTCAACTTGGTATGGTGGCAAAACAGAGTTGCGAAAAACTTTCGGCTCTCACAGCCGACGGATACACCACTGTAAGCGATATTACCGCTCAGGAATGTTTGCAATTTACCGAGCGCAAGGTAGACATCGTTACGCCCAACGGATTTGAAGATGATTTCGTTCCCAAAGGCACAGTGTTCGACAAAAAACGCAAAGCCGCCCGCGACATTATGCTCAAAGTGGCTTCTAAAATGTTTGGTCAGAAATTCACCGACAGCACCAAGATACTTGGCACAAGCGGTCGCTACGAATACAGAAACAAAGGTATCGACGTATTCTTAGATGCTCTCAAAAACATAAAAGACGCCGGCACTCTCAAACACGATTTGCTTGCGTTTATTATGGTTCCCGCCAACAACTACGGTGCTCGTGAAGACCTCAAAAAAGCATTAGCCGACGATTCTGTTACCATTACCAACAACGAATGGAACAAATATCTCACACACGGACTTCACCACGTAGAATACGACGCTATTGTAAACCGTGCTAAACAACTTGGCTTAGACAATAGTGCAGAAAACAAAATCAAATTGATTTTTGTTCCCTCGTATCTCAAAGGCGACGACGGTATTTTCAACGTTCCTTACTACGATTTGCTTATAGGTATGGACGTTACGGCGTTCCCCTCATACTACGAACCGTGGGGCTACACACCGTTGGAGAGCATTGCATTTAGCGTGCCCACCATCACCACCGACCTTGCTGGCTTTGGAAAATACACAGAAGGCATTCTCCCCAAAGACTCAAAACCGGTGATTGTGCTTCATCGCACCGACGAAAACTATCACGAGGTATGTCAGAAACTTGCCGAGGCAGTTATCGAATATGCCAACAGCACCAAAGAAGTGGCAGAAAAGAACCGCAAAGCCGCTTACACGCTGTCGCAGCAATTCCTCTGGAAAAACCTCAACAAATTCTATATCAAGGCCTACGCCGTAGCAATGGAACGTTCAAAACCGCGCGTAGAACAAGCCGACTTTTCAAAATATTCATCAGAACCGTATAACATAAAAGAAATAAAAGTGAATAAACCAATTTGGAGAAACATTCAGGTTCAGCCCAACCTCTCAGGCAAATTTAAAGGCTTGGAAGAGATGTCTTACAACCTCTGGTGGTGCTGGAACTACGATGCCGAAGAACTTTGGCAAACCATTGGCGAAGACGGCCTTTGGGAAAAGAGCGGACGCAACCCCATTTCGTTGCTCCGTATGGTAGATTTCAACCGTCTTACAGTATTAGAAAACGACCCCGACTTCCTTGCTAAATATGAAGCCGTTTACGCAAAATTCCGTGCCTACATGGATGACAAGAAAAACGCCAAAGGCCCGAGCGTAGCATACTTCTGCATGGAGTACGGTATCAACGACTCACTCAAAATTTTCTCAGGCGGCCTCGGCATCCTCGCTGGCGACTACCTCAAAGAGGCATCAGACTGCAACGTGGATATGTGCGCTGTTGGCTTGCTCTACCGCTACGGATATTTCCGCCAGAGATTGTCGGTACACGGCGACCAAATTGCCGAAGACGTTCCTCAGGACTTCCGTATGCTGCCCATCACCGCTGTTAAAGATCAAGACGGCGAACAAATGGAAATTCAAGTGGCATTCCCCGGACGTAAACTCCGCGCAAAAGTTTGGAAGGCTGCTGTTGGCCGTATCGACCTATACTTGCTCGACACCGACTTTGAAGGCAACTGGGACGAAGATCGCTGGGTAACTCATCACCTCTACGGTGGCGACCGCGAAAACCGCTTGAAACAAGAGATGCTTCTCGGCGTTGGCGGTATCCGCGCTCTCAAAAAACTTGGCATCACAAAGCAAGTTTACCACATGAACGAAGGTCACGCTGCCCTTATGGGTATCGAACGACTCAACAATTTGATTCAAGAACACAACTTTACATACACCGAGGCATTGGAGATTGTTCGTGCATCCACATTGTACACCACACACACCTGTACCCGCAGGACACGACTCTTTCCCCGAGGATATGATTCTTACCTACATGGGACACTATCCCGAGCGTTTGAACATGTCGTGGAAAGACTTCCTCGCTCTTGGAAAACCCAATGTGGACGACCACGGTCAGGAGTTCAACTTCTCGTATCTTGCATGCAAACTTTCGCAAGAGGTCAACGGTGTTTCGATGCTTCACGGCGAAGTTACCAAAAACATGTTCAACTATATGTGGAACGGCTACTATCCGCAGGAGCTCAACATCGGATACGTTACCAACGGCGTACACTATCCCACATGGGCCGACAAAGAGTGGCAGAAATTCTACGAGAAGACATTCGACAAGAAGTTTCTCAAAGACCAGAGCAACGAATCTATCTGGAACGCTATCCAAAAGGTAGACGATGCCGAAATCTGGAAAATGCGTCAGAAAAAACGTAAAGACCTTATCGACTATATCAAGAAACGTCTTGATTACGACTGGATTCGTCGTCGCGAAGACCCCACACAGTTGGTTAAGATTAAAGACAACCTCAACGAGAACGCATTGACAATTGGTTTCGCTCGTCGTTTTGCTACATACAAACGCGGCAACCTCTTGTTCACCAACTTAGAGATGCTTTCTAAGATTGTTAACAATGCCGACCGTCCTGTACAATTCATATTCGCAGGTAAGGCTCACCCCGCCGATGGTGGTGGGCAGGGCATTATCAAGCAGATTACCGAATTTGCAAAACGTCCTGAGTTTATCGGCAAGATTCTCTTCTTGGAAGATTACGACATCTCGCTTGCAAAACGTTTGGTTTCGGGCGTAGATATTTGGTTGAATACTCCTACACGTCCGTTGGAGGCATCTGGTACATCTGGTATGAAAGCCGTAATGAACGGTGCTATCCACTTCTCAGTGCTCGACGGATGGTGGGTAGAAGGCTATCGTCCCGACGGTGGCTGGTGCTTGCCGCAAGAGCGCAGCTATCAGGAACAGAACTTCCAAAACGAGCTCGACGCCGCTACAATCTACCGTACAATCATTGAGGACATCTGTCCTAAGTTCTACACACGCAATGCCAAGGGCGTTCCCGAGCAATGGGTAAGCGTTATCAAGAACTCTATCGGACATATTGCTCCTAACTTTACCATGAAACGTCAGCTCGACGATTACTACGAGCGTTACTACAACAAACTTGCTAAAACAGGCGAAAAGGTTAACGCCAACGATTACGCAATTGCACGCGAACTTGCCGCTTGGAAACACAAAGTAATGGCCAACTGGGACAAGATAGTAATCGAGAAGCTCAATTTCTGCGACATTGTACGCGACCCGTTGTATATGGGCGAGGAATACTTCGGCGAAGTAGTTCTCGACCTTGGCGCACTCAGCCCCGACGATGTAGAAATCGAGATGGTAATTACCGAATCTACACAAGACGGCAACACCAATATATTGGCAGTTAAGCCTCTTACCATGCAGAAACACGCCGGCCGCTTTACACATTACAGCATCGAAATGATACCTGTAAAACCTGGCAACTTCAACTACGGTTTCCGCCTCTTCCCCAAAAACAAGAACCTCTCGCACCGCTGCGATTTCGCACTTGTTAAGTGGTTGTAGAAAATTTGTGTTAGCATTATAGTTTAGAAATTAAGCGTTTTTCCCCTCCGATGGTTCTATCGGAGGGGATTTTTATTGATAACTCATATAAATTTCAAAGTGAGTCCCAATCAAATAATGGCACAAAAAAACCGGCACTGATGAGTGCCGGTTTTTATTATATGAGCTGTACTAATTATTAGTCAACTACAGATTTGAAAGCGTCGTCGTCAAAGAATTTGAGGAATTCTACGTCGGTCTTAGCGTATTCTTTCCAAGCAGAATCTTTCTTGCAAGCGTTCTTCAAGTTGCTGATAGCAGAGTCTTTGTCACCGCTCTTAGCAGCGATAACAGCCTTGAGGTAATCAACAGCAGCTTCCTCGCTGTCTACGCTATTGATAGTAGATTGAGCAGCGGAAGTGTTTTTGTTGAGAAGTTCAGCAAGAGCTTTGTTGAAAGTAGGAGTAGAACCGAAGTTGCTAACAGCCTGAGGATATTCAGCATTGCGGATGTTGAGAACACCGAGGTTGTAACCAGCCTCTTCGCTACCGTTCATGTTTTTAGCTTTGGTGAAGTATTCTTTAGCCTTAGCTTCGTCGCCGTTAGCGAGAGCGAGAACGCCGAGGTTGTTGTAGATAGCACCTTCGTTGCTGTTGAGGTCGAGAGCTTTGTCAAGATTTGTCTGAGCTTTGCCAAGTTCGTTCTTTTTGATGAAAACGTTACCAAGGTTGTTGTAACCTCTCCAGTCGTTGGGGAAACGGCTTACGTAGTTTTCAAGAACGTTCTGTTTGGTGTCGAGGTCGGCAGCTTTGCAAGTGGAAGCAAAGAGAGCCTCGTCCTGAGTCAAAGCGCCGGGGTTAGATTGAGCAAGGCGAATGATTTCGTCTTCGGTTTTTTCAGCTGACTGGCAGATAGCCTTGATTTCAGAACGACGGAGTTTGGGAAGAATGTCGCTCTTGAGTTCGGTATAAGCCTCAGAGATGTTCTTAATCTCACGTTCGCGAACGGTAGGATCAGAGTACATAGAAAGAACACGAAGGATAAGGGCTTTATCTTTAAGGTTGCTGTTTTCAGTAGCTTTGCGGAAACCGTCCCAGTCCTCAGCCTGAGTTGTCTGACGCTGGATGAAGTTGTCGTTCTGTGTGCCTTCAACTTTCTTCAACTGATTTTTAACGAAGTTAACCGAAGTCTTACCA
>JAFYFR010000023.1 GCA_017543645.1 Bacteroidales bacterium
CTTACTAAGCAAGCCAAGTTCTACCGTGCTATGGCTTTAAAGAAAATCGGCTCTGCAATTAAAATACCCAAACGCCACTTTCTCGGGAAATCCCCCAAACTCGAAGCCGAACTCAAAAAACTAATCACCAAACACCTCTCCGGCATCATCAAACATTAAAATAAAACGCCGTTGCAATACCTTTGCAACGGCGTTGTTATTTGCCTTCGGGGCTTCCTAATTGGTTAATTTTCGATTTTTTTGACTGCATCTATAAATTGTTGTATACATGCTCTTGGATGTTCGCACCCGGGTATGCCATACTGGTAAACGTTTGGGAATATTTTTCTGTAAAAATAATCCCAATAGCCTCTGTCTTTTATAATCTCTATCCAATTTTCGTTACTGCCGCAACACAGTACCATTCCTTTTGTAGGGTAGTTGCTTATGTATAAGATGTATTCTTTATTGATAAAGAAATTAATTCTGCACTCATCGGCTACTGTTTGAATATAATAAAATTCTTTCTTTTCCATGTTTTTTCGTAGTTAATTTGTTACCGAACGTTTTCCGGCGATTATCTCTTGAAAATCCTCCAACCCTTCTATTTGGTTTGTCACTTTTGTGTGTTGCTCCGGGTCGGTGCTGCAACTATATACGCCACTACGAGCCACATCGCAGTCCATTATCTTTTTGCGGTGTCTAAGCACATCGAGCCTCTGTTGTAGCAAAACATCTATCTCGGTGCATTCTCTTGCTGTAACCTCCAATTTGGGTGTAAGGTCAAACATATACCCTACTATCGGCTCAATCTCAAAAAGTTCTTCCGGGTCGTTGTTCTTTATTGGCGTATCGATACGGATGCGGTCGTCGGTGTCGTGCCTGTCGATACGTATGGGTTTTAACCGTGGGTTTTTCCGTTGTATTGTGCCTTGTTGTAATACAAGTTTGGCAATGAATTTGTCTATATCGCTGTACAATATCAGTTTGTTGTGGTAGGTTTTCATTACCTCGTGCAACAGTCCGCCTATTTTCGGCAAATAACTCAATGCCGGGTTGGCGTATCGTATAATGCAAATTGAATGTTCCATTTGTCTTATTTTTTAAACTGTTTTAATATTTCCTTTATTCTGAAAAGGATTTTTCATATAATTACACTTTATATATTATGAATTATGCATTGTTCCACCCTTGCTGTGGGTCTTGGCTGTGGTTTGATGTTGAACGATGTGGCGTACGATATTCTGTACGTCTCTTCGCCCGAGAGCAGGGCCTCTTTGTCGGTGCTGCGGCGTGTCAGCGGTGCGTAGTCAGGCTTTGCCATCAGGTGCAGCGCGGCGTGTACCTTGCCCACGAGGTTCATTGTGGCGTAGGAGTCTTCTTTGCGCCTTGCCCTCGACGACGACGGCGTGATTCTCTGCGCTGCTATCACCACGCTGAATGTGGCTTCGGCTCGTTCCGCGCCCTGCATCAGCGGTTGGTATGTGGCGTTGGCGAAATCTACCAACGCGCAGGGATATTTCACTGCCGGAGGTTCGCAGTCCAACTGCCCCCAATCCCGGTCCACATATTTGAGTTCCTCTACAGTCGAGAGCCTCTCAATGATGTCTTCGATAATCTGTCTTACTGTCTCCATTTTTGTTCTGTTTAAAAGAGCGTCAACTGCACCGCGTTTTCCCTCACGCTGTGCGGCACTGGTGTGTTCACATAGTTGAGCAATGTACGGTAGCACATAGGGTATATCGGCAGCACATATTTGCGCCATATCTGATAGTAACTCTTTGAGTAGTTGCCCGGCTCGTAGTGCGCGTCCACTATTCGGCAGACGTTGCTTACTCGCATCAGATGGTATAATTTGCGGTTGGTCATTGTCGTTCGGTTTTACTTGTTTTTCCTTGGTTTGTAGTTGCTTACTTTAAGTAGTTTCAATTCGGCTGTGCGTGTTCCGTAGTCGGGAAACGTCTCGGCGGCTACGGAGTGGTTGTAGTATTCGGCGGCGCGTCGTCCGTCGTAATCCTCAAAGGCGCGTACAATCTTCTGGGGAGATATGTCGGTTGATGCCTTTTTTAGCGAGGTGAACACCGCGTTGATGTCGGCGAGGTTGAGGTAGTAGCGGCCGTCTAAGGCGAGGAACGCCGCCTCGTCCAACTGTGCGTCACTCAGCGCACTCTTGCCAAAGAACTCGTAGAGGTTCACTATCCACAGTTTTATGTACCCCGAAATGTACTCCTCGCCGTATGTCTTGCGTATGGCTGCCACCGTGGGTATCTCCTTGGCGGTGGAGCATTGCAGCGGTGTCTTGTACTGCGCCATCGCTTTGAGGCACTTGGCGGGTGAGTAAGCCTGCAAAAACTCGGTCTTTGAGAGTTGCAGAGCGGGCAGAGTGTTTGTCTGCCTCTCTGCCGGGAGTGTTTCTCTTCTCTTGTCCATAATTATGAATTATGCATTATGAATTATGAATTGAGCATATCCTGAATGATAGAGATTTTTTGCTGCTGTTCGTTGGCGGCTGCGCGTTGTTCTGCCGTGCGCTGTTTCTCTATGTGTCGGCTTATCTGCGCCACTATCGTGTTGTAACTGCGGTGGATGCTGCCGAGTGTCATATAGTAGTAGTTGTTTTTCTCTTTGAGATAAGCCAACAGGTGCTGCCACATCTCCATCACTATGTTGTCGCCCGGTATCACCGTCGGGTTCTTGGCTCGGTAACTCCCCACGAGCATATTATATATGCCTTTCATTGTGTTGTACTCTATCACATACGACTGTTGGCTGCTGTACTGCACAGGCACGCCCACCCGCTGTCTGTACCATTCCCGGTACTCGCGTATCATCCTTACAATGATGTCCTTCGCGTTTTCTTGTTTTGCCATAATTTTCAATCTTTAATTATGAATTATGCATTATACATTAGTTCGCGTCTGTCAGCGAGAGCGGTATGGCCTGCCACATATTCTTGTCGTCTTTCACAAATGCGCGTACGAACTGTTTGCTCGGTATCGGCGCATACGAGTTCATAATAATCTCCACGCCTTCCAAAAACCGTGGGTCTTTGATCTGGTCAGCCATCTGGCGCAGTTGCAGCACGCGCGATGCTTTGAGGTTGCCCTTCTGGTCTTTGCTCAGGAGTTTGAGCACCATATCTACGAGGCTCTGTGTCTCGGAATCCTTCGCCAAGCCGCTGATGTACTCTTTTATCATCGCTATGCCGTCGTTCACAGTGTCCTTGTAGTTGTCGAGCTCGTACTGACCGAGTTCGATGCGCTGTCTGCCGTCGCTCGATGTGAATGTGTGGCTGCGCTGTCCGTCTTTGGTCATCTTCATAATGTCCTTTTTCATCTCCAAGAGGCTCTTGAAATTGTCGAAGATTGCCGACTTTACAAGCGACAGTTGCTCGGCAAGCGATTGCAGTTCGGGAATTGTGATGCTCACCTGTTCGTCTATCATCTTGTTGTAGGCGTCGAGGTTCTGCTTGCGCTCCTCGCGTGCCGCTTTTTCTGCCTTCGCCTTTTTAAAGGCTGCGTACTCCGCCATCTCTTCGGCTGAGAGTGTGATTCTTGCGTTTTCCATTGTTCAAATGTGTTTTAAATATTGTTTAAATGTGTTTTGTCTGTAATCACGTAGTTGTCGTATGTGGCTACGTCTTTGGCTGCTGCGCGGCGGGTGCTTAGTGCTATCCGTACCGACATCACGGCTCGTTTGCTGCAAAACTCGTCAAACAGAGCCTTGTCGTCCACGTAGTGGAGCGTGTGAGCGAGTATGTCGCTTAGAAATGCGTAGCGGTCTTCGTTTGCGCCGCTTCTGAATGTGAATGCTTCCATCTTACAAAATGCTTTTAAGTAGTTCTATTGCCACGCGGAGTGTGGATGCTGCCGCTATCACTATGCCGCCTTTGGTGGCTGCCTTGATGATCCACATCTTGGCGTTGCTGTCGTATTTTCCTGTTGTCTGCATAAGGGTATTGTTTAAATGGTTTTAATAATGAATTACTAATTATGCATTATGAATTATGCATTAAAACTCCGCCTGTGCCGCTTCTACAAATTCCTCGTCGATGATGAACGGCTCGTAACTGCCACCCAAACGGCTGTTGACGTATGCCTGTCGTCCGCTTACGTGTATCTTCACCTCGGCGTCGGCGTAGAGGCGTTTGCCAAGTGCGCCGTCGGGCAGTCCCTTGTTGTCTTCGTGGGCAAGCACGATAAAGAGTTTTGAGAGAAAGTTGTGTTTGAGCGTCTGGTATGTCTGAAAGTTGCGCTCGTCGAAGTAGCGGTAACTGTCTATTATCACCACGTCGGGGCTCTGTTTCTTGCTCAGACGCTCCAAGAGTTCCTGCGGGTTTTCCTTGTCCAGGAGGACAACCTTTTTGCCCGCTTCTATCATATTGCAGAGCCGCCACGCAGTCTGCATCGAGTAAGACAAGCCTTGCTCGCAAGAGTTGTATGCCACACGGTTTACAAACTTGGTGAGGTACTTCGCCAATTTCAGGCAGAACGTCGTCTTGCCGTTGAAACTCGCCCCGTACACCATCCACAGTCCGTGCAGTTCGGGAGTGCCAAAACTCATCCGCCACTCTCCGTCGAAAGGCGCGGGGTAGAATTTTGCGGAGAGGATGTTGTTAGTAGTCAATGCTCGTTTCATTATGCTGCTTTTTTGAGAGTAGCCCATACTGCGCGTTTTACACGGCGGTAGTCGCCCTCGCAGTCGGCGTATATGCGGTTGATCTCCTTGTCGCTTGTCAGACTGTTGGCGTTGCACGCAGCCGCCACATCCTCGATGGTAGCCGCCGCCACGCAGATAAACTTGCGACCTATGCGGCTGTATATCTCCTTGTAGCCTTTCTTGCAGTTGCGCACACCCTTCTCGATACGCTTTTTGAGGTAGTCGGTGGCCATCAGCACAAGCCCGCACACATCCTCCAACTGGTTGTAGAGCGTGATAAAGAAGTAGAGAACGCTGTCGGAGAGTTTGTCTGCCTCGTCGAGGATTATGAGAGGACTTTCGGTGCGTTTGAGCGCGGATGTCGCCGTGTCCATCATCTCAGCCACGCCCATACCGTCGCTGCCGATGCCGAAGGCGGTGAGTAGGTTGGTGAGAAATTGTCGGCGGTTCCAATACTCGGCGCAGGTGAGCACCGCCACGTGTGTGTGCGTTGCCGCATAGTCGGCGGCGGCTGTGCTTTTGCCGCATCCCGCCTCGCCGCACACCGCACAGGCGAGGCTGTCGCGCTGCGCGTTCTCAAATACAAACATCAGTTGCTTGTAGCCTGCGGTCTGCGCTATCTGCCAAGCGCGTTTGCCGGTTCCCGCGTTGAGTTTGGCGGCTATGCTGCGCCACATTTCGGGCGCGATGCTTTCGGTCTTGCCGTTGAGTATGTTGCTCAATGTGGCGGCACTGATGCCGAGGGCTGTCGCCGCCTTGTTCTGCGAGCCCTTCACCTTGATGTAGCCCTTCAAGGCCTCGATAATTACGTCTTGTTCCATTGGTCTGTATGTTTAATGGTGTTTAATAATCTGTTTAATACCGTTCAGAAGTGTTTAATTATGCATTATGCATTATGAATTATGCATTGCCTAAAACATATCATAGTCCGGGTCGGGGGGCGGGTCGGGGCTTGCCGCTTGAAGTGCCGCCCGCCGTTTGGGTGTCTTGTGCTGTCCGTCGCTGTCGGTGAGCATCAGACGTCCGAGCAGTTTGGCGGTCTGCGGCAGCCTTACGATCTTTGCCACGCCGTCGGCAGCGTCTGCAAGGTGGTTGGTGACGTGCTCGTCGAGCCGTTGGTTGTAGTCGCGTATCTTTTGCAGTTGCTCCGAGTCGCCGTCCTTGCGGTCTGCCAACGCCATCGGCTGGATGTATTTCTCTTCGAGTATGAACCTGCGGCTGCCGTCGCCGTTCACCGCCAAAACGGTGCTGAGGTCGTCGGGGTCGTACTTCACCGTCCAATCCTCAAAGGCAAACTCGCGGAACTTGATGTCGAAACAGTCGTAGAACCGTTGCTGTCCCAAAATCTTCGGGCTGAGACCCTGACCCGTCAGCCTGTTGGTGCGTCCTGTGGTCTGTCCAAAGAAATAGAGCCAATCCTCGCGGCTGAGGGTCAAGTTCCTGTCGTCAGGAAGATGGTCGTACATGGCCTTGAACTGTTCGCGCTTCTTTGCCCGGTCCGCCTCTATCATTGCCGTTATCTGCGCCACCACGCCCTCGTAGTCGGGAAAATCCTTTTTGCTCAGGTTGATGGCCTCGGAGTTCGGCTGTTTTTTGGGGTCTGACGTGATGCCGAATCCCGCCCAATTGCTGCAATGCTGGCAGTAGGTCTTGTTCAAATATCCGAAAAACCTCTCCACAGGCTTGCTCTTGGCGTTCTTTACCCGTGCCGGCGTCACCTTGTCGGCAACGGCTTCGTACACCTGCGACATCGCTTTGAGTGCAAAATGGTCGCTTTGCAGTTGGTTGGTGCGGTGCATCTTGCCAAACAGTTGCTCCGAATGTTGCAGCGCGTTGGCAATGGCGGCGGTTATCAGGTTGCTGTCTTCTTGGATGCCGATGGCGTATCCTATAATGTAGTCGCAGCAAGGATCTATCACGCACTCCACCACAAGGCGGTTGGTGTAGGTGGTCACATTGTGGCCGTTGCGGTCGGTCTTGGTGGTCTGGTACAACAGTTCGCAGTCCCAACCGTCGAGGCTCCACATCAGGAATGGCGCGGAGGGGCGGCTGCGTTTCACCTGCATAGCCTTCTCGTTGTAGAAGTTGGATGTGCCGCGTCTTGCCGCCGACGTGGTCAGGTCGGTCTTCTGTCGCCATACCGCCACAGCCGACGGTGTGATGGGCTTCCAATCCTCGTGCTTTGCCGCCTCGTCGTTGTAGTACTCGGCTATCTGTGCGTTGTCGAGGTTGTTGTAATGGCTCAGCAACAGCGTGAGGAGTTTCTGTTGCTCGTCTTTCACCTTCAATCCGTTTTGGTTGCCCCATCTTTGGCTAATAAGGCTCTCGTATCCGTTGGAGATGTAGTCGTTGTACTTGCGTTGCAGCATACGGGCGTTGCCGGGCAGCGAGTTTTGCTCCGTGATGGTGGCTAAGTGCTGCGCTGCGCGTTTCCAAAAGTCGCCACGGTTGATGGTCTTTTTGCCGAGCCGTGCGTTGAGGCTGTCCGATTGCTCCAACATCTTTTTAAAGCCGTTAAGTATGGCGGCGTTGGCGCACAGTTCGTCGATCTTGCCCTGTGGCAGATGCCTGCCGTCGCTCAGCGTGTAGCCGTTGAAAAACAACAGCGCACCACCGTCGGGCACTATTTTGAATCGGCTCGACACCTCTTGTTCTGGCGTGGGGTACATAGTCAAAACAGTTTGGCGGTACTTCTCGGGCAACGAGTCCACAGCAAACAGAGCCTCCGTTCCCGGACACGCGCGGCGCAACTGTTGCAAGATGCCGCGATGCCGCAGAGCCTTCACATAGGTCTCCGACATCACGCCCGTTAGTTCGGTGTGGCTGATTGCTAATATTTTGCCCAAGTACTGCATCGATTATGATTTATGAATTATGCGTTGTCCTACGCCCTCAGGTTTTCGGCCTTCAACTGCCAATCGTATATCTCGCTCGTGGGGATGCTTTCGGCGCAGTCGGTTACACGTCCGTTGAAAGTTAGGGTGACGAACCCGCTCTTGAAGTTGATTGCCAAGTGTGCGCCGTTGTCGTAGTCCCACGCCCAAATGTCGCCCGACACCTTCACGTCAGCCGAGCCGGTGTCCACTCCGCCAAAGTTCTTGACGGCGTTGTAGCGTATCTTTCGGGCGAGCGACTGTTCGTCGGCGTTGTCGGTGTTCTCCTCAAACTTCAACGCCTTGCGTATCGTGGGCTGGCTCACGTTGAGCACCTCGCCCAACTTTTGCGACGCTCCGTATGGCAGCCTAATTTCTCGTTTTGTTTTTTCCATTTTTATTATTATATTAGTGCGCTGTTTTCAACTTTGAAAACGGTGCAATATTAGGGACAATTTTCTAATTATCCAAATATTTTGTGGACTTTTTTCTAAAATATTATGAAAATTATTGAGCGAATTTTTGAATATATTAAATATAAGGGAGTTACGATTGCTGATTTTGAGCGACAAAATTCCCTTTCTAATGGTTATTTGCGCAAAATGAAGCAAAGAAACGCAGATATTGGTGAGACAATTATCGTAAATCTAATAAAAAATTGTCCCGATATGTCGCTTGAATGGTTCATTTTAGGCGAGGGCGATATGATCAAGCCCGAAACGCAGCCCAATGCGTCTTCAAACACCGTTTCACCGCCGTCAGAGTGCTGTGAAGATGGTGTAATAAGCACATTGAAGGACATCATAAAGGAACAGGCAAAGGAGATAGTCCGCCTCGAAATGGAGGTAGAAACGCTAAAAAACGGTGCAAAATAGCCTAAAATGCTATAAAACAACAATTTGAACGTTTTTAAAGGGTATTTAACGTCATATTAAACGGCGTGTAAGCGGTGGGGATTTTCCTTTGTTTTCGGGTTATTCTCGCAAAAATTGTCTTTTATCGGCAAAAATAATGGCTTTTTAAAATGTTAAAATTGTAACCCCATTTGTAACCCCATTGTAACCCCATTGCCTATTTTTTGCCACGAAACCTACAAAAACACCCTCCCGCCAACCCACAAAAAACCGCGCCCCGGGTCGAGCATCGCTCAGTCCCGAAGCGCGGTTTTAAACAGTTTTAAGCGGTATTTAACCCACATTCAACGCCCATTAAACACCTGCCCCCATCTCCCCACCATTATTTAACCAAAATTAAAGGGAATTAAAGTTTTTGTAGGTTTTGAATATTGTTTAAAAATGCGGTAAGTAGTGAGGTGTCAGGCGGTTAGAGGAAATGTGGTGTGTAGGTTTGGAATTGTAGCCCATATAGCACCGAAAATGGGGGAAAAAATAATAATTAAGATTGACAATATTTTTCACACCGCCTCGCCATACTCATAAATCGTATCGCTTGGCAAATCAACATATACGTCGTTGCGGATTATCCGAATTGCAGTTCATTGATAATTTCATCAACTATATACAAGTCGCTCATTTGTTGGAGACCATATTCCGATGATGACATATATTTATTGACTCGGGTGTGGAAATATACGTCCAACGCCCTTTCTGGTGTTATATTCAGCCGCTTGGATAGTAGCATAACTATATTGGTCTCCTTGCGCCATAAAACAGAATCTCTCATAATGCGCCCTCCGTTTCGTAATTGTGCAATGTTTCGATAATGTCATCGGCAACGAAATCAAGATTTTGCGTATGCAAAACGTCATACATTCCAATAAGGCGGTCGTGTACGAGGTTTTGTTTATTGAGCCTGTTGTATTTATAACAAACATTGGTATTTGCAAAAAAAACTACACCTCCACCTTCATAATCCTCTCCACTGCGCCCTCACCCTTATCCAATGCCGAAAGCACGTCGAAAACCTTGTCGCTCCATCCGCCAATGAGATAAACGCCTGAATCTGTAATTTTTAGTGGCGACTGACCATAGCCGACGAGGTCAAAAAAGTAGAGTTTGGCGTTTGGTGCTATTTGTCGGTAACGATTCCAAGACCTTTCAATAGAAGTGTTTCCTCCCGTGGAATTCCACAATTGACAATCAGTGAAAAACATCACCTTATCGATAATGATTTTATTTTCAACAAGATAATCAATCACTTTGAAACCATTGGTGGAAAATCCAACTCTACTGTTTAATTTGCGCAATTCGGTTGCCGACTGCAAAATATTGTCGCCGGGCATATTAACCACCTTCCAACGGTCGCCAAAAATTCCCGA
>JAFYFR010000004.1 GCA_017543645.1 Bacteroidales bacterium
AATCGACGGCAAAGTGATATTTATGCGCAAACTTGTCCCCGGCGGCAGCGAACACAGTTTTGGTATCCACGTGGCAAAACTCGCCGGAATGCCTCCCGTGGTTGTTGCCCGCGCCAACGAAATTATGAAAGAACTTGAATCGGGCAGCCGTGGTGCGGCACTTTCTACCCCTCAACCATCAGTCCCCGAAGTAAAAGGCGCAAAAGAATCCAAAGGCAAAACCAAAGCTACCGATGGTATACAATTGAGTTTCTTCAACTTAGAAGACCCAGTATTAATGCAAATCCGCGACGAAATCCGCAAAATCGACATCAACTCGCTCACACCCATCGAGGCACTCAACAAGTTGAACGATATTAAGAAAATCTGCGGATTGAAATAGGCTTAATACGATAAGATAAACTCCACGCGCTTGCGGTTGCCTTTTTCCTCCGGATTGGTGATTTCGCCGTAGCCGTGGCAAGTGATACGTTCAGCCTTGATGCCCTGTTGCACAAGGTAGGTTTTCACAGCTTTTGCGCGGTTTTCAGATAGGAGTTTCAACTCTTTCTTGTCCATGCCAGATGCCGTGTAGCCGTTGACAGTGAGATGCAACGACTGATTGTTCTTCATCAGCCGTGCCAGTCGGTTGAGTTCGCTCCACGAATCGTTGCTAAGCTTGTGCGATGCAGGTTGGAAATAAACGTTTTGGAGTGTAAACGCCACGCCGTATTCTATTGACGTTAGGTCTATGTTGTTGATATATAAATGCTTGTCTTTGTTAACAATGATAGTGTTTTCCCAGCCGAGGTAATTGGTCGACTCGGTTTCCACTATGTATTTCTTGCATTGGTCAACAGTTAGCGAATATTGTCCCAAATTGTTTGAGATACAAGAGTTTATAACTTTTCCCGAAACGGCGTCTTTGATAATCACTTTGGTTTGCACAGGTTCGTGCTTATTATTGTTGCATACAACACCCTTGACGATATAGTTTTCGATAGGACGCAACATCGGTGGCAGCGACACCGTGTAGATGTTTTCGTCGGCGTTGGCGTTTGACGACACCATGTAGGCGTATTTTCCGTCGGGCGACAGGCTCAAGTACGAATCCCAATATTTAGAGTTGATTCCCATTCCGAGGTTGACGGGTTCGCTCCAGTTAGTCCATGTGTCGTCTAAGCGGCGGGTCATAAAAATATCCGAACTGCCTTTGGAGTTGTGTCCGTAACTGCTGAAATACAGCGTAGTATTGTCGGCGGCGAGCCACGGAGTGCCGTCGTTGTATTTTGTGTTGAGGGTTTCGCCGAGATTCACTGGCTGCGAGTAGGTGTTGTTGTCTAATAGGAAAGAAACGTGGAGATCCAACAGACCGAAACCGCCATCGCGCTCGGCTGCTAAAATAAGCACCTTGTTGTCGGTACTCAGCGCATAAGACGAATGGACGCTCTTATTGTTCAAGTTTTTGATAGTCAGTTTTTTTACAGTCCAGTTGCCGTTTTTCAACACTGCCTTAGATATTCCGTCTGGAGATAGGTATTCAAAATCTTGGCTGTAAACACCTTCGAGGTATAGAACATTGTCGTCGGCCTTGATTACCACATTGTTGCCTCTGCTGTTGATAGGCGGAGGAAGTTTTTGGGCATGGGAAATAGTGCCATCGGAATTGATGTCGGCATACCACACGTCGCAATTTTTTTCGGGATTGTTTTCGGCGGAGATTCTCGCAAAGTAGAGCCGCTGGCCATTTGACGAAACCACAGGCGCAATTTCAGTAAGCGTACTGCACGCGTTTTCCACCTTGAGTTTTACGCCCTCGGCACTTTGCGCCGCAACGTCCGAGCTACACAGTGCCGTGGCACACATTATATTTATTAGTAATAGTTTCACATTCATAGCGCAAAGTTATAAAAAAACGGATAATCATTTGCAAATGTCGAAAAGAATGGATACATTTGTTCAAAAATCATAGGGTATCCCGATATTTGTGTGTTATAATATCGGAAAAACGAAAAAATCATCGCTGGTTTGCAACATTTTTTTAGCACCAGCGTTTAATAATTCGGAAACGGCAAACACAATTTGCGCAAAACTTAACATTAACGTAAAGCGCAACCCTTGTAAAGTTTTCCAAACGTTACTAAATTTGCATAACAATTTATACAATTAATATTATTATAAACAAACAAAAACTACAAAAAAATGAAAAAAATTGCAAAATTTTCAGCATTCATGGTAGCTGCTATGTTCGCAGCAACATCATTCACATCTTGTGGTGACGAAAACGATAATGTTACTCCTGATCCTAACGGAGATTTGGCAGAAAAAGTTAACTTCGACGGTTTGAAAGCTATCGCTAATTCTAACGGCACAATCGACATCGTTGGTGAAATCACAGCCGATAAAAAACTCAAATCTTTCGTTTTGATTAACGTAGAGACAAATGAGGAAACTTCATTGGGTGACAAAAACACCACTACAAAGGAAAAAGAAGTAGACGAAAACGGCAAGAAAGTTAAAAAATTCACTATGACCGTTACTGGTGCTAATGTTCCTGTAGGTATCTACAAATTCAAAATCAAAGAAGGCGTTAAGAAACCTATGGAATCTGACGTAATGGGTGAGCGTTATTCTTTCGAATTGGGTTATGGTGCAAAATCTACACTTGGTTCTTACGTTTCAGTTGTTAATTCAAAAGCTTATACACAAACTGAAGTAGAGGGCAGTGCTGATGTTGCTAAGAATGTTGAGTTTGTACTTGGCGATAAAGGTTTGAAACCTGCTACTCAGGCTAAAAACGCAGGCAAAGTTGCTTACGCTAAATCAGCTATTTTCGCTAACACAATCATCACATCTACTGGCTGTATCGCTACTTATGAGTTGAAAGAGAACGCTGATGGTAAAAACGGCACAATGTCTGGTATCATCATGAAATCAAGCAGCATTCTTACAATCGAACCCGCTGCCGGTGTTACTCTTACAAAGTAATTTTAGATAGTAACAACATTTAAACAATATTAAAAGTCCGTAGCAAAAATGCTGCGGGCTTTTTTGTTTGGAATTTTGAAGGGGAATTGGTATATTTGCAGAGGAAACTTAAAACTTATTAGTATGAAAGCCGTATTAAAAACCATAGAGCAAAACGATAACGTTAGTTTGTATTCGATTTGTTTTGCCGATAGCGATATTTCGGAGTATGAAAAATTTCTGCAAAAATTTAAGGATAATGCAAAATTGAACTCTGATTTTCAAACTATTCTTTTGGCATTAGAGAAAATAATTGACAAAGGAGCGTTGGAGCGATTTTTTAGAATAGAAGGCAAAATGTCTGACAGAGTTGCTGCATTATCTATAGATTCTCGCAAATTGCGTCTCTATTGTTTACGGATTTCTGACCAAATTCTGATTGTTGGTAATGGCGGAATAAAAACTACTCGCACATATCAAGAGGATACCACTTTGAGTGGGTATGTACTTGATTTACAAAAGTTTGATGAACTATTATTGCAAGCACAGAAAAATGGAACTATCACAATAGAGAAAAATATGATTGTTGGTATAGAAAATAAAACTTTTGAACTATGATAACAAATCCACTTTTCCGAGAATGTCTCGCTCAGATACCTACTCAGGTACGCCGCAAATTCGATTTTGTTTTTGCCGTTGCCGACCGTATATCTGAACTTATGGATAAAAAAGGTATCACAAAAACTGAACTTGCTAAAAAAACCGGCAAAACAGAAGCTCTTGTATCCGAATGGCTTACTGGACGTTATAATTTTACATTATCTGAAATCGCTGATATTTCGGAAGTTTTGGGCGAACCTATTATAGATGTTGAAAGGTCAAAAAGACAAGTTTTTGATTTCCCCATTCAGTAAAAAATCCCTATATTTGCACATTATAAATAAATCACATATTACAAACAATCAAAACCCCACACAATGAAATCACTTAAAGGCACAAAAACAGAAAAGAACCTCATGGAGGCTTTTGCCGGAGAGAGCCAGGCAAGAAACAAGTACACTTACTACGCTTCAAAGGCTAAAAAAGACGGCTTTGTACAGATTGGAAACCTTTTTGAGGAGACCGCCAACCAAGAGAAAGAACACGCTAAGATATGGTTCAAACTACTCTGTGGCGGCAAAATCCAAGATACTCTTGCCAACCTCAAAGACGCTGCCGAGGGCGAAAATTCAGAATGGACTGATATGTATCCCCGTATGGCAAAAGAAGCTCGCGAAGAGGGATTTAACGAGATTGCCGACCTATTTGAAGGCGTGGCTGCTATCGAAAAGGAGCACGAGGAGCGTTACCGCAAACTTTTGAAAAATATCGAAGACAAAATAGTTTTTTCGCGCCAAGGCGATTGTATATGGCAGTGTAGCAACTGCGGACACATAGTAGTAGGCAAGTCGGCTCCTGATGTTTGTCCCGTGTGCGACCATCCTCAGGCATATTTCCAGCTTAAAGCGGAGAATTTTTAGCCTATGGTGGTACATTTTTTGAAGTGTAAATTTAGAAACGGAAAAAAAACCGCAAAAAAAATGCACACTTATTAATTATTTCCGTATATTTACACTTGTAAGAAATAATCATTTTAACACAAAAAACACATACAAAATGGCAGACATTAATTCAATTTGGCAGTTAGACCATGACACAATCATCAAACTGCAAGAGAAAATCGGAACAAAGGCCGACGGAATGATCGGTCAGAATACAATCAAGAAACTTCAGGCTTGGCTCAACAACGAAAGCAACGCCGGTCTGGTAGAAGATGGGAAACTCGGTCCTAAGACCATCAAAGCTCTTCAGTCTTTTGTAGGCGTAGAAGCCGATGGTTCGTTCGGACCCGCTACCGCCAACGCATTGAAACTAAAACTGATGGAAAACGCACAAGGCGAACAGGTTATTACCGATGCCGGCGACTTAGACGATGTGGTTGAGCGTTATATGCGTGAACAAGGCATTAAACAAGCATAATTAGTGATTTTTTAAAATGTGAAACTTGGGCGGCGTTCCTTTATGGACGTCGCTCATTTCTTTTGTACAGGCTCGTGCAGGGTGAGTGTTACGGGCAGGTGGTCGGAAAAACCATCGTTGTATTTCATGCCGATGTATGTTCGCTTGGGTTTGGGACCTGAGACATCGTATTCGAGGATAAAATCGCGGTCAACGGTTTTGGCATCGTCCTTTGTGCAGCAGAGTCCATGGTTGAGCATGAGGTTGCCCGATACAAAAATCTGGTCGAGAATGTCGTACACGCCTTGGTATTTATATGTCCACATCTTTTTTTCGGTCTGCATATAGTGGGCGAGGTGGTAGAGTCCGGCAGGCTGGATGGTGTCGAAAGTGGTGATAGAGCCGAGACCTTCGTTTACCGACTTGTCTAACGGCGAGTCGTTGAAGTCGCCAATGCAGACTATTTTTGCGCCGCTGTTAACTGCGAGAACAGAGTCGATGCGGTGCCTGAGGGTGTGTGCAGCATCCATGCGGAGCTCCTCGCTGGCTATGCGTCCGCTGTAACGGCTCGGCCAGTGGTTGACAAACACATGGAGGGTGTCGCCAAACTCTTTGGCTATGCCTTTTACGTAGACGATGTCGCGTGAATGGTATGTGGGGTCTGTGGGAAAGGAAATAGGAATGAATGTGGTGTCGGTAATCATGAACGTTTCGCTTCGGTAGAGAAATGCCACGTCGATGCCTCTGCGGTCGAGCGTTTCGTGGTAGTAATATTCGTAGCCCAAATAGCCCAGTGGCGTGGAGCGTAGAATGTCGTTAAGCACTTCTTGGTTTTCTATTTCGCATATGCCTATGATGTCGGGAAAATGTTTTTCACCTACCGATGCAATCACCTGCCAGATACGCTTTTTTTTAATCTCGTAGCGGTTGCGGGTCCAGTTTTTCGCGCCATCGGGAGTGAAATCCGAATCGTTGGTGTCGGGGCTGTCGATAATGTCGAACATATTTTCAAGGTTGTAGAACATTACGATGAACTCTTGCTGGTAAACAGCGGCGCGGTATACAGTGGCACATCCGCATGTGAGCAATAAGGCTGTTAATATGAGTGTTTTTGTTTTCATGTCGTTATAATTTTGTGTGTAAATATACACAAAAAAACGGAATCCGTGACGAATTCCGTTTTTGTATTTTTATTGACTTCGGTTTAGAACGAAGAGCCGCGCAGTTTGCGGCGTATTTTCTCAGCCTGCCAGTTGTGAACCGTTAGCCAGCGGCAGAGCGGCACGTTAAGACTGGTGTAGAGGTAAATGTTACCCTTGATGCCTTGGAATGGCTTGTATGTGGCACCGTCTTGAACGATAGAGCATTTGTCGTTGATAAAGTTCATAAACATATAGTTGGCGTTGATGCTGATCATTCCAACGTTGAATCCGAACACTCCCGATACCGACAACTGCTTGATTTCGTCTCCAGAGAGTTTTTTCCCGAATTTTTCGGTTGTCCAGCTTGCTTTCTGGCCTTGGCTTACCATGAAGTTGTAATGTGCCCTTACTCCGATGGTCATGTATCTCATGTTGCGGTAGATGTCGTTAGGTCCGAATTTGAGCAAAAGCGGAACCGAAACTGCCATAGCGCGGAACGATTCTGTCATGTCGTAAAGGTTGTTGTCGCGAGTTTCGTATTTGGTACGGCATCCGTAGTCGCAGAACTCCAGACCGGTGAGAATGCCCGACTTGTTGTTTTTAAAGTCGAGGTTGTACACCATGCCCAGCTGAAAGCCGGGAGCGTAGTTGAATCCGCTCGCGCGTTTTTTGTACATGTCGCCTTTTGCGGTATGGAGCATAACTTTCTCGTTGGTGTTTTCAGGTGCGCCGAAACTATGGTTAAGTCCGATGACCACGCCCCAGTAGCGGTATTCCGATTTGTTTCCTTCTTCGAGCTGCGCCGAGGCTGCGGCTACGAAACCGAGGCAGAATAGTAATATAAATGTCAGATGTTTCATCTTATTAATTATTATCGGTTTTATAATTCGGTTACAAATATTACGGGAGGTATTCCCAAACGTCGTTTCTTACAGGACATTCAACTTTTTCTCCGCCTAAGTCAGTTCCTCTACCAAAAGCAACTATTCCACGTTCCTGCGGTTCTGAAAAGTTTTTAACAAAGTAGTCGTCAACACGTAAGACTTTAAAACCTGTTGCACCCTCGCGGTAGATGTTTCCGCAATCGGCAATCTGTTCCCACTTGCCAGAGTTGAAGTCGTATGTCCAGAAATCTTTTAGCGGGTATCCTTCGCTGTCGCAGCCTGTACCTATGAAGAATCTGTCGTATTCGGCACCGTTCTTCTGGTATTTGAGGTGGAATGACGCGGCGTTGCGTCTTGCTTTGAATTCTGCAGGGGGAATAATAGGTCCTTTGAGAGCCAATTTTGCGTCGTTGTCAATAGTTACGTGGTAGAAAAGACTGCGATATTTGCCGTCTGAACTTTCGCCCGAGCCCAAAAACACTGTTTTTGAATTGATGGGGACGGCTATTGATTGGTAAAAACCTATCGCTGTGTGTTCCATGACTGCTTTTCCGTCGGTAGAAAGGCTGCCTAATGCTAACCATGTGTGCACGTGTGTCATATCTTCTTCACCGTCCTTGTATTCCGACTTATCGTAGAATGGTTCGTAGCGATAAATCTGGTTCTCAATAGCGGTGGAATTAGTACCTTCGTCAAATAGGTATTTGCCCAGGCCAACGCAGTGGTAAACTGTGCCAAATTCGGATTCTATTTTGAAAGCCACCAAGCCTGTTCTTGGCTGCTGGAATGGCTCAACATAAACGCGACCGTTGGGGTGATCTATTGAACTTTCGTATCTGTCGTTTTTGATGCTGTATATAAAATTGTATTTGGTGGGTGTTCCACTGAAGTTTTCTCCTCCAAGAATGAACATCAATGTATCGTTTTTGCCGTTTTGAGTATTATTGTACATAAAGGCTGCTCCGTTGCATCGCTCGGTGGGTGAGGCTAAGAAAGCTTCGTTGTCGCTAAAAGATGCTTTTTGTTCCCAAGTGTCGTTTGATGCGTTGTAAACCCACATATCTGAATAGCATTTTGTGGTGCCGCGACCTCCGTACACATATACTAAACCTCCGTCGGTAGTGGCAGAAATGGCTTCGGATCTTGCGCTGAGCATGGCATCTTTGCGCTTGAACCAAACATTGCTCGGAATTACGGTTTTGATATGTTTGATCTCCGGGTTGTAAGCGGTGTCGCCTTTGGTTGTTACCACGTAGGAGCGGAGAAAGTAGTTGTGGTTAAAAGCCAGTCCGCTCTGTGTGCCGCTGAAATTGAGCGAGGTGCTTGAGGTGTCGCCGTGCCAGGTTATATTATCTTTTTTGAACACATGGCAGTCGTTGCCTTTGACTGTAGGACACTCGTTGGTGGGTGAATAGACATAACCACATTCTTTAACTGCGTTGCGCTTGGTGTCGATAGTGTCGAAAATTGATTCCACCGTGATGTATACGTCCAAGTCTTCGAGTCCGTTGGCATTTATAATAGTGCGGAAGCTGTTTTCGACAATGCTGTCCGCTTGCGCAGTTCCGTACATGTATCCTTTGAGGGATGATTCAATAGCGTTTTTTGAAACGTCACGCAAAATAGTGTACGGTTCGTTTTCTTCCTTTATGCAGCCTGATACCAGTGCCGCTGTTATCAGACACGAAAAAATAAGGTCTTTTTTCATAGGAAATATGTTTGTTATTTTTGTCATTTTGTTTTAGCCGTTTTTATCTGTTTGTTCGTATATGTTTGATGCTTTAAGCTAACGTCATTCATTTTGTTCCTTACCAAAATCGTTCCAAAAATAAAGAGTCGAAAATTATTTTACAAATATACAAAAAAAGTGAAATGCAGATGAAAAATTTATAAAATTTATCTGCATTTCACTAACAATAATGGGGTTTCGCTTATTTGCTGATGATTTTAGCTTCTACGCGGCGGTTGTTCTGACGTCCTTCTGGAGTCTTGTTGGTGTCGCGGGGCTGGCTTGGTCCGTAGCCTTTGGCGATGAGGTGCGATTTTTCAACACCGATGCTTATCATGTAGTCAACCACGGCTTTGGCACGGTTGAGCGAAAGCTTGTTGTTGGTGGCCTTGCTGCCTTGGTTGTCGGTGTGTCCTGAAATTTCGATTACGAGTTTGGGATAGAGTTTGAATACCTCTGCCAAGCGGTTTAGCTCGCCGTAAGATTCGGGGCGGAGTGTAGATTTGCCGGTGTCGAAGAACACGTTGTTGAGCACGACCTTGCTTCCCGGGTCCATTGAGAGCAGACGGATGTTTTTCTCGATTTCCTGATATTTGGTGGCGGCAGGAATGTTGAAGTTTTCGCTGTGGAACATGTATCCTGGGCTGCTGACGGTCATGGCGTAGTTTTTGCCCGAAGGAAGCATTACTGTATAAGCTCCTGTGGCAGCGTCGGTTGTAATAGTTTCGATAACTTCGTTGGTGGCGTTGTCGGTGATTTCGATTTTGGCTTCAAGAAATTTGGTGGAATCCCAGTCGGTAACCACGCCTTTGACAATAGTCATGCGCATGGTTTTGATAACGGCTGGATCTTCGAGAGGCAGTACCGGCTCTTTGGCTGCGTTGACGGCTGTGAGAGGGGGCAGAGCTGGAAGCTGGACCAAAGGTTTGGTCAGAACCATAATGCGGTAGATGTCGTAGTTGCCTTTGCCGCCGGGCATTTTTGATGCGTAGAATCCCATGCGCTCGCTACCGGGGATGAGTGTGAAATACTGCTCGTCGTCGCCGCTGTTGACACCGAGACCGAGGTTTTGGGGTGTCTGCCATTGTCCGTCGCGTTTAACGCTCATCAAAAGGTCGTATCCGCCCACGCTGTATTCGCCGTTCGACGAGAAATATATTACAGTGTCGGCAGCTCCGAAGCAAGCCGAGGTTTCGTTGTATTTGGAGTTGATAGGTGCACCGAAGTTTTTGGGTTTGCTCCATTTGCCGCGCTGGTTGCGTGTGCAGTAGTAGAGGTCGAACCCTCCGAGGTTGTCTTTTACACGGTCGGAGGCGAAAACAAACATGGAGCTGTCGTTAGAGAACGAAATATTGAGCTCTTTTGAGAGGTTTTTGTTGATTTTTACGTTTCTTTTCGGACGTTTCCAGTTGCCGTTCTTTTTTTTCTCGGTGGAGTAGAGCGAGCCGTTTCCTTTTTTGCCACGGTAAATAATCATGTCGCTGCCGGTGTTGGAGATGGCTGCTGTTGCGTCGTTCCTCTTTTTGTTGAGAGGTTTGCCGGCGTTTTGACCTTTGTTCCAGATACCGTTTGTGGGGGTGGCTACGAAGATGTCCTCATAAAGCTCGTAGTTGGCAGGATTGCGCTTGTGGCTAATGCTGTAGGTGCGTGTGGTGTAGTAGAGTGCCGAATCTATGTTGGAAAACAGTGGCGAGTATTCGGCGTCGGCGGTGTTAACCTGACCAGGAAGCTCGCGTTTGAGTGCTTTGTCGGACTCCTTGGCTACTCTTTTGCCGTTTTCACATTGAATTTTGCGGAGTTCGATGTCGGATGCAAGGCTTTTGGCAAGGCGTTTTTTCATCATCTCGGTGCAAGATTCAAAGTCGGAATATGCGTCGTTGAACTCGTTGTTGCGCTGTTTAGCAATGGCGAGCCGGTACTGGCAGTCCTGTGCGAGATTGTTGCCGCCCATGTCGTAAGCCTCAGAGAGGTGGGCGAGTGCGCCTATGTCGTGCGAAGTGGCCAACTCGCAGACACCGAGGCGGTAGAGGAGCGCGGGGTTGGCGTTGTTGTATTCGAGAGCTTCTTTGTAATAGCCCTCGGCAATTTTGAGATGACCAGATTTGAGATGGCGGTAGTGGCGGTTGCCTTTTTTTACGTTGCGCCATGTTTCTTTGGCGTTTTCGGGCGAGATAAGAAACTCGCTTTTTGAGATTTTAGGCTTCTGTTGTGCGAAAGCCGGGATTTGAAAACCGACTATTAGCAATAAGGCGGTTATTAATACTGACTTTTTCATATTTTGTAAGTTATTGATTTCGTTAATTATAAAATTGTCATTTCTACTCTGCGGTTGGTTTGCCGTCCTTCTTCGGTGTCGTTCGAAGCTGCGGGTTCGGAATCGCCCGCGCCCCTTGCGGAAAGGCGGTTTTTGTCGATGCCGTGGCTTATTAGCCATTTAATTACCTCGTCGGCACGCTGATAGGAGAGTGTCTTGTTGCTCTCTTTGCTGCCTACGTTGTCGGTATGACCTGATATTTCGAGCTTTATGCCTGAATTTTGGTTGAGCATCTGGACAATCTGCTCGAGCTCGTTTTCTGATTCGGGCTTGATGTCCCATTTGCCGGTGTCGAAAAACAAGTTGTTGAGTACACTCTTGCTGCCTTCCTCAATTTTTTGCGGTCTGATGTTAATCTCTTTTTGTGAGAATGTAGAGTCGTTTTTGAGGTTGAAGTTTTCGGAGTAGTACAGGTATCCGTCGGCTTTTATCGCCATGCCGTAGTTAGGACCAGCAGGTAGAGAAACTACGTAACGACCAGTAACACTGTTGGTTGATGTACTGTAAACAAGCTCTTTTTTGTCGTTGTCGTAGATTTCGAGGTTGGCGGCAATTGGTTTTCCGCTTGCCTTGTCGGTGATGGTTCCGGTAACGAGGGTCATGTGTGTAACGATTTCGGGTTGGTCGGCGGTTTGCTGAGCGGGCTTTTCTTGAGGCTGCACGTTGTAGGTAATCTTGTAGATGTCGGTGTAGCCTTTGCTGTCGGCACGCTCGGCAGAGTAGTAGCCTGTTTTGCCATCGGCGGAGAGAACGATATACACGTCATCGTTGGGAGTGTTGACAGGATAGCCGAGATTGACAGGATTTGTCCAAGTGCCGTCGTTATTGAGAGTGGTTTTGAACAGGTCGTACCCGCCCATTCCGTTGTGTCCTTTCGACGAGAAAATCAAGGTCTTACCATCGGGGAGCATGTATACACCGTCTTCGTCGTATTTGGTGTTGATGTTGGACGGAAGCTTTACGGCTCGGCCCCAAGTTTTGCCGGTGCGTTTTGAAACGTAGATGTCGCCGTTGCTTTTGGCTGGGTCTTGGGAGCGTCCTCTGATAAAGTATATCGAGTTGCCGTCGAAGCTGAAGCAAGCCGAATTTTCAACCTGCTCTGTGTTGATAGAAGAGGGGAGTTTTTCGGGTTTTGACCATTCGCCGTTTTTCAGGTAGCTGATATATAGGTCGCCCATTGTGTAGGTTAGCAAAGAAAGACCGTCTGCCGATATGGCCACAGTGGCATCGTGGGCATCGGTGTTGATAGATTTTCCGATGTTTTGCGGAGTCTGCCATTGTCCGTTGACATTGTAGGCGATGTAGATGTCCTCATTGTAAATACCGTCCACCTTGTCTATGTTGTTGTTCGACGAACCTTTTCGGCGCGATGTGAACAGCATGGTTTTGCCGTCGGCGGTGATAATGGGGCAGTAGTCGGGCCATTCGGAGTTTAATTCCGATACGTTGGTTATTGTAACGTCAACGGGATTGCTAACGAGCTGACGACCAGTTTTGCATTGTTCTTTGTACTGCTTGATGGTGGTGGCGCCCACTTTAGCAAGCATCGCCTTGTTCTTGGAGAACTCGTCGAAAAAAAACTCCGCCGAATCGTACTTCATGTTGAGCATTTCGGCACGGGCAAGGTAGTATGGCAGCATAGGTGCGAGCTTGGGCTTGGCGTGGTATGCGGCATGAAGGTATGGCAGCGACGATTCTTTGTTGTTACCCGAAAGCAGACATACTCCGATACGGTAGTTAAGCTCGGGATTCTTGCTGTTGTATTTGAAGGCTTCGAGATAATAGGGGAGAGCCTGAGCAAACTGGGCTTGAATCTCGGTGTCGAAGTATTTGTTGCCGTTTTTCACGTTTTTCCAAGCTTCTGAAAAACCGTCGGCTTTGGTCTTGAACTCGTTTTGAACAATAGCGGCAACCTGTCCCTGCGCAGACGCGATATGGGCAGCAAGGGTGAAAATCAATATTGTTAATATTTTTTTCATATTTACAGTTTTACTTTTTGAAGACTGTCTGCTTTTTTACGGTCGTTGTCGGCGTTTTTGGTCTCAAACAACAACTCTTCGGCGTTAGCCCGGTTGTTGTAGGCGGTGTAGTTGTAAGGGTCTTTGTCTATGGCCTTGGTAAAATAGTCTTTAGCTTTCTGGTAGTCTTTTTGTGCGAAACAGAGATTGCCCATGCTGATATATGCGGATGGATTGTTCTCGTCTCTTTCAATCAGCGACTCAAAATCGGCTTGTGCTTTGTCGTACTGCTTTGCTTTGATGTAGAGCTGTCCGCGGGCGTTGATAAGGTCGTAGTCATCGGGCGAGATTTCAAGAGCGGCGTTGAGGTCTTGAACTGCGCCTGAGAGGTTGCCCGACTCGCTTTTGGCTTCTGCACGGAAAATGTAAATGAAAGTGGCGCCGGGTTTTATTGCCAATGCGGTGTTGTAGTCGTCGATAGCCGCCTTGTAGTTGCCACGGAGATACTGCAATGTTCCACGGTCGCAATATGCAAAAGCGTATTGGTCGTTGTTTCTGATGGCTTTGTTGTATTGTTGTTCGGCTTGTGTGTAGTTGCCCGACATGAGGTAGACCATTCCTCTAAAATAGCAGAGCTCTGCTTCGTTGTAGCCGAGGTTCTGTGCCTTGTCGATGTCGCTCATGGCGTCGGAAAACTTGCGCAGACGAGCGTTGCTGACGGCGCGTCCGAGGTAGTAGCGCGGATTCTCGCTGAGCGAAACAGCTTGGTTAAAATCGTTCTGGGCGGCACCGTTGTCGTTGAGGCTGAGCTCTGTAATTCCCCTGTTGTAAAGGGCTTGGTAAAACTGGGAATTGCCTTCTATGGCTTTGGTGAAATTGGCCTGTGCCTGATTGAAACTTTTGTTGTTGTAATCTTTGATGCCTTGGTTGTATGCCAGAGGGCTTTCCTGACCGGCTACTACTACTAAGGTTTTGTCTTCTGTCTGTGCAAAAACGCATTGCGCTGACAATAGCAATGCTGCACTTAGTAATGCTGTTTTGTTCATAGTTTTGTAATTGTATAGTTGTTTGTTTATCTGCTAAAACACAAAATTACAAAAAAAACGAAACAGTGCAAAAGAAATAGTTGTAGTTTTAGTAAAATTATGGTAAAAAAAAAGTAGAGACGTGCCATGGTGCGTCTCTACTGTATTGTTGCAATGCGTTGTTGTCGCTTAATCATTAATCATCATAGGCATGATGAGCATGAGTACATCCTCGTTGTCGGAATCTTTTTCCAATGGGAACACGAGGCAGGCGCGTGATGGATCCGACATGGCTACCACCACGTTTTCAGACTCGATGGCCTGAAGAATGTCGAACATGAAAGCCGATTTGAAACCGATGCCCATCTCTTCGCCTTCGTACATGGCGTTGATGTGTTCGTAAGCCGAGATTGAGAAGTCGATGTCCTGAGCCGAAACCGTAATCTGGTTGGCTGTGAGTTCCAACTTGATGAGGTTGCTTGCCTGATTTGCAAACACCGACACACGTTTGAGAGTGGTGGCGAGGTCGGCGCGGTTGATGGTGAGTCTGTTGGGGTTATTCTTTGGGATAACCGACTCGTATTTAGGATACTGACCTTCCAAAAGGCGGCAAATCATTTCGTAATCGCTCATGGTGAAATGTGCGTTCTTGTCGTCGAACTGAAGTTTTATTTCACCAGCTTCCTTTGCGAGAATGTTTTTTAACATGCCGGCGGGTTTCTTGGGCAGGATAAACGAAGCCTCGCTCGAAGCCTGAACGTCGGTGCGTTTGTAACGTACCAATTTATGCGCGTCGGATGCCACAAATGTGGTTCCTTCGGGGCTGAACTGGAGGAAAATACCAGTCATTACCGGACGGAGTTCGTCGTCGGATGTGGCAAAAAGTGTCTTGTTGATACCTTTGAGCAGAGTTTCGCCCGGAATGGTAACAGTAAGAGTCTGCGCTTCGTCTAACTGAGGCATATTGGGATATTCGTCGGCGTTTTGTCCCATTACGCTGTACTTGCCGTTTTCTGAAAGGATGTCCACGCCCATGGTCTCGAGGTTGATTTCGAAGATGAGGGGCTGTTCGGGGAACTCTTTGAGTATGTCGGTGAGTCGTTTTGCCTCTATTGCTATTCTGCCGCTGCCGTCCACGTTGTCGAGTGTAATCTGAGTGCGCATGGTGGTCTCGATGTCGGATGCGGTAACGGTGAGGGTGTTGTCGTTTATCTCAAATAGAAAGTTGTCTAATATTGGAAGAGTGTTTTTGCTGCTGATAACTCTGTTGATTGACTGTAAGCGGCTGAGCAGCTCGTTGCTTGATACTACGAATTTCATGTTGGTTGATATTAATAATTGTACGTTATTTTATGTTGTGCGTATGCTTTTTTGTTTTTGCAAATTTAAAAATGATTATTCTAAATAAAAATATTTGTCGGAGTTTTTGTGAAGATTTTTACAGGTCGTAACCGAAGTTTTTGAGCCTGTTGGCATTGTCGCGCCAGTCTTTGCAGACCTTTACAAATATCTCTAAGTAGATTTTTTTGCCAAAAAATGCTTCAATTTCTTTGCGGGCTGCACTGCCGAGACGTTTTAAAGCCGCACCGCCTTTGCCAATGATAATGCCTTTTTGCGAATCGCGTATCACGTTGATTACCGTTTGAATACGAATAATTGATTCTTCTTCTTTAAAGGTTTCTACCACCACTTCTACCGAATAAGGAATCTCTTTTTCGTAGAGTTCGAGCACTTTTTCGCGGATAATTTCGCTAACAAAAAAACGTTCGGGCTTGTCGGTCAAACGGTCTTTTTCAAAATAGGGCGGATTTTCGGGCAAAAGCTCAACAATGCGTTTTAAAATGTTTTCTGTGTTGAATTTGTGCAATGCCGAAACGGTGTGAATTTCTGCCTTGGGTATCAGGCTGTGCCATTGCTGAATAAGCTCCTCCACTTTGGCTTGGTCGGCAAGGTCAATTTTATTGATTAGCAGTACAATAGGCACATCCAAACGGTTTACCATATCCAAAAAGAATTGGTTTTTGGTTTTGGATTCAAGCACGTCGGTAATATAAAGTATTACATCGGCATCTTCGAGAGCGTCTTCTGAATACTTTAACATGCTCTCTTGCAATTTGTACACGGGTTTGAGCACGCCCGGAGTGTCGGAATATACAATTTGATAATCGTCGCCTGTAACAATGCCCATAATGCGGTGACGAGTGGTTTGACTCTTTGAGGTGATGATTGAGAGTCGTTCGCCCACGAGAATGTTCATCAGCGTTGATTTTCCCACATTGGGATTGCCTACAATATTTACAAAGCCTGATTTAAAAGCCATTTTGATTATTTTTTTACAGCGCAAAAGTAATAATTTTTTTGGCGGCGGCAAGTAAGATAATAGAAAAAAGTTTCCGCCCACACCTTAATATATTATGTAGGTATGGGCGGAAATAATTGTACATGTAAAAATATTTAGAATTCCATTGCAATTTTTTGGGTTATTGTTCTTTTCGTCATTGTAATGGTTATAGTAAATATGTATTTACCATTGTTTTCTGGCGTAGTGTCGAACGACAGATAAAAGTCAGGGCTTATTAGTTCTGTATTAGTTTTTTTGGCTTGAGAGGCTTTGACAGTTGTGTATTCCCACATATAGCCTTTATAGAGTTTGCCGTCGTGATTTTCAGGAAATTGTAGTGAGTATCCGCTTTTAATGTACTTGTATAGCGAGTATACGTGGAGGCTTACAATATCGCCGAGTTCGCTACCCACAGGATGGTTGTTGTCGAAATCATTATCGCATTTGATACTTACCGAAGTAATGGTATCAGCAATTACTATCCTGTGATAGCCCGGAGCACCATTATATCCTTTGTAAGAAGTGTCGCCATATTTTTGTGTCAATAAATTGAATCTTACATCCCCTTCCTCCACCGACGTACCTGTTAACACGACTGCGATGTTGTTGTCGTTGTCGGAAAAGAGTTTGATATTGTTGCAGAATATGAATGATTCTATGCAGTGGTTGGTTTTAATTTTGTCTCCGCCTTCATGTAGTTCGTTATTGTTGTTTTGATAATTATCCGACTTTGTTGTAAAAGTGGTGTCGATTTCTTCCGTATCGTTTTTACTAACGGTATTGTCATCGTTTTTACTAACGGTATTGTCGTCGTCTTTACATGCAGCAAAAGCCGATATAATTCCGACTGCCAATAATGTTAAAATTTTGCTATTCATAATTGCCTCCTATTTCCTTATGCCTGTTACGGCGGTTATGTTAATGATAAAACAAATATTTATGTGTTTTAGGATTTTGCATGTATACTGTTATTAGTTTTTTGCAAAGATAATAAACTATTTTTGTTCACAAGGGGAGGTAAAACAAAAAAAACTGTCACACCTTAAATATATATTATATCTATTATTATCTAATGATTGTGTAAAAAACGTTATCTTTGTAGCGAAATATAGGCGTATGAAAAATCTGATAGCATCTATATTAATGATAATGACGGCATTGTCGGGAATGGGTGTCAACGGCGACACTCTTTCGTGCGATACCGTAATGTCCACGCCGTTGAGCATGGTGATGTTCAAGGGCGGCACCAACGTTGTGCTAAACCGCGATGGCAAGGTGGTGGAAGGCGTTTTGGCAACCGACACCGATATGTGGACAACTGGTCCGCTCGTCTTGTTCGCCGGCTCTACGCGGGTTATGCTCAACAACGACGGCAAGGTGTACGAAGGTTTTCCGGCGGTAAACTTTATCGCCGAGGCCACCAACGGAGTGTTTTATGAGTTCAAGGCGATGGCGGTTACATTTTTCGACAATGAAGGCAGGGTGTCGGTAGGGGCGGCGTCGCACGGCATCGAGTATATGTGCCGCGACGGTGCGGCGCTGTATTCCGAACCCGGCACGGAGATAGCATTTTATCCGTCGGGAGTTTTGCGCAAGGCTACTCCGGCGGAGGCTGTAAAACTGAGCATAAACCGCAACGAAAAAATATTCTTTATGGCTCATAAGTCTGTGTTTTTTGACCGTGACGGATATGTAACGCAGGGTGTTTCAGCCAAAAAAGCCACATTCCTCAGTACGGACGGCACTACAGTGATAAAGCATCCGGGCGATATTTTAAAATTTAGCAGCAACGGAATATTAATCGAGTAACAATTATAATAATGGGAAAAATTAAATCTGTAACCACAAAAACCACCGACAAGGAGTCGGGAAACTGTTTTACAAACTCGTACATCGAGTACGACCAAAACGGCAACGAGACCGTTTCTATTGATTACGATTACGACCAGACTATCAATGCCAAAAACCTGACGGCATACGACACTAAAAACCGTAGGGTGGAACTCAAGATATTTTCCGACGAGGACACTGTAAACGAGACGCACTTTTTTGAGTATTTCGCCGACGGAAAGATCATGAAAGAAACCATTGTGTATTTTGGTGATTCCAAGTCGATTAAGACCTACGAATACGCCGATAACCGTATCACCCTCACCACAGTTGACGAGAATGGCGACGAGGAGGAAAAGGAGATATTTGTTACCGACAGTGATGGAAATGTTCTGGAGCATATCGTTACCGATTACGACGGCGAGCAGACCACGCATCAGATTTCGGAGTTTGTAAACGGCAAAGTGGTTATGACCAAGAGTTTAGATAAGCACGGAAGGGAAATCAACCACCGCATCTTTAAATATCAGGACGATGGTAAAATCTCTTTTGCAGGCGTTCTCAATCCGAAAAAGGAACTATTGGACAGCAATTCTTACCAGTACGACGAAAAGGGCAGGGAGATACTCCAGACTATCGGTGCACGCGGCAAGATTACCACCGAATACGACGACGAGAACCTAACCAGCACAAGTACTACTATGTCAAGTTCGGGACGTATTGTCGGTCAGACTGTTACCACTTTCAATCAAGACGGCAGACCTGTCAGGGAAGAAGATTTTACCACAATCCGGGAGTTTGAATACGCGTATTTTTAAGCGTTGAGGCAAGGATTATCTTCCGATACCTTTGTAATAAAATCCCAGTTTTTTCATATTTTCGGCATCGAGCAGATTTCTTCCGTCGAACACGAATGCCGGTTTCATCATGGAGTCGTGTATGCGTTTCCAGTCGAGATTCTTGAACATGTCCCACTCGGTGAGTATTGCAATGGCATGGGCGTTGAGGCAGGCTTCGTATGGGTCGGCTACTACCGAAAGCTGTTTCTGGTTGTCTTCGTCTGTCTTGCCGTTGATGTGAGCGATGTCGGTAAATATTTGTGTTTCTGATACCTTTGGATCGTAAACCGATATGTTTGCAAGGTCGTTTATAAGAATGTCCGCCACGTACATAGCGGGGGTTTCGCGGGTGTCGTTGGTGTTTTTCTTGAATGCCCAGCCGAGAAATGCGATTTTTTTGCCTGATACTGTATTATAAAGAGTGGTTATAATATTGTCGGCAAAACGGTGTTTTTGGTAATCGTTCATCTTGATAACCCAGTCCCAATACTCTGCCACTTCTTCTAACCCAAGACTTTTGCAGATGTACACAAGGTTCAGCACGTCTTTTTGGAAGCACGAGCCGCCGAAACCTACTGATGCGGTGAGAAATTTGTTGCCAATTCTGCTGTCGGCACCTATTGCACGGGAAATATCGGTAACATCAGCCTCGGTTTTTTCGCAAAGAGCCGAAAGCGAGTTGATTGATGAAATTCGCTGTGCCAGAAAGGCGTTTGCGGTAAGCTTGCTGAGCTCGCTGCTCCAGACGTTGGTGTGTATGATTTTTTCGCGGGGAATCCAGTGAGCGTAAATAGCAGTAAGTTCCTCAGCAGCAGCGTGTCCCTCTGGCGTATCCTGACCTCCGATAAGCACGCGGTCGGGATTGAGAAGGTCGTTGATAGCGGTTCCCTCTGCAAGGAATTCCGGATTTGAAAGAATCTGGAACTTTACACCGCTACCGGTATTGTCCAGAATAGAATGTATAGCCTCGGCTGTTCGCACGGGCAGTGTGGATTTTTCAACAACGATTTTGTCGTTCTTGGCCACAGCTCCGATTTGACGGGCGCAGAGTTCGATATATTTAAGGTCTGCCGCCATACCTTTGCCCTTGCCGTACTCCTTGGTGGGAGTGTTAACCGACATAAAAATCATATCTGCCTTGTCAATGGCGCTCTCCACGTCGGTAGAGAAGAAAAGATTTTTGCCGCGAACATGCATTACAATCTCGGCAAGTCCAGGTTCAAAAATAGGAATATCGTGTGGGTTGTCGGAGTTCCACGCGGCAATGCGTTTTTTGTTCAGGTCAACAACCGTAATATTGATTTCTGGACACTTGTAGGCCATCACAGTCATTGTGGGTCCGCCTACGTAACCTGCGCCTATGCAACAGATGTTTTTTATCATTTCTACCTTTTTTCGTAATTCTTGTTTATCCAATTTTTGTATTCGCCCGACTGGACGTTTTTAATCCATTGAGCATTAGATAAATACCATTCAACAGTTTTGCGGATGCCTTGCTCGAAGTTGACAGATTGTTTCCAACCGAGTTGGCTCTTTATCTTGTCGCAGTTGATGGCATAGCGGCGGTCGTGACCGGGACGGTCTTTTACAAAGGTGATAAGTTTTTTGTAATAATCCTTATCCTTGCCGTGTTTTTCTGCCATAATTTCGCAAACGGTGTTGACGATTTCGATATTGGTGCGCTCGTTTTCACCGCCGATGTTGTAGGTTTCGCCCACTTTGCCCTTGGTGAGGATGGTATAGATGGCGCTGCAATGGTCTTCAACATATAGCCAATCGCGAACATTAAGACCGTCGCCGTAAACTGGCAGCGGTTTTTCTGCCAAGATATTGAGAATCAGTAGCGGAATAAGTTTTTCGGGGAAATGGTAAGGTCCGTAGTTGTTAGAGCAGTTAGATTTGGTAATCGGCAGACCGTATGTATGTTTGTACGCCTCAACAAGATGGTCTGACGATGCTTTTGATGCTGAATACGGGCTGCGCGGGTCGTAGGGAGTGGTTTCGTAGAAGTAACCTGTTTCGCCAAGACTTCCGTACACCTCGTCGGTGGAAATATGGTGAAAACGCACATCCTTGCGGCCGTCCCAATAGTTGCGTGCGTTTTCCAAAAGGTTGAAAGTGCCGACAATGTTGGTTTCGATAAAATCTTTTGGACCGAGAATGGAACGGTCTACATGGCTTTCGGCTGCGAAATGCACCACCGTGTCGATGTCGTATTTTTTGAAAATATTGGCAATTTCCTCCTTGTTGCAAATGTCGGTCTGCTCAAAAAAATAGCGGTTGCCGTTAAATTTTTTGGCTATGTCGCTGAGGTTTTCGAGGTTGCCGGCATAAGTGAGCTTGTCTACGTTGATGATTTTGCCTTGAAAATCAGTCTTTTCGAATATATATCTTATAAAGTTGGAACCAATAAAACCAGCTCCTCCTGTTACCATAATCGCTTTCATACGTTTTGAGAATATTGATGGGTTGTGTAAAAGTCGTTTTTGTCTAATACTTTTTGAGCGAGATCTTTTTCTGATAAAACCATTTGATTTGCAGGTATTTGCCAATCAATGCCAATGGTTTTGTCGTTGAAGATAACCCCTTGTTCAGAATCTTTGTTGTACACGTTGTCTACTTTGTATTGAAAAATAGCCTTTTCGCTCAACACTACAAATCCGTGAACAAATCCGCGCGGAATAAAAAAGCGGCGGTGGTTTTCATCGGATAGTTCCACAATTTCGTATTTGCCGAAAGTGGGCGAATCGGTGCGAACGTCAACAGCCACGTCGAGCACCTTGCCGAGTGCCACGCTCACGAGTTTTGCCTGAGTGAAAGGCGGACGTTGAATATGCAATCCGCGCAAAACTCCAAAACTACTACTCGATTCGTTTTCTTGAATAAAATTTACCTTGCCGATATTCTGTTCAAAGAGTCCTTTTTTAAACGTTTCGCAAAAATATCCTCTATTGTCACCGAAAACCTTCGGTTCGATAATCCAGAGGCCGGGTATCGATAATTGCTTAAATTCCATAATGTTAATTGTTTCCTTCTTCTGCAAGTTTCATAAGATACTGACCATAACCGTTTTTAGCCAATGGTGCAGCAAGTTTTTTCAATTTTTCAGCAGAGATATAGCCGAGTTTGTAGGCGATTTCTTCTACGCACGAGATTTTCAGACCTTGGCGGGTCTCGATTGTTTGAATAAAACTTCCTGCCTCGTTGAGCGATTCGTGTGTGCCGGTGTCGAGCCAGGCAAATCCGCGACCCATAAGTTCCACACCTATGCGGTTTTGCTCTAAGTAGCATTGGTTTACGGTGGTTATTTCTAATTCGCCACGAGCCGATGGCTTGATTTCTGAGGCAATTTTTACCACGTCGTTAGGATAGAAATAAAGACCTACCACGGCGTAGTTTGATTTAGGGTGTGCTGGTTTTTCTTCTATCGAGGTGGCGCGACCATCTTTGTCGAATGTAATTACACCATAACGCTCGGGGTCTGTTACTTGGTAGCCGAACACTGTGGCTATGTTTTTCTCTTCCACATTCTTATAGGCATCGTGAAGGAGATGCGTTAATCCGTGTCCGTAGAAAATATTGTCGCCCAGAACAAGGCAGACATTATCGTCGCCTATAAATTCTTTTCCAAGGATAAACGCCTGTGCAAGACCTTCTGGTCGTGGTTGTTCTACATAGGAAAATTTCAAACCCCAATCTTCGCCGATGCCGAGCATACGCTCAAACAGCGGCAAATCTTGTGGTGTGGAAATAATCAAAATATCTCGTATACCCGCAAGCATTAGTGTAGACAGCGGATAATATATCATCGGCTTGTCGTATATAGGCAGCAACTGTTTGCTGATAACCTTTGTTATCGGGTAGAGCCTTGTGCCGCTACCGCCTGCGAGTATTATACCTTTCATATTGTGTTCATTTACAGCTTATTCCTTTTTTGTTACGTTTTCTTGGCTAACTAATTTTTTGAGATTTTTTACAATCATTATTAGTAGTGCAATAAATGTACCCATAAGGAAGCCGTAAAATGTGTAAAGTACAATATGGCGGACGCGTGGAAAAACAGGTTTGAAACCGGATGTGTGGTGGCTTACTGTTTCAAATTTGTTGTTTTCTATTCTGTCTATCTGGTCTTGAATGCGCTTTTTATTATTGACATATTGATTGTTGATGTTGGTGATAGTGTTGAGCACTTTGTCAACATCGGTTTCTTGGCTGAGAATGATGCCTTTGCCGTCCATGCCGGTTTCTTTGATAAAGTACTGGTCTTTTTCGTTGCCGGCTATTTTCTTGTTTACTGCAACATTAAGCGAATCATTGGCAGCTTTGTTCTTTTCAAGTTCTTCCATTTGATTTTTCAAAGTTGCGAGCTTGCTGTTGAGCTGTTTTTCTGCATATGTGTTGTTACTTAAGAATACGTACGTACCCTCTTCCACCTCGTCCATAACGGTACCGTCGGTAACGCTGAATGTGAGCGAGAAAAACGGATAGTACATTACGTAGGCATTTGTAGTATCGTTGACTTGTACAACTTTTTGGCTTTCGTAACCTTCATATTCATCGAATTCTATTCCAACTACTTTTTCTGCTGTTGCCACATCAATTTTCAATACTTTTGCGAGAGCTTCTGGTGAATATTTAGCTGCATCGGAAAGAACCTGCGCATTGCTACGGTAGAAATCGTTGGTGAGTACGCCTGATGAATATACGATTTTACTTTCGTAAATTCTATCGGATGTAAAGTATATAACAAGACCGAAGGCAAGACCCAGACCTGTACATATAACGATTGTAGGTAATGAGTTGAGCACCAATTTTATAAACCAGATAAAAACAGCATGGATGCCTAAGAAAATTCTTGAAAAAAATCCTTTCCGTTTTTCACCGTTATCATCTTTCTTCTTGTCGCGTTTGAAAATTGAGAATATTTTTGTAATCGAAAACTCTTCACCCATCTCGTCCTTGTCAATTTGGAGCTGACGGATGGTGTGGCTCTGGTTGTTGAGCAATTCGTATTGTTTAAGAACAATATCGTGGAGGTCTTTTTCAGATAATTCGTTATTATCTTGGTTTTCTAAATTTTGTTGTGTGTTTTCTGCCATTTTGATTATTTTTTTAGTTTGCAAATTTATACTACTTTTTTTATTTAATCAAATTTTGATGCCGTTTTTTATTCGGTATTTGATATTTTTGCCACATGAAACCTTTTGATTACATATTTAAATTGGTGTTGTTAATTGTGTTGCACCCTTTGTATCTTGCTGCTCAGAGCGATACCATGCAGATGTTTATTGATACAGTAACTGTTTCTGGGCATACAAACAAAAGCGGTCAGGAAATTAGCAGAGGTGATTTTCTGCATACAACTTCTGCCGATGGCAACTATATTGAGCAGATTGTTAAAATGCAACCGGGTGTCAGCTCTGTGTCGGAGCTATCCTCACAATACAATGTGCGCGGTGGCAGTTTCGACGAGAATCTTGTATATATAAACGGTGTGGAAATTTATCGTCCTCTTTTTGTGCGCAGCGGTGAACAGGAGGGCCTTTCGTTGGTTAATTCCGATCTTGCTGGCAAAGTTGAGTTCTCGTCAGGTGGATTCAGTACTGAGTATGGCGACAAACTTTCTTCAGTGCTTGACGTCTGGTACCGCCGTCCAAAATCAAAATCTGTTTCTTTTACGGCGGGACTGTTAGGATGTTCGGCAGCGGGAGAAGGAATCTCCAAGAACGAAAAATTCGTGTGGCTTACTGGTGTAAGATACCGCACCTCTAAATATTTACTCAATTCTCTCGAAAAAACAGGTGAGTATAACCCTGTTTACGCTGATTGTCAGCTGTTTTCTTCGTATAAAATTTCTCCGGGATTCAATTTTTGGGCTTTGGGAATAATCTCAGCCAACAAGTATTCTTTTACACCAGAGAGCCAGTCGACATCGTTTGGAACATTGCAGGATGCGCTTCAAATGAACATCTATTATGCCGGAAGCGAAAAAGACAGCTATTCGAGCGCGATGGGGGCTGCCGCTATTGAGTATTCCGACCGTCAGCGTATCAAAATGACTGTTACAGCAGCAGTGTATGCCCTCAAAGAGAATGTGGGCTATGATATTGCGGCGGCTTACCTTCTTAGCAATCTCGATCGAAAGTTCGGACAGCCCGACAATACTGCTACCGACATTGGCGTGGGGGAGAGCCTTAGCCATGCACGCAATAACCTCAGAGCCCATATCGCAACGTTCAAATACAGCGGTGTCTATTTCGGAGCGTCAAACAAAGTAGGATGGGGCGCTCAATCGGTGCTTTACGATGTGGAAGGCTCTGTAAACGAATGGCAGACAATGGATTCTGCTGGGTATTTTGTTAATTCGTCAAAGTCGTTGGCAATGTACCGTTATGCGGACAGAAGGACGGCTATGGCACGACCAGATTTTTCGGCATACCTGTACGACAAATACGAGTTTGAATTTTTGGATGTGAGCGTTTCTGCCAATGCTGGTGCAAGAGTCTGCTATTCAGATTTTTCGCAGAAGACTTCTGTGAGTCCGCGGCTTTCGTTCTTTATTGTGCCTAAGATGTTGGACAACTATACGTTCCGCGTGTCGGTGGGCAGATATGTGCAGCCGCTTACCTTCCGCGAAGTGATGAATTCCGACGGCACGGATCTTCTCTCACGGAGTCCGCAGAAATCTATCCATGTTGTGGCGGGTGTCTACCACGATTTTTTGATGTGGGGACGGCCTTTTAAGATTACCACCGAGCTTTATTACAAAAAACTCTCCGACATAATGCCTTATTCAGTTGACAACGTTAAAATCACCTATTATGCCTCGCAACGAGCCGACGGTTATGCCGCCGGAGCTGACTTTAAGATTTATGGCGAGTTTGTCAAGGGATTGGATTCGTGGCTGAGCCTCTCTTTCCTTAAAACAGAGGAGGACATCAGAGACGACCGACATGGCTCTGTGCCGCGTCCTGAGGATAGAAGATTAGTATCAAGTTTAAATTTTCGTGATTTTTTTCCGAAATTTGACTTTCTCGGCATGAATATCGCAGTAGTGTATGCGGCACCTTTGCCGTTCGGACCTGAAAATTCGCCGAGATATATGGCGGTTTTCCGTTCAAAGCATTACTTGCGGACAGATTTCGGATTGGAAGCAGCATTGTGGAAAAAAAGGCTCAAGGCAGGGAAGTCTATTAATATAGGTGTGGATATTTTCAACTTGTTTGATATAAAAAACACTGTTTCGTACAGCTGGGTAACGGTAGTGCCGTCGCAAGACAACGTCAGCGAAAACGGATTTGCACAATACGCCGTACCCGACAGGCTTACGTCGAGACGAATAAATATTAAAATATCAGTAAAAATGTAGGAAAAAAAAGCATATTTGAAAATTTTTCATAAATTTGTAACCTGCAAACAGACAACAAAACAGCAAACAGAATTTATTTATTGATTCAAAAATGGTAGAAACAGAAGAAGTAAAAGAACGTCGTAGAAAGATCATCAACCAGATACGCGAATATTACACAGAGCGTCTTGGTAAATATACGCACCAGCGCATAAGCGAGGATTGGCATTTTTACGGACTCGGTTTTGTGCGTGACGAAATGACATACGTATTCGGATTCAATTCTGGATTTTTCCGCAAGGAGGACGTTCCGGGCAGAGCCTATAGTCATGTGGGTGTTAACGTGCTGGTACGAACCAACGGTTCCAATCCTCAGTTGCGAACCCAGTATCTGAAATTTTTCCGTCACCAGCTTGCCGGATGGACTACAAGTAACGAAGCCAGCTACTCAACATTCAGAGGCGGAGTAGGAGTGGAGTTCCCCCATTACCGGTTGATAAGCACGTTTGCAACCGATGAGGAGATTATTCAGTACATCAAAAACGGAATTGACGGACTTGCCGAGCTTTATCATGTTATCGCAAAAAATCCCGACGGAATATTCGATAACGTTATGTGCATGATAGCTCCTGGTAACGAGTCGATTATAGATCTTGCCCAAAAACAGATAGGGGGATAAGAGGTTAAAATGTTTTTTCTCAATCCTATGTTTCTGTGGGCGGGATTTGCCGTTCTTATTCCGCCGATAATACATCTGTTTAATTTTAGAAAATACAAAACCGTATATTTCAGCGATATACGGTTTCTTGAGAACATACGGCAGACCACTCAGCGCAAATCTGTGCTACAGCAGATTTTGCTTATGGTTCTGCGTATGCTTGCTATAGCCGCGCTGGTTTTGGCTTTTGCCCAGCCGGTTATAAACACTGCTCCGTCATCGTCTTTGCAAAACCGTCAAGCTCCGCCTGTAATCTATTTAGACAATTCGTTTAGTATGCAGACTGGTGAGAATCAAGCTTCTGCTATTGAGACTGCCAAAAACAGAGCTCTCGAAATTGCCGACGCTTATCCTTCCGAAACAAAATTCCTTTTCATAACAAACGATTTTTCGCAAGAGCATTTCCGTTTGGTCAACGCATTGTCGATAAGGGATTTTTTGCAGGATGTAACTGTTTCGCCATCGGTACGCACGCTTTCGGAGGTGATTGGAAAGGCAGAACAGAATCTCAACTTGCTTGATATACCTTCCGGCTCGCAGAAAAACATCTATTTGATTTCAGATTTTCAAAAGAATATCTGCGACTTTGATGCCGTTGTGGCCGACTCGCTTACAGAAATAAGCCTTGTGCCTATATCACAAACCGAAACAGCCAACATTGCCATCGATACTTGTATCTTTAACACACCATTGAGGCGCGTGGGTCAGCACGAGGATATAACAGTAGTGTTAAAGAATTATGGCACAAAACCTTGCAACAATATTCCACTGACATTGGTAGTTAACGGAAAACAAAAGAGCGCGCAATCGTTCAGCATTGCCCCGGGAGAGCGCAAGGAACTCAGCGTAAAATATGTTAACGAAACAAAGGAGTTTGTGCGAGGAGTGCTGGGAATCAACGATTTTCCCGTAGATTTCGACAACACTTTATATTTTTCATATCAGTTAGATACAATTGCCAAGGTGTTATTAATAGGTAACGGTGAGAGCAACAAGTATTTTTCGGCATTGTTGGGTAAAGATGCTGATTTTGAATTGGATATTTGCACCGATATTAATAGGCAGGATATTTCTTTTAACAGTTATAAGACGGTGATACTAAATCAGATGACATCGATTCCACATCATTTGGCGGCTGCAGTTCACTCGTTTGTTTCGGGTGGAGGCAACTTGATATTTGTGCCGTCGTTTTCGGGTAATATCAGCGACTACAATTATCTGCTCAATATGTTGCAATGCAATTCTATAATTTCCAAGGACACAGTTAGTTGTCATGTCTCCAAAATCGACGTTACATCGCCGCTTCTGCGTACTGCTGTTAAGGATTTGAAAGAAAAAACCGACTTGCCCCTTATTACAAAGTATTTTAACTCAATGTCAAACGCTTACGCTGGCGAGGATATTATTGTGGAAACCGACTCTTATAAAAAAATGCTTACACATACCTCCTACAACAATGGTCATGTCTATGTCTTTTATTGTCCGTTGGATGCCAATTCGGGCAATTTTGTAACTCACAGGTTGTTTGTTCCGTTGATTTACAATGCCGCATCCACTTGCGGAGATGCATCTACACCTTATTCAGTGATAGGATCCAACAGTGGCATACGTAAAAAAATCGACAATTTTACCGATGGCTCAAAAATATATATCAAACAGAAGGACGACGGATACGGCATAATACCGCGCATCTCTGGTCCTGACGCTGGCAACAACTACATAGTGTTTGCTGAAAACGGAGTTACAAAAGCCGGATTTTATGATTTGGAAGTAAACGAAGTGGACATTGCCGCGTTGTCGTTCAACTATAGCCGCAGCGAATCGCAATTGCAATACTACACAGCAGACGAAACAGCAGAAAAATTAGAGGCAAAATTGTTAAAGAAAGTTAATATTTTAGATGCCGCTGGCATATATTTTGCAGAAAAAGTTGTGCAAACAGCATCCTCAAAGCCTTTGTGGCGGTGGTTTGTGATGTTTGCACTGTTATTTTTGGTAACAGAAATTTTTTTTGAAAGAATTTTTTAAAAAAACTTGACATATAAAAAAAAAGTCGTACATTTACACCGAAATTTATTAACAATTTAATTCAATATTATTATGGCAGAAGAAAACGTACCTCAAGGAGCTGCTAAAGAGCCCCAATCGAAAATGATGATGATCTTAATTTGTTGGTTTATTGGATATTTAGGTATCCACCGTCTTATGATGGGTTACAAAAACTGGTGGATTCAGTTGATTACCTTCGGCGGTTGCGGTATCTGGACAATTTACGACTTGATTATGATCTTTACCGACAAGTTGCCTATGGCAGACGGCACACCTTTGAAAAAAGACTAAAAATTCGTTTTTTTTAAAGAGAAAAAATTGGCTTCGGTTTTTTGCCGGAGCCTTTTTTATGTTATGGAAAAGGTAATGCTATTTTTCAAGGCGATGTTTTCGCTTTCAAGGCAGGAGACCCCTGTGGTGTATAGATATGCGGCATTGTTGTTTCTCGATGTGTCGGCTATGTTGTGGTTTATGTTGTGCAGCCTGCCTACGGGGACTCCGCATTTTATTGTGTGTGTCGTAAAAAAACTCACAGGTTATCCGTGTCCGGCGTGCGGCACAACCCGTGGATTGAAATATTTTTTCCATTTTATGCCGGTGGAAGCGTTTATGATGAATCCTCTTTCGGTGCTTACTGGGACGGCTATGATTATTCTGCTGTTTTGGTCAGTACGCGACCTTGTGATTCAAAAAACTACTTTGTTTAATTTTTTGCAGAAAAAAATCAAGTGGTATTATGTAGTCTTGATAATTGCGGGAGTGATTTGCAACGAGATTTGGAATATTCAGAAAGGATTATAAAAAAAGAGCGGGAAACGAGACTCGGACTCGCGACCCCAACCTTGGCAAGGTTGTGCTCTACCAACTGAGCTATTCCCGCATCATTTAAAAAAAATGAAAAATATGGAGAAAAATTGAGCGGGAAACGAGACTCGGACTCGCGACCCCAACCTTGGCAAGGTTGTGCTCTACCAACTGAGCTATTCCCGCAAAATAAATATTTCAAAAAACTTTTGTACCCGAGACCGGCATCGAACCGGTACTGCCATTTCTGGCAACGGGATTTTAAGTCCCGCGCGTCTACCAATTCCGCCACCCGGGCTATCCACGATAAACGTTATTTATCTGAAAAAGAGCGGGAAACGAGACTCGGACTCGCGACCCCAACCTTGGCAAGGTTGTGCTCTACCAACTGAGCTATTCCCGCATTATGTTAAAGAACTTGGTTTTCTCAAACGCGGTGCAAAGATAGAACTCATTTTCGTATCTACAAACTTTTGCAGCTGTTTTTTTGAAACTTTTTTTACAAAATTCTTTAACATTTTTATTTTCAGGTATTAATACCTAAACTTTTTTTTAATACGAACGGGCAAACACCACGCGCTGTTTTGAGGGCTTGCCTGAAATCATATCCACGCCGTCTTCCAAGGGGTTGTTTAACGGAATGCAGCGTATTGTGGCTTTGGTTTCCTCTTTGATGCGTGCCTCGGTTTCCTCAGTGCCGTCCCAAGGTGCGTAAACAAAGCCGCCTTTTTCGATAAGAGCCTTAAACTCGTCGTAGGTGTCGGCCTTGTAGGTGTGCTCCTCGCGGAATTTGAGGGCTTTTTGGAACATATTTTTCTGAATATCGTCCAAAAGTTTTACGATGTAATCCTCAATGCCATTGATAGATACCGACGATTTTTCTAATGTATCGCGGCGGAAAACCTCAATTGTGCCATTCTCAACGTCGCGCATACCAATAGCAAGACGAACAGGAATGCCTTGGAGTTCGTATTGAGCAAACTTCCATCCAGGTTTGTTTTGGTCGCTGTCGTCGATTTTCACCTCTAAACCTTTGGCTTTGAGGGCTTTGATTATTGGGTCAACTTTTTCGCTGATGGCGGCAAGATCTTCGGCTTTTTTGAAAATCGGAACTATAACCACGTGAATAGGAGCAAGTTTGGGAGGAAGCACAAGACCGTTGTCGTCGCTGTGAGTCATTATCAACGCACCCATAAGACGTGTAGAAACGCCCCACGATGTAGCCCAAACGGTTTCTTGTTTGCCCTCTTTGTTGAGAAATTTAACGTCGAAAGCCTTAGCAAAATTCTGTCCGAGGAAGTGCGATGTGCCTGCCTGCAAAGCCTTGCCGTCTTGCATCATAGCCTCAATACAGAAAGTCTCTAACGCACCTGCAAAACGCTCGGTGGGAGTTTTTACACCTTTTAATACAGGAATTGCAAGGAAGTTTTCGCAAAAATCGGCATAAACGTTGAGCATACGTGTAGCCTCTTCCAAAGCCTCTTCTTTGGTGGCGTGAGCGGTGTGTCCCTCCTGCCAAAGAAATTCGGCGGTGCGGAGAAAAAGACGTGTGCGCATCTCCCAACGAACCACATTTGCCCATTGGTTAACGAGAATCGGGAGGTCGCGGTAAGAGCGAATCCAATTTTTGTATGTGTTCCAAATAATGGTTTCGGAAGTGGGACGAACAATAAGTTCCTCTTCGAGTTTTGCGTTTTCATCTACCACGATGTCTTTGCCGTCGTCGGAATTCTTTAAGCGATAATGAGTTACCACAGCGCACTCTTTGGCAAAGCCTTTTACGTGTTCGGCCTCACGGCTAAAAAACGATTTTGGGATAAAAATAGGGAAATAAGCGTTTTTGTGACCCGTTGCCTTAAACATACGGTCGAGTTCGTCGTGCATTTTTTCCCAAATAGAATAACCGTAGGGCTTGATTACCATACAGCCCCTAACAGCGGAGTTTTCCGCCAAGTCGGCATTGATTACCAAATCGTTGTACCATTTTGAGTAATCGTCTGCTCGTTTTGTTACAAAATCAGCCATCTGTATACTGTTTTTTTAATAAATTCCGTAATAAAATTTTCAGATTACAAAGGAAAACATTATTTTTGACATTTGGATTATGCTTGTTAACTTTTTTTAGCATCAGGCGGATTCATTTTAATTTTTATTCGCCAACAATTATAGCAAATATTTCGATATAATGATTAAAAGATGTCTAACCCGATAAAAATTTAAGACTATGATAAAGAAATTATTTTTAATAATGCTTTTGGCGGCTTTCGCAGTTACAGGCCGCGCACAAAGCGACTATTACGAGTACGACGACAACGACGGTTACTACGAAAACACCGGCGTTTACGAAATAGAAGACGATGTTTACGACTCGTACGAGGTGAGAATCAAACGTTTCCATCACCCCAAGACCGTTATCCGCAAAACCTACTACGACGGATTGTTTACCATCGGTGCCGCCGCCGCTATCATCACCGTGGCTGCCACACCTTATTATTGGCATCCGCTCTACTATTCGTGGTACCGTCCCGTGGTTTACCACCGCTATTACACTAACTGCGTAAGGCACAGTTACTACCGCTATTCTTACTACCGTCCGGGAGTGGTGGTTTGGCACGATTACGGATACCGCCCCGTGCATCACGTTTACCACTACGATTACTACTATCGTCCTGTGGTTTACCATAGCAGCCCCTACCGCTATCATTACAGTTATTCGTACGCATACCACTACCCTGTACACGGCTACGACCGCTACGCTTACAACCACGCACGTTGGAACTACAACCGCAGCCACTACAACCACCGTCCCGCTCCCGACTACCGCAGAGACGCTCCTCACCGCAGTCCCGACTATCAGCGCAGTGCTCCGAGCAACCGCAACAGCGACGTAAACCGCAGCCAAAGCCACAGCAGCAACTCACATTCGGGCTACACCAACAGAGGCAACAACTCACATTCGGGTTCGTCGAGCAGCCATTCGGGTTCGGGCAACAACCGCAACTACTCACATTCGGGCTCGTCAAACAGCCATAGCGGTTCGTCGAGCAGCCACAGCGGCTCATCAAACAGCAACCGCTCAAACGGATACAGCAACGGCAGCCACTCAGGTAGCAGCCATTCGGGAAGTTCGTCGAGCCATAACGGAAGTAGCACACGCTCAGGCAGTTCTTCAAGCCACAGTGGTAGCAGCCATAGTGGAAGTAGCACAAGGTCAGGAAGTTCTTCAAGCC